>JAKBRD010000048.1 GCA_021834865.1 Microcaldota archaeon | reverse complement strand
GACGTTGTAAGACCTCAACTACAGGAGGCAACCGTCGTTGAATCAGGAACTATACGTGGTGGTTCAAGATGACCAATCAAAAAGCCACCATTGGAAGCCTACGACTTCAGTCGTGGGAGGATGTCACGAAATGCTCGAATATTTTCTTTTCCTTCTTTTTCTTCTCGTTGAGGGCCCTGGCGTTGAATATGATCGAGTTTCCCAGTATCTTCTTTGCTACTTCCTGCTTGTGTGCATCAAGGGCATTCTTAATCTCTAGGCTCTGGCGCTCTTCTTCAACGTTGCTCTTTTTCTCAGCTTCTTCCTTCCTCAGAAGCCCGAAGCCTTCTGCCTTCTCCATGCGCGGCGTTTCTGCCTTGTGATCTTTTTCGCTTGCAACCGCTTCTACATGGCCGCTAACCAGCCTCTCGCCGAATTCCTGATAAACGTTGCTCGTAAATTCCTCTATGCTGAGATCAGGGAAGCAAAGGCAATCAGAGCTGGCGTATGCAGAAGTATTCCCTTCGAGAACTACCGTGTGGCTTATGTTATCGAGCGCCACATACCTCATCGCATAAGCATTCCTTGCAACCTCCTGCATTGCATTCTGCTTTATAGTGCTTGCTATTGTAGCCGAAAGACTTGATCCTACGCTTTTTGTATTTCCATACAGCATTCCAGCAACCGCACTGCTTCTCGAGTAAACGCTGTGCGTAAGCGTGTACAGGGCCTCTGAGCTCATAGCACTGTATATGGTGTTTTTTATCTTAGGTATAAAGTTGAAGCTTACGTTGAGCTGTTTGCCATCGCTGTTCTTTGCGTTTACGCTCACCATCTGCTTCTTCGAATATTCTTCGGCATAAGCGTCCATGCGCTGTTTTGCTGCAGTTGCTTTCTCTTCATGGGTTTCTTCTGAAATGTATTCCATGACATGCCTGGCTCCTACTTCCATAGCCACTGCCTGCTGCTTTACCATAATGTTCTTCTGTGCTTCCATGGTGCCTATTGCATAAGCCATGCGTGCGTCGCTGCTGATGCTTATCATCCTGCTTACAACATCGAACAGTCCTAGAGCACCCTTCCTGCCTACGCTGAAAACCTCTGGCTCCTTGCCTCCCACAAGGCTTATCTCAAATTTATTGCCTTTCCTGACATTGAGAGCCGCTATCTTGTCATAGAAAAGCGATTTGTAGCCGGATCCCGTGAATACTAGTAGCCTCCTGTTAGTGGCTATTATCCTATTCCTGCCCCTGCTCAGCAGCTTTTTCCCGTGCTGCGTCTCGTAGTATTTCTCCTCTTCTTCAAATAGCATCGGTTCAGAGAGCTGGTTGGCATTTTCATTGTTTGACATAAGTAAGTTTGCGCCTACATCCAAGTTGGATTAGAAAGTTGTAATGCACTTATTATTTATACTTTTTGTATGGTGCGTTTGTATCTCCATCATGCATCGCAACAACCATAAGTCGGTTTATTGCCCACCTTCGAAAACCATCGCCTTTGTTCGGATATGGCCAAATTGCCAGTTTAGAAAAGGCTTAAATCAGTTAAACCGGATATTTAACCATGCAAATATTGAACTCTGCGGCCCCATATAACCTTTTTGGGCTTGAAGACCAAAGCTACGAGAAAGCTAAGTTCGTGGTACTACCTGTGCCTTACGATTCTACGATGAGCTACGGCTCAGGCTCCCGGGATGGGCCCGATGCCATAATAAGGGCCAGCAGGCATATTGAGCTATACAGCGAAGAGCTCGGCTTCTCCCCTGCGGATGCGGGCGTATATACCCTGGAGCAGCTTGAGCCAGACGTGAGCGGCCCTGAGGCCATGGTCAAAAGAATAGCAAGGGAAGTATCCATAATAATAGACGACGGAAAGGTCCCGCTTCTGCTCGGCGGCGAGCACACTGTTGCGCTAGGTGCGGTCATGGCAATTGCCAATGCGGGAGATGACTTCAGCGTGCTGCATTTCGATGCACATTCCGATTCGCGTGAGGAATTCATGAACAGCAAATATTCGCACGCGTGCGTAATGGCTAGAATAAGGGATATGTGCAAGAGCACATACAGCGTAGGGGTAAGGAGCATAGACGAGCAGGGCTATTCTAAGTATTCAAAAGACATACTCTACATGAAAGATATGCGCAGCATGTCGGACAAGATGATAGCAGAATCTATATCCAAGCACGTAAAGAAGAACGTTTACATAACTATAGACTTGGACGTGCTGGATCCATCTGAAATGCCAAGCGTGGGAACACCAGAGCCCGGAGGCATGAGGTACACAAGCCTAATTAACATCCTCTCCGGGGTCTTAAAAGGGAGAAAACTTATAGGTGCCGACATCTCAGAGCTTGCGCCAATACCTGGCATGCGGGCCCCGGACTATCTTGCAGCAAAGCTGGCATACGGGCTAGTCGGCATGGCTACTCTAGGCACCCGCAAATAGGTGCAGCAAATGAAAGTTATACTTGCACGCCACGGCAACACAGAAGCAAACAAGGCAGCTGTGCATCAGTCGCCTGATACTCCGCTCTCAAAAGAAGGCATAGCGCAATCCGAAGCCCTCGCAAAAAAGCTGGCCAGCGTCGATATAGACTATATAATATCCAGCCCATATACGAGAGCCCGTCAGACTGCCGAGATAATAGGCAAAAAGCTGAATAAGCAAATAGAATACGATGAACTTCTGGCCGAAATAATCAGGCCAAAGGAATTCGTAGGCAAACGAATGGACGATCCTGAAGTGGGGAAAATCCTTGAGGAGATAGAAAAACACGCCAAAAATCCAGAATGGCGCTACCCGGAATCGGAAAACCTGAACGATTTCATAACCAGGGTGGGAAAATTCGTAAAACACCTTGAGGGCACCGACTATGGCACTGTACTTGTAGTCACGCACAGCGCCGTAATAAAAACAATGATAACCGTGTGCATGCTTGGCCCGGATATCGATATTGGGCATTATTCAAGGATTCTTGATTTTCTGCACACAAAGAATACCGGCATAAGCGAGATGAGATATGACAATTCTGGCTGGGGGCTAATGACCTACAACGACATGTCACACCTCTGAGCGCCCAGAATACTTAAATCTGAATGTGATCTGGCTTTGCATCAATATCATGCGCTCTTCTTCCCGTGCTCCTTTGCCCTTTCTTCCTTTTCGCGCTGCTCTATTTCATTGAGCACTTTTTCGACTTTGCTCCTGAGCTCATCGATGCTGCCCGAGTTTCTTATGGTGTACTTTGCATGCTCCATGGCGCTCGCTATCCCAAACTGCTTTTCCTTCTCCTCCCTATTTTCAAAATCTGAATAATTTTTTGGGTCGTCTTCCCTCTTTCGCTCCACGAGCCTGTCGAACCTCATCATCTTCGGGGCTACCACCGATATTATCGTAACGTTTTCCAGCGTCTTGAAATACTTTGCCTCGTCTGCGCTCCTGAGACCCACTATGAGTATGTCCTTTGCCGGGAGCTTCCTTATCTTTTCTATGGTCCATCGTGCCACGACGTCATTGCCATATTCCTTTCTGGCGTTCAGCGAGAAATTGCGTATGCTGTCCTTGTTAACTTCTATTCCGTTCTCCGCCATCCTCTCCTTAACCGATGCGCTCATCTCCACTTCCTTGAAGCCCTTGGCGGCAAGCATCTCTCCAACGAGGCTTTTTCCTGCTCCAGGCATCCCTGTTATGCATATTATCATTATAATCGCGTAGAGTTGGATGCAAAAACTATTATTATTTATCAGGCTCAAAGCTATGCAGGTGCTGAATTGCCAACATCCGGTCTTGTATGCCCCAAATGCAAATACAGGTTCAACTACGAGTTTATCCCAGGAGCTTCACTCACTTCAATAAGGTTCGGCAGCAAAAGGTACATGCGCTGCCCGAAATGCAACAAGTGGGCAATGTTTGACCTGTCAAAATATCCAGTTAACGGCCTTCCAAAATATTCGGATTCTAAAGCGTTAGCAAGATATGCGCCGTTTTTGATAGTCCCCCTTTTCGCATGGGCTGTTTTTCTTGTCCTTATATCAAATTCGCTAGTGGGTTACGGCTCAGCAGCGATAATTGCAATATCGATAATGCCTGCCATAGTGCTTGCAATAGCTCCGATACTATTCATAACAAAAAAGGCGCGACTCGTAAAGCTCAAAAGCTGATCATGCCTGGGTTTTCGTGGCAACCTTTTCGAGCTTCATTCCCCTCTTTATTATCTTCGCGGCATTTTTCTTTATTGCGCTAATGTCGAGTTCGCTGTGCCTTGAGTTGCCTGATTTTATGGCACTGGCCGCTACGGCACTAGCCACGCTAGACAGCACGTCTATCATCTCCTTGGCGCTATACGGTGCAGGCAATATATGTTCAACGCCAAGCTCCTTGCCAACGCACTTTGCAAGTGCCTTGGAAGCTTCATATAGCATGTCATAATCAACGTGTTTTGCTCCGGAATCAAGCAGGCCGCGCATTATGTTCGGAAAGCTCAACACGTTGTTTACCTGGTTCGGAGTATCGGATCTGCCGGTTGCCACTATGAAAGCCCCTGCATCTTTTGCGTCCTTATAGGATATTTCAGGTACTGGATTTGCAAGTGCAAACACTATCGGCTTTTCAGCCATTTTCTGTATTATTTCTTTCGTAAAAACTCCCGCACTCGAAACCCCTATCAGTACGTCAGCCTTTTCGGCTATTTCTGCAAGGCTTCCCTCAATCTTTTCCCTATTGGTCAGCGTCGCTATTTCCTGCTTGAATTCGTTCATTCTTTCCTTGCGCCCGTCGTATATAGCGCCTACGGTGTCGACTACGTAAATGTTTTTTATTTTCATATAACTCAAGAGCCTAACTATGCCCATCCCTGCCGCTCCCGCTCCGTTTATTACTATTTTGATTTTTGTTATATCCTTGCCTGCTAGCTTCAGTGCGTTTATAAGCGCAGCCACTGCAACCATTGCCGTGCCGTGCTGGTCATCGTGAAGTATCGGAATTTCTAGCTCTTTAGAAAGCCTGTCTACTATTCTGAAGCATTTGGGCGACTCTATATCCTCAATATTGAAACCTCCAAATCCCGGGGCCAGAGCCTTTACGATGCTTATTATGGCCTCTTCCTCCTGCGTGTCCAGGCATATCGGCACCGCATCAACGCCTCCATACTTCTTGAAGAGCATTGCCTTGGCTTCCATGACCGGCAGCCCAGCCTCTGGGCCTATGTTGCCGAGGCCCAATATCCTGCTGCCATCTGTTATTATGGCCACGTTGTTTGGTTTTCCTGTATATGTATAAACTTTGGATTTGTCGTTCTTTATTGCGTTTGATATGACCGCAACTCCCGGGGTATACCTGAGCGCCAGATCCTCCCTGCTGTCCACTTTAACCTTGGGTATTATCTCTATTGCTCCCTTGGATGTTTCGTAAGCTTTAAGCACGTCTTCGTCAGTAGGCATTATTACACCATTTTAACGGTAGTATAGAATTTGCAGCTTTTAATAACCAACCCTATTTTTCTTTACCTTCATTTGCCTGTTTCTTAGGGT
>JAKBRD010000047.1 GCA_021834865.1 Microcaldota archaeon | reverse complement strand
CGATATCGGATTTTGGCAATAGCACAGTTAAGGCAAATACAGTAGTGACATCCAGCAGCGGCGCACAGGGAATAATAGAATCCGTCAACGCAACTACTGCGGTGATAAACCTTAATTCGCCTTTGGTTGGCAAGACGCTCGATTTCGAAATAAAACTGCTGGCAATAAAGAAATAACCCTTTTCCGGCACGTTGAATTTCAAAGGCCGGCTTTTATCCTCACGCCAGCTACGCATTCGCTTCGGTACGCAAGGCTTTTATCTTTGATATTCCAAGAACCCGTTAAAAATGCCGGGGTGAAGCTTTGCCAACAAACATAGTAGAAGCAATTGGTATAGTCAAAAGCTTCAAAACCTACGAGAACGGAAAGGGCCTTTTCGGATCTTTACGAAGAAAATCATTCATGAAAAAAGCCCTAAAAGGAGTAAGCCTGGACGTAAAGGAGTCAGAAATAGTGGCTTTGCTCGGCAGGAACGGAAGCGGCAAATCAACAATGATAAAGCTAATGAGCGGAATATTATACCCTGACAGCGGGAGCATGAAAGTTTTGAGCATGGATCCATGGAAGGAGAGGACAAAGCTTGCGATGAACATAGGAGTGATATTCGGTTCGACGCATCCGCAGCTGTTCTGGGACCTGCCGCCTCAGGATACGTTCGTATACGTGAAAGAGCTTTACGGGATAAGCCAAAAAGATTATGATTCAAGGCTCGCATACCTTAAAAAAATACTCAGTATAGAAAAGGTTTACAAGAGGCAGACTAGGCAGTTGTCTTTAGGGGAGAGGATGAAATGCGAGTTCGCTGCTTCTATGCTCCACATGCCGAAGATCGTTTTCATGGACGAGCCTACTGTAGGTGTAGACCTGCCTTCAAGGATAGCAATAAGCAGGGCAGTAATAGACCTTAGGGGAAAATTTGGCACAACATTCGTTCTCACAACCCACGTAGTCGACGACATAACAATAGCCGACAGGATAATACTGCTTGACAAGGGAAAGAAGCTTTTTGATGGAAAGCAGGAAGAGCTCAAAAAGAGGTTTGGAAAGTACGCGCTTCTGGAGCTTTATTTCAAGCCGGAAGCAAATGTTGACTATGCAAAATATGAGTCTTTGGGAGAGGTTTTCTCCAAAAAAGACGGCTATATTGGATTGAAGGTAGACCCCAATATAACGAAGAGCGATGCTTTCGCTTCCATATTCAAGGATGAGGGCATAGAAGATTACAGGCTTTCCGAGCCTGGGCTAAGCAGCATACTCGAGAGCACTTATAAATACATAGACTCAAACAAAAGGCCTGAGAAATGAATAGCAAGTACTTTTCTGTATTCAAAGTTTTCTCGAAAAATGCAATGGCATACAGGGCAGAGATAGCCTTGGATGCGACATTCTACATGCTAAGCTCGCTAGTCATGGTGATAGTATGGCTCGCGGTTTACCACTTCTCGGCGCTTACGAGCATAAACGGAGTGTCAATAAGCAGCATGACCATTTACCTTTTTGCGATAGGCAGCATAGGCTTTCTTTCATGGCCGGGAGTAGCTAACGTTTTGGAGTCCGACATGCGAAGCGGCGAGATAGCAAGCTCGCTGATAAGGCCGATAAAATATCCATATGCTGCCTTCATAAGGGAAATACCTGAAAACCTAATATTCTCGCTGGCTGGAACGCTCCCAATATTTATAATAATTTACTTCATAGCGGGATTGCACCTTACGGCAATGCAGGTCCTTATGCTTATAATAGAAATGGTGCTCGCCTACCTGATAATAAACTTTATAGGCTTCATAATAGGCTCGCTAGCGATATATATAACAGACATATACGGCATATTGAACGGAGTTACGTGGATGTTCTCGCTGCTTGGAGGCGGCATCATGCCGCTGCTGCTCTACCCGAAGCTATTTTACGGAATACTGATGCTTACTCCGTTCCCGTTTCTTTATTTCGTGCCGGGAGGAACGTTTACTGGAATGATACCCGCAGCGCAGCTGCCCGGGCTCGTGGCAGAAGGTGCTATCTGGGCATTGGTGCTCCTTGGCATAGCTGTCGTTATATGGAGGCGCGTAAGCAGGGACATAAACGCAGTGGGTGTTTGAATGCTAGATAGCATATCCAGAAACTTGAAGATGTACAATGCGTCCCAGAAGGTACTTTGGAAGGACGTAGCGATTTACAGGACCCAATTCATCGTCTGGATATTCGTTTTCATGATGAGCACGGTAGCAAGCGTAGTCACCATAACGATAATATACGACGTATCAAGCGGCGTAGCAGGGTGGAGCTATTATCAGGTGCTGGTTATTAGTTCTCTGGCCAACATAATGATAGGCCTGGTATTTTACAACATATCGCCCCATAGGCTGGCAAGGACAATGCGCAACGGGCAGTTTGACCAGCGCATACTCAAGCCTTACAACCCCATCGTCACTATGCTCTCGCTTTACGGCACCAAGACATCCATAGGGTCGGTAATAAGCGGTGCGCTGGTCTTTGGATATGCTGCTTATATGGCAGGCATAAGCGCAATAGCCCTTTTTGAAATGCTGATTATATTCGCTTTAGGCGTTGTTTCGCTGACAATGTTCCTTTTAATGCTTACGCTCATGTCTTATGTTCTTTTCAACAGCGCAGGGTACATGCAGTGGGTTTCAAATATAGCTTCAAGGGCTGCTCAGTATCCCCTCACAATATACGGGCTTCCAGGCACGCTTCTATTTACAGTAGGATTCCCAATAGGCCTTGCAGCATTCTACCCATCTGCGCTGGTCTTTGGGAAGGTAAGCCCAGCATCAGTCGTGCTTGTGATTGTTATCGAGGTTTTTATGGTGGCAGTTTATTATTATGCCTGCAGGTGGCTCACCAAGAAGTACAGAAGCGGAGGCGGCTGAAAATAAGATACTGCCTATAATACCTGGGCTCAGCCAGGCCCAATACGAATTGCAAGGCATTCATTGTTTTGGCTTTTTGCGAACCTCCTTATGCCTTGCAGAATCGGCAGTTTCGTCTTTTGTCAGTTCTTCCTTCTGTTCGTTAATTTCATGCTGCTCTTCCTTTATCTCTTTCTTTTCCACCTTTATCTCCTCTTCCTCTATGTAGACGAAATACATCGAAACTGCTATGGCTGCTATTGCGATAATTGAGGATACGAGTGCCAGATTGTTGCTTTCGTAAAGTATTGAAAGTATGGCTACTATTACACCTAGGAGCCCTATTGTTGAAATCAGGTATTCTTGGCTTTTCTTCATAAGATCACCTTATCTTTTTCCCGCACGCCTCAAGCTGCCAAAAGCCGCGGTAGATGCAGAAGTTACCACGACCGCAACTGCGGCAGTATTTCTAGTATTTTTTTCTTCCTGCTGCTTTTTATTGTTGCTTGTTTGTGGTGCCTGCTTTATCGTAGTTGTTGGAACCGTTGTTGATACCGTTGTAGTTGTATGAATAGTTGTCGTGGATACGGTAGTCGTTTTGGTAGATGGATTGTTATGGTGTTGAGGTATTGTTGTTGTGGTTGTCGTAGTATTTATGGTTGTAGTAGTTATATGGCTTCCTTTGGTTGGCAGTCTTTGTATTATTGATATATTCATGCTCGCAGGAAAATAGAAGTCAAGATAGCAGTCCGAACCTCCTTTGTAATATTCATACAAACTCACATATGAACTGTAATTACCGTAATATTCAATCCCGGAAAGCGGCCCTACCGGAAGGTTGCATGCATATACGCTTTGTACCTTTGCCATTGCGGGCAGGTAACTCCCGTTGTAATCGACATATGTGCCAACGTAGTAGAAGCCCGAATAGCCACCCGGAGTTTTGCCAGTGAGATTAAGCGGCTTGTAAACTTCTATGCTGACGTTATTGAATTTCAGCGTTTGGTTGTAGATCTTGCCAGCTGTGATGTTCGACAGTACTGCGTTTTGGATTATCGAATTTGTATCCAATGATGACTGATTTACACTGCCGTTATAATAGCACTCTGCAGGATAGAGCGTTATGGTTAAATTGCCAGTTATATAGGAAGGACCCACATTCTGGCAGTTTAGGTTTATCCCTTTGGTTAATGATTCCTGAGAAGAGTTTATGTCAGTTATGTTTATTACCTTTGTCTGCACGCTCTCGTTTACAACCACATTTCCATTAAGGAATATCTCGGTAGATATTTTATACTGGTGCTGCGGAGCTACTGCCAGTATTGAAAGATTTTGGCTTATGTAGTTTGTCGCATTTCCAATTAGTCCATACAGGTTCAGTATCGTATTGTGCCTTATGCTCCTGTTGTATCCAAAACAGAAATAGTCTGAATCGCTTCCGTTTGAGTAAGGCGCAGTGCAGTTTAGCTGCAGCCCGTTTGCAGAATCGTTAAAGGAGAATAGATAGTAGTCAGTAGTATTTATTTTCGACAGCACAGTTATGTTGGCTGTTGTTAATCCATACCCTGAAAAGTTTGTAATGACGTTAGCGTAATAGCTGCCAGCGACTATGTTCGCAGGGAAATAAGCAGATGATATTCCAAAAAGGAGAATAGATAATAGCACAGTCAGGGTCATTGCGTGCTTTATTATCAATTTAATCATCCTTCTCAAATCACGTAAAAGCCAGAATATAAATAAAGAAAGTGCGCCGTCAAAGCGACGGCGCGTTATTAATTCTGTGAATTCAGTTGTTTACCAAAGCCCTGCTGCTTGCTACCGCCTTTATTGTAAATGTCAACGAGCCTTTGTAGGCGCTAGGCACTACGAACCCTATGACTGAGCTTGGCTGCACTCCAGGCATATAATACCTAAATGCATTTGCAGGTATTGAGGGCATTCCTACCTGAGGAGTATTGGCAGTGCCTGCAAAGGTTGACTGGTTGAGTAGATAGTAGTACTGAGAATTTAAAGATATGGAATTGAAAGCTTCTCCGCCAATCCAGTTTGTAACCGTTATAGTATTGGCCGTAGGATTTAGGTAGCTGTTTGCCGGGACGTTGTAAGTATAGAAACCGCTCTTTATTGTATTGGTTTGCAAATCGTTAAGGATATTCATGAAGTTTCCATTGGTTATGTTCTCTTGCAGAGATTTGCTTGCGGGATTGCTATTTATAGAGTTGGCGACTGTCGAATTCAATCCGCTACCCAAAAAGTATACGTCTATCGGAAACATAGTATTTGATGTTGATGCAGGGGTTTCGCTTATAATGTCAACTAGTGTTGAATTTACCTGCCTGTTTGCGTTGTTTATTGTGTTAACACCATAGATTATATCATTGCCTGCATATACTTGTATAGTATTGCTAGCAGAAGAGGCAGAGTTGACTATCAGAGTATTGAAATTTCCTGAAACGTAATTTCCAGTATAAAGTGATATGCTTATTGGTGGCGTGACATTTGCCGGTTGCACTACCTGTGCCACTACTGCGTTGTACACTACAAGTGTTGTTGCAGCAGTCGCGGACACGAACAGTATTGACATCAAGGCCCAGACAGGTATTGACAGCTCCCCGAACCTTATTGCCTCTCTTTTCCAAATCGAACCCTTATTGGTTTTGCTTCCCATAGTTTTCACCGATGCGTTACACAAAAGCCAAATCCGCAAATCACAAGGACTAGCTAAATTTATGTTGGATTGAATATACTAAA
>JAKBRD010000046.1 GCA_021834865.1 Microcaldota archaeon | reverse complement strand
GTATGAGCCATTTGAGATTCGGGACTATAACCATTGACATGGCTATGCGAAGCGCAAGGCACGCTATGCTGCGCTCGCCGCCGCTTGAGACTCCGTCTACTTGAACCCATGTCTGTTCCCCGTCTATAGTTACCGCAGCTTCAAGAGAATAGTCGTCAGGATATGCCCTGAGCGCTATGCCTGAATAGTCCCCGTACGGATATAGACCAATCCACAGCTGCTCGAGCAGCTCGTTTATCGAAGATACAAGCCTTGTCCTAAGCTGGGCTTCTGTATCTATAAGCGCATTCTTGAAGCGCATAATTTCGGCTGAAATCCTGCGCCTTTCCGATACCTTTTGCTCTATTTCGTTGAGCCTTGCTATTGACTTTATTATTTCCTCCAGCTGGAGCTGAAGCTTCGATGAAGCTTCTGAAGACGCCTTTAGTTCCGCATTTGTCTTTGCATATTCTGCGTTCTTTGCGTTGTAGTTCTCGCGCAGCTCTTCCAATTCCTTGTCCGTAACCTTTATTTTTGATATTCTGGAATTCGCCTCGTCCAAAGCCTTTTTTGAAGATTCTATCTCTGATTTTATCGAATCGGCACGATTTATGGCTTCTATTTCTGACCTGTTCTTTTCGGACTTTTCGGCCAAGGCATCGCGTTTTGGCTTGATCGCTTCGGCTGCCTTCTCGAGTTCGGCAACATGTGCTTCGGCAGAAACCATTTCAGCACGCAGGGTTTTGGCTTTTTCGGACGAACCCTTGTAAGACGCGAGCTTTGCAATCAAGGCGTTTATCTCGTTGAACTTTGCATTCAGCGCAGAAAGCTCCTTTTCTGTTGAGGTTACCTTCTGCTCGTTGGCGGATATTTCTTCTTTGAGCTTTTTGATTAGGGAATCCCTTTCCTCGAGGAGGCGCTTCTTGAGCTCTTCGCTGAGCGGCCTTTCGCATATCGGGCAATTGCTTTCGTGCTTCCTGAGCTCGTCAAGCCATTTCTGGGCCTCTGCAAGCCTGCTTCTCGAATCAGCAAGGCCTGAAACCGCTGCCTTTACCTCGCTGCCCTTGGAATTTATCGAAGATTTTATCTCTTCCAAGTCCGATTTCCCTATCTCGTTTTTTATCTTTGATTCTTTTTCCGCATCCGAAATGCACTGCCTCAGCTGTGCATCTATAGTTGAGCGCTTCTTTATGGCTTCTTTCTCCTTAGTTAGGAGCGACTCTATTTCCTTGTCTGCTGACCTGAGCTCCTCTGCGATTTTTGAGCCCTCCGATTCCAGTTCCTGTTTGGTATTCTCTGGGAGCTTTATTTTTTCCAGCTGTGATGAAAGAGTGGAAAGCCTGCTTTCTATGCTTGCAATATCTTTCGAAAGAGCTGCCTTTGCATCTGACTGCTCCTTCATTTTTTGATATTCCTGCTTCATTAGCAAGAGCTCTTCGCGCAGCGACTTTGCAGCTTTTGAGAGCTCTTCCGCCTTTGCTTTTTCCTCCTTCTGCTCTTTGCGCAGGGCCTCGGACCTGTCCTGCATTGACTTCAGGTCTGCGCTCTCTATCAGCTTTTCGTCTTCCTGTATATATGACTTGAGCGCATTAATCAATGATGTCGCGTTCTCCTCAGCAAGAGCGAACCTGTCAAGGCCAAGCATCTCGTCTATCTGCTTCTTGCGCTCTCCCTTCCTGAGCTCTAGGAAATAATCCAGCCTGTTCTGTTCCGCGTATATGGCGCGCGAAAAGACTTCATAATTTATTTTGAGTATTGATTCTATCTCTTCGTTTACACGCTCTGACTGCGTCTGTAGATACTGCCCATTCTTCTCTATTTTGGCTTCTGCCTTCTTGCTCCTGCCTATGGTCCTGGTTATTGTATATGTGTCGCTGCCGAGAACCAGCTCCAGCTCGACACCGGCCGTGCTTTTCCTGCTTGGCCTGTTCATTATTATGTCTTCTACCTTGTAACGCCTGTGCTCCAGTGCTGGAAAAGTTCCGAAAAGCGCAAACGACATTGCGTCCATCATGGAGCTTTTTCCGGCACCCATTAGGCCGACTATAACGTTGGTTCCCTTCTGGAATTCTATTTTTGTGTTATCATGGGTCTTCCAGTTGGTTAGTTTTATGGATTTTATCATTATATGCAACCCTGACAACTAGGATTAGGATTTAAGGTTTTTATGCAATGTGCAAAAAACGTTGGAAGCGCCGCCAAGCTTTGTGCTGGCTGGCGGTGCAGCCTATTTCTCCGCTTTGAGGTAATTCTTTGCCGCTTCCATTATCGAAACGAATTCGTCGATTTCCTTTGGATCGTATGGGTCTTCGCAGTGTGCCCTCATCGTCAGGACTTTGCGGCCCTCACTGAGGCTGTTTATTATGAATTCATACTTGTCTACCCTTACCAGGCTAGACGGATCTGAAACGTCATTGCTGACAGAGATTTTAGCTTTGGGAATTCCGCCAAGTACATCTTCTGCAATCTTCCTTACTGCTTCCCTGGCAGATACTGCTTGTTCGTCGCTTTGGACCGATAGGGGCAACTGCGTAACCAGCCTTGACTTGCTGTCAATCTCGAATGTCGATATGCTCTTGAACATCTTAGCACCTCTTTATGCATGTGGTATAATGTCCATTGCCTTATATATTAAGCCTTTTGTGTAGAATCGACATTAAGCGAATGGGCTGCTTTTAGGACAAGAACGCCTTATATGAGGCTTTCCTCAGAAACGTCGACTTGGCTCACTCCGGATATCGCCTTGAGCTGCTCCTCGATCTTGGACGAGCTGTTTTTCTCGTCATCGAAGGTGAAGAACACCTTGAGCACCTTTATGCCGAAAGCGACCTCCTGCGAATCCATGCTCGCAGGGCTAAGGCTCGCTTTTATGCTTTGGGAAACCTCGTCAAACCTGCCTTCCTCTGCGTATACGTTGAATACTACTCCTACTTTTGCCATTATGGTCCCTCAAATCCGCAGTTGCTGCACTTATATGTGTTTGCTATCTCCCTGCAGTGGGAGCACCTGACTATGTTGGTTTCGCCGCAGCTGGGGCACTTGAATTCGCTGTATTCATGAGTCAGCCTGCCGCATGAAACGCACACTTTTCCCGGTAAATCGTTTGCCATAAATTGTCACCTTGCCCGCTTGCCCCTTTGATTTCCGCCCCTAAGCTCGTTCCTGAGCTCGCTAAGGGTAATGAACGCAACCACCAGAGTGGCAAGCAAAAGCGCGATTATGATTAGCAGCAGAATAATTATTATATTTATCGTTGACGGCAGGGCATGGCTAGGGCTTGATGGCTGAGTAGTCGATGGCTTTGATACAGGGGTGGTAGTTAGCATGCCGTATATCTCCTTAGTGGAATTGCTAATTTCGCTGCCGAGGAGCGCAGCGTAATAGCCGCTGGAAAGCATTGAGGCAGATCTCTGCGGGGACACGAGCGACGATTCGTTCATGTAGAAGAGCGCTTCATCGGCAAACTGCGTGGCCCACGCGCCGAAGCGCGACGAGTTTATAAGGGAAGCCGTAGCGTTGTATATTCCGCCTTCCGAAACGTTTGACGGTATGCTGTGCTCGTCAGAGACCATGTAATCAGAATCAAGGAGCGCCAGTGCGTAGTTTCCCTGGTCCAAGGCGACCTTTGCCCCTATTATATAAACGCTCGGGACCGAAGATGAAGAGGGAGATGACAATGCAGAGGATATTGCCGACTGGGCAACGGGCTTTAGCTGGTTGCTTACGTTAACTGCCTGATAGCTGCCCGAAGGCGAGCTTTCGGAGTATATCTGGCTGGCGGCCTTGCACCACGCGTATGCCTCTGCTGCAGAGTATACGTTCCTGAGAACCCCGTCGGAGTCTATCGCGGTCGAATTGTACTGGCTGAGCAGCGCGTTTATTGTGACGTTTCCCCAGAGCTGCCTAAGCTCCCCGTTCAGCACGTCGTTATAGTTTGAACGGGTGAGCGGCGGAGGATTCAAGGAGCTGCAGTAGTAGCTCACGGAATTCAGCAGGGCCTGGCCGCGCGATATGCTCAAGTTTGGATTCTGGAACATGAAGCTGTTTATGAAATCTATGAATGCAACGTCAGCAGAGGTGTAATAATAGCCCTTCTGTGCCAGCTGCGATGCTTCCAACGCGTTTATGGACAGGTTTCTGGCTATTGGCGCGAACCTGCTGAAAGCTGAGACATTGCTTATTGAAGCATTGGTGAAATTTAGCGTAAAACTTGCAAGCTCTGCCAATGCGGTTTGGTTGCACTGGTTCGAGCATGAGAGATTTGCCTGTGGTATTCCAGATATATTATAGTTGTCCGAAACGTTGAAGCTGACATTTAAGCCAGAAACTGGAACGCTGCCCGTGGCATACAAGAACGCCTGGCTTACATTATTTATCGGGATGACACGCATGCCAAAATACCTTGAAGCAAGGTAGTATATTTCCGTCTCCAGCGAATTGCTTCCTGCATATGGAACCATGATGAAGCTCATGCCGTGGGCCTTTGCAGTTTCTATCTTGTCGTATACACCGCCGATTTCACCTATGGTGCCATTATAGTTTATTACTCCGGTAACGGTAAAATTGTCTAGCAGGCTTTTGTGCGAAAGAGCGGAAAGCGCAAGAAGGGTCATAGCCGTTCCAGCGCTCGGGCCGGATACGTTGGCAAAGTTGTCATTTATTTGATAGTGGAAATTGTAATTCTTGTAGTTGAGCCCGAGCTTCGAAGATGCGACAATGGCTGCAGCCTCGGATGAATTTATTGTAGATTGGCCCACGCTCAAAGGCCCAGTTATGTTTACTATGCCTGTTCCCGTAGTCACATTTAGTTTTATTATAGTAAGGGTGCCATTGTTTGTCTGCAATATTACCGCTGGCGCATGTATCGTTGCGTTCCCTGCGAAGCCGGCAAAAGACATCGTTGCCAGCAGTATTGGCAGTATTGCCAGAAGCATTGCGCGGTTTTGCATCCCCATATTCATTACCTTTGTTTGCGTTTTTGGGCATCGAAAAGTGCGATCGCCTTAAAATTACAGCCCTTTACTTTTTAGGAAAGCCAATCGTAATAAAGCTTGCGGTTTATTTTTATTTTTGTTTTTATTTTTGAGGTTTTTTGTTGTAGTTCTCGTATTTTGTTGAGCGCTGCCATATCTCTTCGAATCTGGAAAGAGCCTCGGACCTGTTTATCGAGACTATGTGCTCGCTCTTCTTGTTTATTATGTTTATTGGAGGTATCTTGTACGCACTCTGCGAGTCTATTATAAGCCTTTCGTGCTGCTGCTGCGCGTCCGTATCCGACATAACCCTGAGCTCTAGTGAAACTCCCTTGTTGGACAACTCCTCTTTGAAATCGAAATAGCTCCTTTCAAAGTGGGAACCTAGCCTGTTTGCGCTTGTCAGCACCCTTATCAGGCCGTGGCCCTGCTCGTTGCCGTTCAGCAGCAGAAGAAGGTTTTCCACTGCCTTGTTGTCAAAGTGCATGTCGAGTATGCTCATATCTCCTGAAAGCTTTGCAAAGAACTTCCTGGAGAGCACTAACATGTTGGAATACGGTGTATCCGGGTTTATGTTTATCGGCCTTGCTGAATGCATAGAACGCCTCCTGCTTGAATATGAAAGCTCTAGAGAGCCAGCTATTATCCCCAGTGCAACGCCAAGGAACGGGCCGAGGCCCCGTATCGGGCCGAGGTAGAAGTCGGTGTTTAACACCCCGAGCAGCATCCCGAATACAACAGAAGAGAAGATAAGGCCGATGCCAAGCACCCTATAGCTTTGCTTTCCCAATAGCCATATCG
>JAKBRD010000012.1 GCA_021834865.1 Microcaldota archaeon | reverse complement strand
TTCGTAGACTTCAAGGTCGGCTCGGCTGCCCGTGCTCCCAATACGGCTGTATTCCGAGTCATCGCCGTTGCTGTTGGCCTGCCTGAGCGATTTGATGCGCATTGCCCTGCGCGTCTTCCAATGCTCGACACGGCTGCCCTTGTTCTTCATAATATAAGTTTGGCATGTATAGATTTAAAGAAGCAGCATAGTAGACTACGAAATTAAGGATAATTATATAGACTCGTAAATTTATTTAAAGCATAAATGGATTAATATGCATAATAGAAAAAACTTTTATTAAAAAGTGATTTGCATAGTGGTAGAAAAATCCGTTGGTGCGATAGTTGTCAATCAGGGTGGCTTATATTTATTATTAAACAGAGCCGATAAAAATGGTGATTTTTGGGAGTTTCCAAAAGGGCATCAATTAGAAAATGAAAACGATATAGAAACTCTTAAACGTGAACTTAAAGAAGAAACAGGTATTGAAAAATTTGAATTGATAGGAAATTTTGTAGGAAAAAATGAATATGTTAGCCGTTCTACCGGAAATACGCGAATAATACTTTTATACTTTATAAAAGCACCGAACGATAAGGTAATTATTAGCCAAGAGCATAAAGAGTATCTCTGGGCAACATTTGACGATGCATTGACCAAGCTTAATCATGACAAATGGAGAGAAATGCTAACAAGCGCCAAAAGGCGCTTGGCTGAGTTAAACCATTTAAGTGGGGAGTAGGAGATTTGAACTCCTATAGCGAGCGCCCAAGGCTCGCAGTCTGCCAGGTTAGCGTAACTCCCCTTTTGCAGTATTTATTAGTCGAATGCTTTTTTATTACTTTGTTTACCAGAGATTCACGTTGTCGTGCTTGGTTGCTATCGTTCTTTTTTTGCTTAAGCCTTTGAATTCCTTTTGGAACGACTCATGTGTTATTGCAGGAATCAATCCTCTGAATTTTTCCGGCGAATGAGGGTCTATGAGTATAAGCCTCTTTGACTCTTCCGGCCTTGCCTTGCCCTTGTACATCTGCGCCCAGGCAATGAAGAACCTTTGCTCCTGTGTGAAACTGTCAATCGGCTTTCCTTTGTAGCCGCTTGTCTTTTGTGCCATCTTAAGCGCGTCGAAAGCTATGTTTATGCCGCCCAAATCTGCTATGTTCTCTCCCAATGTAAGCTTGCCGTTTACCTTTAGGCCAGGCATAACCTCCAATGAGCCGTAAAGCCTTGCGACCTTCTCTGCCTTTGATTTAAACTTGTTTTCGTCGGTCTTTTGCCACCATTCTTTCAGATTTCCCTTCTTGTCATAGCGGCTGCCCTGGTCGTCGAACCCGTGCGTCATCTCGTGCCCTATAACGCCGCCTATGCATGCATAGTTAACTGCATCGTCCTTGTTCGCATCGAAGAACGGAGGCTGGAATATCCCTGCAGGAAATACGATCTCGTTTAGAGAGGGATTGTAGTACGCGTTAACTGTGGGAGGAGTCATTCCCCATTCGTTCCTGTCGACTGGCTTCCCTATCCTTGATATGTCCCTGTCGAATTCGAACGCATAAGCTCTCTGGAAGTTCCCTACCAAGTCGTCCCTTTTTAGTAGGAGCTTTGAATAGTCCCTGAATTTCTTCGGATATCCTATCTTCTGGTTTATCGAAGCGAGCTTGTCCAATGCCTTCTTCTTTGTCTGCTCAGACATCCAGTCTATCTTCTTTATCCTTTCTGCGAAAGAGCTTCTCACGTTAGCAACAAGCTCCTCTGCCTTCCTTTTGGTCTTTGCATCGAAGTTCTGCTTTACATAGAGCGCACCCAAGGCCTCTCCTATCATGTAATCTGTGAGAGATACTCCGCGCTTCCAGCGCGGCCTTGGTGATTTCTGGCCTGATATTTTTCTGCCGAAGAAGCTGAAGTATTCTTCGTAAAAAGCCCTGTGCAAAAGCCCCGAATATGTGTGCAGCACTAACCACGTAAGATACGCCTTTGACTTGTTTAGCTCCAGCCTTGGAATCATCTTTTCCAATTTATCGAAGAATTCCGGCTGGCCTATTATTGCGTAGCTTATCCTCTTTGCACCTAGAGCCTTGTAGTATTCCTCCATGTCCAATTTCTTGTACCTTGAGCTTATCTGCTTTATTGTCATTTTGTTGTAATTCTTCCTGTCGTCTCTGAGCTCCACGTTTGTTCGCTGGGCCTTTGCCAATTCCGTCTCTATGTCCATTACGGCTTTCGCGTCAGCCATCGCATACGAAGGCTTCGAGCCATAGAGGGTGAAAACGTTCTTTATGTGTTTGACATATTCATTGCGCAGCGCTGCGAACTTTGGATTAAGGTAGTAATCCCTGTCAGGCAGCGATGTTCCTCCCTGCCACGTGTAAAGCGCGTATATCTCACTGTTTTTTATGTCGGATGTTACGTAAGAGCCGAAGAAAGCGTTTACGCCAATGCGAGCCAACTCTCCAAGCAGTGAAGGAATCTCATCCGTGCTTTCCATATCCCTTATCCTTTTCATAATGGGCATTATTGGAGTGAATTTCAGCTTTTCAGCAAGCTTCTCGTTCATGTACGAAGAGTAGAAATCGCCAACAAGGCGTTCTGTATGGCTATCGGGCTTGCCATTGGCGCATTTGTCTGCAATGCCCTTAAGTATGAGCATGTTGGCTTCGTATAGTTCGTCGAAAGAGCCTATCCTTGTCTTTTCTGATGGTATTTCATGCTTTTTTAGCCAGCTTCCGCATGCGTATGAATAAAAATCATCGAACGGATCTACTGACTTATCCATGTTTTTTACAGAGAACCCTATTTTATCCAATATCGATTTTTCATTGGCTGCCATTTAATTACCGGATCTTTGCCTGCTTAAGTCTTTCCGCAGCTTTCCTTTTCGGAGTCTTCGCTTCTATTTAGCTTTTTAAGTTTTAAAGCTTCGTTGGCCATCTCTTTCGTTGCAAGTGCGTAGGCCATGCCTTTTTTGCTTTCTTCTTTAGTTCCATGTTTTCCATCATCGTTTTGAAATAATTTTTTAGGTACATCAGATATTTTGCCTTCCGTATCTTTCTTTTCTTTTATGCTTTTTGTCATTTTTACACCTTTACAAGCTTATGCTTTTTCGTATAGCTTTACCATCTTCTTTGCGTAATTCTCTTTCGTGAGGCTCTTTGCATACCTTATGGCCTCTGGGCTTGCGCTTCCCGGCTTTTTATACAGCTTTATGGCTGCGGCTGCAGCGTCATCGACCCTTATGGTCCATTTGGCTACCTCTTCAGGAAGCTTTGCCTTCTTAAGCGTTATTACCGGAGTGCCAACAGCTATGCTTTCAAGCAGGGGCAATCCGTAGCCTTCATACTTGCTTAAATGCAATAGCGCTATAGATTGTTTTAAGTATTTCAGTATCTCCGCATCGGAACTCCTTTCATGGAGTATTATAGGGAAAATGCGCTTGGCTTTGATTTTTGCCTTGGCCTCTCTTATTAACTTTTGCGCGTTGGGCGAGCTTGTGAATATGTGTAGGGGCAGGTTTTTCATGCTCGGTACGTTGTCGCTTATCTCTTTGTATGTCTCCATTAGCCCTTTCAGGTTCTTGTGCTCGTAGTTTATGGCACCTATGTAGATAAATCCCTTCCTGCGCTGCTTCTTGGCTACTCTTTGCCTAATCCAAATATCCTCCAGCGGCAGTGGAGTAACGTCGTAGATTTTGCTCTCGTCGAACCTTATGTATTTTTTAATGTAATCTTTTAATTCGTAATACGATTGATGGCTGTTGAACGTTATTGTATCTGCAAACTTGTAGGCCATAAGCCCCCTGAATAAATTATAAAACTGGCCGGCCCTTTTTCTAGTGAATATGTCCTTATCGTGCCATGTGAGTATTTTCTTTGCTTTATTGCCCATGAAAGCTTCATAGCCGTGAGGCTGCGCAAGATGTATTATGTCGTATCCCTTTACTGCTTTGGGGCTTGCAAAAAGCCGCTTTAGCAGATTGTTTTTGTTATAGGCGTATTTGTCGTGCTTATAGCCTATGCTGGTAAGGCCTTCGTCAAGCTCTTGGCTATACCTGTCTATGCCGCTATAGCCGAATTGCTTGTTATATCCGAAGCTATGGGCCACTAAAATTGTTTTTGGCATTTTGATCCGATCCAGATTTTAGAGTTATTGCTGAAATCAGCACCGTTAATTTTCCAGGGTGCATTCCCTTATGATTTCCCATTTTTCTTCTTGGCGTTTACATAATTGTTTTGGCTCCCAACCCATTTAGCGGTTTCGGAAATGCGCATTTCTCTGCATTATTCTTGTGCTTTAATCGCCCAAGGGCATAGTTAAATATTTTTACCCGAAAATAGTCAATGCTTATGCTGATGATTATCATGCCGAATCTTGATTTGCCTTGGACGGAAAAATACAGGCCCAAAAGCCTTGAGGAAGTCATAGGCCAGAAGCCAATAGTTGAAAGGCTTAAGTCCTTCATAAAGGGCAGCAACTTCCCAAACATGATATTTGCAGGAAGCGCAGGAATAGGTAAGACCACATGCGCCATTGCACTGGCCCGTGACCTTTACGGAACGGATCTTGAAGGCGCTTTCAAAGAGCTTAACGCAAGCGACGCAAGGGGAATAGACGTAATAAGAGGAGAAGTGAAAAACTTCGCAAGAACAGTATCCATTGCCAGCGTGCCTGTAAAAATCATATTTTTGGATGAAGCAGACTCGCTTACAGCCGATGCGCAGCACGCGCTCAGGCGCACGATGGAGAAATATTCATCCGAAACAAGATTCATACTCAGCGCCAACTATGCGAGCAAGATAATAGAGCCCATACAGAGCAGGTGCGTAGTTTTCAGGTTCAAGCAGCTCACTTCGGCAGACATGCGAAAATACGTAGAAAGGATAGCCAAGGAAGAAGGGCTTGAGATGGATGACAAAGCGATTGAGGCGCTAATTTACGTTGGGGACGGAGACATGAGGAAGCTTACAAACGTGCTGCAGAGCGCGGCTATGTTCTCAAAGAAGATAACGGAATCCGAAGTCTACAACGTAGCTTCAAGGGCAAGGCCCACGGAAATAATATCTATGCTCAAATACAGCGTCGAGGGCAATTTCGAGAAGGCAAGGGAGGAGCTCGACACCCTGATGCTAAAGCACGGGCTTGGAGCCGAAGATATACTGACCCAGTGCTACAGGGAAGTACAGGCGATGAATATAGACGAAAGGGCCAAGCTTAAGACAATAAGCTATATAGGCGAATGCAACTTCAGGGTAGTTGAAGGAGCGAATGAGCGCATACAATTGGAGGCATTCCTTGCTAACCTGTCGCTAATAGCCAAGGGTCAGTAGGCATTTGGGAAATTCAGGAGGCAGGCGCTTTAGGCTCTTGCTGCTCGGAATTCTGCTTTTCGAAAACCAGCTCCAATGTGCCTGCGTAATCAAATTCAGGGGCTTTTATGTAGAAGCTAGCCACGAAGCTGCTCTTGTTGTCTATTGTAAATGGAAGCTTTGGCTCGGAGCCCACGAATTCAAAGGGCTTGTTGACCGAAACGCCCTTGACGGTGTCGTTGTACGTAAGTACCCTGTACATTTGCATTGATATCTCGAAGTTTGAGCCCTTCTCTACGCTCTTGACTTCGCCGTGCTCGTTTACCTTGACCCTTTTTTCGCCGTTTACCGCAATTATGTCTGGCAGCTCTACGTGCACCATTTCTACAGGCTTGGGTATCATTTTGAGCACCAGAGGGCCGCTGTAGTTGTATTCCGGCGCGCTTATCCTGATGTCGAATTCTATAGATTCTCCCGACTTTATCGAGGCCGGAAGCTGAGGCTCTATGCTAATGAGCTTGAAAGGGCTTTTTACCTCTATCTCCTGAACGATTTCTGTAGCATCGGACTTCTTGAGGAACGAAAGGCTTTCATAGTTCTTGTTCGTGAATGGAATCTTAAGGCTGAATTCGCGCTCGGAGAGCTTCCTGCCGGGAAGCCCGTGCATCGAGTTCTTCCAGTATATGCTTATGCCGGTTATGTCGCCGCTGTAGTTCGATTTCTTCTTCAGGAAATTGAGGCTTATCTTCATTCGAACACTCCAAGCAGGCTATGCAGCATTTAAAGTTAAATAGTGTTTTGGCAAGTTCTTTTACGGGATTACAGCATTTTCTGCCTACTGCGTCCTTACGCGCGTGAGTATTATCCTGTTCTTGGACTTCTTGCGGACTACTGGCCTTTTTCTCATGCCGCGCAAATACACGACTTTTGATACCGAAGCCGAGCGCTTTGGCTGCACAAGCTCCAAATCGCTGCATTTTATTACGTTTTTGCGCCCTGCATAATTGGCGTAGAAAGAGGCTTCTCCAACCAGTTCATTGACCGTCTGCTCGAGCTCCTGTTCAAGGGTTATTACCGCTTTCTCGTTTATCTTCTCGGCACCGGCTTCTTTGAGGAACTGCTCTATGTCATATAAGCTGAAACTCCTTTGTTTTACCAATCCAACACCCTCAAAATAAGCCAAGACAAGTTGGCAAATAGTTATTAAAACGAAGGTTTTTAAAGGGGAGCAAATTCGCGCTAATAGCGGCAGTATAGGTATTGCTTTATGCAAGCAGCGCGCCTATGACGCCGTAAGCTATCGCTACGGTAATGTTGTCGTCAAGCTTGTTTTCCAGGCTTTCGAAAAGCGCAAGTAGAAGGGCTATAGGTATGCCAATGTAGCCTACGAGCAGCAGGCCGAATACAGAGCCCAGTACGAAGTATGACAGCGTGCCGGCATAGCTCTTGTGCCTGTTGTGCGGGAGCTTCGCATGTCTGCCGAACCTTAGCCCGAATATGGTTGCGGCCGGATCGCAGAATAGAAGGACTGCTATCCCGAAAAGAGCGACTTTGAAGTCTGGATAAAGCGACAAAAGTATCGTAAATCCTATTGCCAGGAATATGGCGCCCCTGCCGTAGAATACTCCGTTTTTTTCAAGGTTGCGCAGAACGGATAAATGCTTAGACTTGGAATTTGCTGAAAACGCTATGCCGAATATCCCGAGAAGCACCAGATAGAAAGAGAGGTAGAATCCCGAAATAGGCATCAATGCCAACACTGCGACAAGGACTGCACCCATAAGTATCTGCAGGTAATCCCTGCGCAGTTCTATGGCAATATTCTGCTTCTGTTCCTTTTGCTTTTTTGATTCTATGCCGGAAGATGCTATTCCGTATAACGCGCCAATCCCGAAAGCCATTGTGGCATAAGTGGTCGCTATGCCGTAATGCACGCAAAGGAGGAATAGAACTGCTATGGCACCAAGGGCGGCGTAAAAGACCCTGAGCCTTTTTTTGGAATAAGCGTACATTAGGCAGAAGGATAGCAGCAGCATCAACGAAAGCGATGCTGACAGATAGGATATCCCGTACTTTATGAACGAAATTATGATAAACGCAAGAGCTCCGATTGCCGAAAGGTGCCTCCGCGTATAGTATTCCGTTAGGAAAACTGCAGCAAGCACGATTATTGATATAAGGTAATAGTACAATCAAGCACCGGGAAGCCCCCAGTCTATGCATTCGGGAGCCATTGTATTCTATATGGCTGGGCTTTATATTAATGTTATTATCCATGCAGCAACCAAGAAGCCCGCAGCTATTATAGCGGGTATCAGTATCTTGGCAGTCGCTATCATTGAGTCCATCGCAGTCAGCATCTTTTCCCTTTGGTTTATGCCCCATATGTAGAAGTTCTTCATCGTATCCGAATACCATGAGAGGCTTGCCGATTTCATGTTTGACATTGCAGATGCCACCATTTTGTCAAGCTCTGGAATCATCTTTGTATAGCTTGAGGTGCTCCCCAGGACGTTGCTGGCTGTCTGCCTGAGGGAGTTGACGTAATGCGTATCCGTAGTGTAAAGCTCAAAATCAACGTTGAATTTTTTTGAAAGGTGCGCAATTATCCTTTCCCTGAACTTCGGGTTCATGTTGTTCGCGTTGAACTGTATTATTCCGAAGTCCCTGCCGCTTATGCGGAACACTATGACATTTGAATTCCCTGGCGCAAG
Organism: Microcaldota archaeon; assembly: GCA_021834865.1. The sequence continues at coordinate 14,131 of JAKBRD010000012.1, read as the reverse complement.
GTCCTTCGGGCTGCCGAGATTTTCGTAGATGTTGGAGGAAGCGGAGCCGACTTCAAGTGTTTTTGATGAGGATATTTTTGATAATGATTTTATGGCTTCCAGGTAGTCCTTAAGCACCTTCGAATCAAATTTGACAGCTGCGAGCTCATCCGCAGGCGCAGATTCATATCTGGAGTTGTGCGCATCCACAACGGTTATGTTCTTGGCGAATCCGGAAAGGGCATGCTTTATTATCACGGAAGCTTCAGGAGTTATGTCTTCCGTTACTCGTGGAGCCCTGGTCAGCGTCGCGATTGCGGAATCGCCGAATTTTATGAGCCTGACCATCGCGCCGTTTGATTCCCCGTAGTAGTATGAATATTCCTGATTCTCTGCGCCATGCCCAGAATGCCCCATTGTGTTGTCTATCGTGCGCCTGTACTGTGAGAACTGGTCGCTGGATATGGCGTTGTAGTCCTCGTTTATAGAAGAATGCAATACCACCCCTTTGGCCTTATACCGCAGATTTATGTGGCGCTCTATGAGATAGGGGAAATTGCTGCTGCCAAGTGTGCCGACTGGGCCGAAATGTATGTTAGGAACAGTTATGACGAAGAGGGGCTTTCCTGATTTTCCGGTGCACACTATCGAGTCGACTTCTATATCTGCCTTTTCGCCGAATGGCTTTTTGACGTTTCTGTTTGGGACTGATATATTTATGCTGAAGAGCCAGTTCTGTATCATCTGTGAAAACGTATCTATTCCGCTGAAGCCTAGGCTCCTCTTTATTGGGGAGTCTATGAAATATATTATCGTGTAGCTTATCAGAAGGAATACGAATATTGCAGCGTATAGCTTTATCAGAAGTATCCCTATAGGAAGCGTTACGCCGAAAAATATCACGCTGGCTGGAAGGAAAAATATTAGGTTTATTGTGGGCTGCAAAAGCGAGAACATAGAAGCGTTCTTGGACCTGTTCATTATGAGCTTGTTGACGAAAATCCACCATCCGAATATGCTAGCATCGCCAACTATTATGGCGACTAAGGCCAGGGCGTAAGAGTGAAAAATGTAGAACACGGCGCCGGAGAATATGAGAAATATCCCGTAGGTAAGCTCTGCCAGGAGGGAAACGAATATTATGTATTTTACGCGTATGTAGCTGCGTATGGCCTTGAACAGCATTATGTTTATAGTTGTTGGAACTATTATCGCAAGAATGCCGCCTATTGCCCCGCTTATTACGGCATAGGTTAGGCCGTAGAGCGGATCTGATATATGTGCAATGTATGCAGTTATTGGCCCTACTATAAGCCCAAACAATACAAGCATCGCGTAAAGGCTCGCCGAGCTCGGAATGCTTTTGGCGAACATGCTAACATGGCTCAAAGCGCCTGTATAACTTTTATCTACCATAAAATGCACTGTATGCTTTATGCGTTGCGCGGGCACATGCATGCCCGCTTAAAAATGCAGCAAAAGCTTATTAAGCAGTTTTGCCGCTTCGTTCTCCAGCAGCTACTTTCCGTACCTTCTCTTGCGCCTTGAAAATTCGCTTATTGCGGCACTCAGGTCGGCCTTGCCAAAGTCCGGCCAATACTTATTGCTGAAGTAGAGCTCAGAATAAGAAGACTGCCATGGCAGAAGCCCGGATAGCCTTTCCTCTCCCGATGTCCTTATTATCAGGTCCGGATCGGATATCTTTGCCGTTCTGAGGTTCTTTTTAAGCGTATCTTCGCTTATTGAGCGCGAAGTTGCTCCTGCAGAGAGAAGCTTCTTTGCAGCGTATAGTATGTCGTCATGCCCGCCGTATGCTACAAGCACGTTTATATAGAACTTGTTATATTTGGCGGTATATTTTTCAACGCTTGATAGCGCCTTGTTTACTGCCTTCGGTATGAGCTTCCTGTTGCCTATTACTTTCAGGCGCGCCTGCGTTTCGTCAAGCATCTTCAGCACATCCTTGTCATAGGACGCACGGATGTAGAGCTTGTATAGTATGCTTAGCTCCTGGCTGGTCCTTTTCTGTATGTTCTCCGTAGACAGTGCCCAGACTGTCAGGCTCTTGGAACCAAAACCTTTCAGCCATAATGAGAACTTTACGAACTTCTTTATGCCGTAGTCGTAGCCGTTGAAGAGGTTCATTTTGTTTGTTTTAGCCCATCTCCTATTGCCGTCGGGAATCAATGCTACATTTGCAGGGATTATGAGCTCTCTGTTAGACATTACTGCACCTAGTTAACGCCACTTCAAATACCTTTTATTGCTATTGGTTTAAATTCTTTGCTAAAAATCTTCGCAAAAGCAAATGCCGACCGTTTCAATTATAAACTATTACAACATAATAATATAATAAGCAGGTGCTAATTGCCGCGGTGCATTCTTTGATCAGGGATATGCTTTTTTATGAGCCCGAAAACCTCGAATCCATAAAAGGAAACGAGAACGCCATAGCAGAGCTGAGGCGCTTCGCCCTTTCTTACAAGATGGGCAGGCGCGAGAAGCCGCTGCTGGTCTACGGGCCTACCGGTATCGGAAAGAGCTCCGCCGTAAGGCTGCTGGCCAAGGAGAACGGATGGAACATTGTAGAGCTAACGGCTAGCGATTACAGGGACAAGGGAGCCATAAGCGGCAGGCTTGCCGCGGCTTCGCAGTCCAGGGGCTTGTTTGGAGGAAGGAACCTCATAATGCTTGACGAGATAGACGAGCTTAGCTCAAGGTTTGACAAGGGCGCGAGCACCGCCATAGGCGAGATCATAAGCAATTCGAAGAATCCGATAATAATGATTGCGAACGACATGTGGGACCAGAAGATAACGTTCCTCAGGGGCGCAACTACGCCTGTTGAGTTCAAGAAGCCCAAGCAGTTTGTTGTGGAAGAGATACTTGCAAGCGTAGCTTCCGAAGCCGGGATAAAGGCAAACAAAGATGTCATAATTGCAATAGCCAGGCGCTCGAACGGGGACGTGAGAAGCGCCATAGGGGACCTGCTCATACTGGGCGACGCACCTGACGAGGCGCTTGATTACATAGGCTTAAGGGACAGGAAAGGATACATATTCGAAACCCTTGACAGGATATTCCTTTCCAACACTATTGCTGCACCCCTTAGGGCGATAGCAAATGCGGAGGATGCCGGCGACATGCTGATAAAATGGATTGACCAGAATATACCGAAAAGGTATACCTACATTTCGGACATAGCGACGGCATACGAGAACCTGGCAGATGCCAGCATATATTATACGAGGGCGATAAGGGCACAATATTACACTTATTGGAGGTATATGAACGTCATGATGTCCAGCGGCGTCGCGCTGTCGAAGAACGTTTATCCGAGGGTTACTGCACGCTACGAATTCCCAAAAGCCATAAAAGAGCTGAGCGCCACGAAGGGCGAGAGGTCGGTAAGCAATGAGATCGCAAAAAGGCTGCAGAAGCAGATACACGAAAGCCTGTCGAAGATAAAAGAGCATTATATACCGCTCGTTGCCGCAATGGTGAAGAATTCCGAAGATGAGGAAATCAGCAATTTCCTTGAAAGCAAATATGGCCTTGAGCAGAAGCAGATAGACTTCCTTAAAGCCATGAAGGTTTAATCTGCCAGCCTGGATGCTATCTCGGTGTAGAGCAGCGCCAAGAAATCGCGCATTGCATACTCGTCTTCAAGCTTGACGCTGGCTGCTTCATTGTGCCCGCCTCCGTTGGATATGTAATCCGTGTCCTCTTTCATTTCGGATATCAGCGAAAGCAGGCGCAGCTTCCCTGAAAGCTCCTTGCTCACGCGTATTGATGCTAAGCTCTTGTTGTAAACTATGGTTATTGACGGCCCGTATTTCTCGACTACGGAGTCGCTGAATATCGAAGTAAACCTTCCATGCCTGACATAGCCGTAGTAGTTTTCCGATATGTGGGAATAATCAAGAGTTGCAATAGTGGCATTTCCGGCCTTGCGCGTCTTTAGGTATTTCATCCCCTTTGAAACCGCTTCGTCCATCTGAGACTTAGCCTGATTAAAAACCAGCTTGTGCGAAGATTCGTCCTCTATCGTGGATATTATGTTTTTAGGCGTAATGTTGCTGCCTTTTGCGCTTGCGTCCGTAGTCATTGCATCCATTATAACTGCAAGCTCCGAAGCTTCCGGGTCGTTTTCGGCATAGGCGCTATGATCGCTCAGGAGCGATGCTTTCGTAAGATTCTTTACCCTGATGCCCGAAAGCTTGCCGGCGACAGCGCAGGTCAGCGCCCCAGCAGTCACGTCGGAGCCGAATCCCTCCAGCCACGGATTTATGTACGAATAGACGCCGGCGCCATTGAAACCTTCGTATACCGGGTGATGGTCGAGCCACTCTATGTCCATAAACTCCTGCGCGTTTTTGACTGCAGTTTCGCTCTCTTCGAGAGTGCCGAAATCGGTGATAAGCAAAAGCGGCCTTGCCACGGAACGGTATGAGGACAGCCTTAGCCTGTCGTAAGACAGCGATTGGGCGGTATACGCTACGCCCTTGTTCATGGTCCATATGCAATTGGACATGCCGAGCCTTGCTTCCTTGCCGAGCTTTTCCAATGCCCTGTATAGCGCCACGGCACCAGAGGCGCCGTCGCCATCGTTATGGAAGCGTATTATTATGGGAGCTCCAGAAATGAAATTTGGAATAATCCTTTGCGCCGCAGCAGTAAGCTTTTCTTCCATTGATGAAAGAGCTTCATCCAAGGGCTTTATCCCTATTTTCTGCAAAGGGTGCAGCTCCACATTGGACACCAGAGCAGATAAGGCGCTTTCAAATTTATCCATGCTTGCCTTCCTGCCAGTTATGTTTTTTGGCTCGAGCTGAATGTCAGACTTTGAATTGTCAAGAGCGACAATGTCAAGCGGCTCTGCTAGAGCCGCAGAATACAGCTGCAGCTGTGTTTTTCCAATCAGTGTGCAGAGTTGCATCCTGTTTGGCGTTTCCTTCACGCTAGAAACTATGAATTCTTCCATTGATACCATTGCTTTTGGTGCAAGTGAAGCAGATTTTACTTTTTATCCGCAGATATTTGTATTTATGCATTATTCCCGCTTGCGGGTGCAGCCATAACGCTTAATTTGCGCGTTTGAGCTTTATGTAGAAGAATTAGCCTTCCTGCTCGCAACCTCAGAAACGCAAATGCTTTTGGTGCTTGAATTTGTTATTTGGGAGCAGTAGGTCGTATTTTCGTATGAAACCGCAAAGCCAATAATGCACGCGTTTATAGTGGTCGAACCTCCGTATATGCCGGCTTCGTCGCACTTTGATACTACTTCCGAAAGATTTAAGGCTTGCTTTCGAGCAGTAATAGATTTCACATAGTATTCGCATGTGGCGGATATTGGGCTGTATATGTCGCTGCATGCGCTTATATTGCCAAATGATACTGCGACTGAATAGTAGCAGACATCAGCATTTGAAGCATTCAGAAGCACTATGCTAGAAGAAGAAAGCTTGGAGCTTTGGTTTTGCGGAAGCAGACCAAGAAGATTTGTAGTAGGCACGCCGTTGCCCGGAGTATTGTTCATTTCCGAGCAGTAGGACGGATTTCCGGTTTTCATTGCAAGAACGTATTGGCTTGAGCTCGTGCAATTTTTGTAGTCCGCAGAATTGCTTATGCCAGAGCAGTACGAAACGTCGCTGAAGTTTTTGGCTTCCGCAAATGAGTAAAGGCACTCTGATCTTGATGAAGAATTAGCTATGCCTGAGCACAGAGCTTCGTTTCCTGTTGCTACGCTCAGGTTGCTTATGCAGGAATCTGCGATTGAGCCATTGCTTATTGAAGTGCACACGGAAGCGTTCTTCGTGGAATAGGCAACGCTTTCGAGGCATGATTGCTGAAGCGGCTGCGATGATATGCTGTGGCACATGGTAGAATTTCCGGTAGCTGCGGCTTCGGCGGCGAAACAGCTGTTGCGCTGAGTAGCGAAGACAACGCTTGAGCAGCTCTTTGGCGAATCCACGTATATCGCCGCTGCGATTGCCGCTATCATTATTATGGCCACTAGGATTCCTATGCGTATGTAGTCGTCCCTAGATTTATCCGTTTTTTGCTCTTCGACGCTGCCTTTCTTGCTGTCCTGCTTTTTTATCCGGCTCTTGGCCTTATTTTGATTGTCCTGAGGCTCCATTACGGAATTTCACCCATCTGGTCTACTGTATATATGTTGAACCCTCCAGAGGTTATTTCATAGGGCGCTAGGGCCCAGCTGTGGTTTGTGCCGCGCATCTTTACAACCTCGGCAGTAAGGGTCCTGCGGTCCTCCCTGCTCATCTGGTAGAGCATTATTATGCCGTCAAATATGAAAAATTCTGGCGAATATTTGAGCTTGTCCCTGTCTGCAAAATTTATCTCTACGGTAAGGAATGTCGTTACGTTAAGCCTGCGCAGGTTTGACATCAGCATAAGCATGGACCTGCGGTAATGGTACTTGTCAACAAGCATCAGCTTGAGCAGCGATATAGAGTCAATGACAACGCACCTGGCGTTGTTGCGCTTGACTATGGCTTCTATGTCGGATATTATGTTCCCGAAAGAATATGATGCGGAATCGCTTTCGGTCTGAATCCTTGAGGATGGATCCTCCCCGTCTATTATTATCATCTGGCTCTTGATTAGGTCGTCTATGTCCTTGAACTCCTTGAAGGCCTGCTTTACGTTGCTCAGCAGCACCTCTGGCTTTTCTTCCAGGGCTATGAAAGCTCCAGGTATCCCGGCCTTTGCGTTGCGGTAAAGAATCTCGAACGAGAGCAGAGTCTTGCCGGCTCCCGGGCCTCCTGCAATTATTGTCTGGTTGTGCTCCGGAACGCCCCCGTCAAGCATCGAGTCAAGGCCGTCTATCCCGGATTTTATTCTCGTTAGCTCGCTCATTTTACCACGCCAAGATTGAATTGCAATCGCACATTTAAATAGGTTTTCAACGGAATTATTATTTATAACAAGTGTGCTGGCATGATGAAGCGTCTGATTTACATAGGCTTGTTGCTGGTTGCGATAAGCATAGTCGCGTATTACGCAGTATTCGCAGCCATAGTAAGCCCTTCCAGCGCTTCCTTGGGCCAGAACGTTACAAGGGTTTACGACAATTACACGCTCAGCGGCAATGCAATAAATGTTTTCAGCTTCAACTCTACGCCAGGCAATGCCAGCATATATCTTGAAAGGTCAAATAAGCCCCTTGATGTAATCCTGCTGAACAGCACGGGATACGGATTGTGGAAAGCCGGGGTCAACAGTTCGGCAGCATTAGGCTATCTTAGCTTGGCAAAAAGCCTGGAAGGAAAAGGAGCAATAATGATATATTCGAACGCAACCAATGCGACAATACCGGTTACCTTTTCCGTGCCTGCTTATGCCGAAAACGAATCAAATCTTTCCCTTGGCTTATTGGGCGCCGGCAGGTTCTATGTACTTTCAGCAATCTCGCAGCACCCTAATGTGAGCACAGCAACAGTAAAAAGCACGCTGGCTGAAGGCATTTCGCTTGGCAATAGCGCAAACAGGCTTGACGAGTTCAGCCTTGCAGGAATAACAGTTACGATTGTGCTAATAGCAGGGCTCATAATAATATTGATAGGGATAATGAAGCAGGACAAAAAAAAGCAGAGCGAGGAGATAAAGCAAGAGGTCGTAGATAAGCTTTACAGAGGCATAAAGAATTCCAGCTCTGAGGATTTGGCAGCGCACAAGCAGAAGCGCAAAGCACATAAGGAGGGTTCAGACAAGAGTGAATAAGCCCTTTTAAAGGACCTGCAAAAGCTATTTATACGTTTTCTGTCTATATGTAGTTAGACAAAAGCCAAAGTTGATGCTATGGACGAACTTGCGGAAAAAATAGCCGGGGAGATAGCGCTTTCTGAAAGCCCTGGCAGCGTGATGAAGAAGTGGAGGGAGCTTTTTGGAGTGACACAGGCCGAGCTTTCCGGAGCCATTAAGATATCCGCATCTACGATAAGCGATTACGAAAGCAACAGGAGGCTGAGCCCGGGAGTAGCGATAATAAAAAGGTTCGTGGGGGCTCTTTTCGAGATAGACGAGAGCCGAGGCAGCGTAGTAAAGGCAAGCCTGGAGAAGTTTGCAGGACAGCAGAAGAATGATGAACTGCCATACATAATACACGATTTCGGAATGCCGATAACTGGCTCTGATTTCAACAGGATAATAGAAGGCAAAGTGATAGCCAACCCGAACCAGCTGGATAACATAAAGCTGTTCGGCTATACGAAGCTTGACAGCCTTAGGATAATATTGGAAATGCAGCCGGCCGACTACCCGAAGCTCTTCGGCTCGACCACTGAGCGCGTCTTCATATTCCAGAACGTCAGCACCGGAAGGTCGCCGCTTGTTGTTATAAGGGTAGCCCCGATAAAGCCAAGGATAGTTGTAATACACAACCTGACAAACATAGACAAGCTCGCCGTAAAGATAGCACAGATAGAGAAGATACCTCTCCTTACTAGCAAGCTCTCGATGGAAGAGATCGAGGCAAGGCTAAGCAAGGTATAATTGCAGAATCGCGGGAGCAGGCTTTTCAGCCCCACACGTCTGCATGGATTTCGTTCTGCGGAACGTTGAGCTGCACAAGGGCGTTTTTTATTGCCTGCACGAAAGGCAGCGGGCCGCATACATAAGTCGTCCTGTCGTTGATGTCAGGCGCTTCGCCCTTTATCATGTCTGCATCGACATGCCCCGTCTTTCCTGACCATCCGTCACCTTCTTGCGGCCTTGTAACGGTTATAAGCAGCTTTACCCCAAGCTCGTCCTTGAGCTGCATCAGCTCGTCCTTCCTTATTATTTCAGTTGGGAACTTTATGCTGTATATTAGTATTACGTCAGTCCCTGCGTTTATCTTCTTTATGTGCCTCAGCATCGACATGAATGGCGCGAAGCCCGTTCCTCCTGCTATGAAAAGCACCTTGTGGTTTTCTTCCGGAACGAACTGGAACTGCCCATAAGGCCCGGTTATCTGGTATTTGTCTCCTGGCTTTGACGTGGTAAAATAGGATACGTGGCCTCCGTGCTCCTTGACAACGTAAAACTCCATCTCTTCGGAGTTCGGCTCGGAAGCTATCGAGAATGCCCTGCCTATGTAGAGCTTTCCAGTATCCTTGTCGATGCCGGATATCATCGCAAACATGCCTGCATCGAAATTCATGGTGCTCGAATCAACTGCCTTCAGCCTTACCAGCTGGACTTCCGGAGTTTCGCTCTCGGATTTAGTAAGCTCGTAAACTTTTTTTGAAACTGGATATATTTTTCCTGCCATCGGTACCACTAAATCAAAATTTTTTACACACTCTTTTGCATATTAATGAATATAAAGGGTTTGTAGCTCTGAATCGTATCTCTTGCTCTGTGCTCAGTTGCTTTCGATTCCTTAACCGGGCAGGAGCAATGCAAAAACCTATAAATATTACTTTTGCAGTATCATATTCGTTCCCAAGGGAACGGTGAATGTTTATGGTAGAGAGAACTTGGAGAAAGTCCAAAGGCACGTATTACAATGGCGCAGAAGTCTTTTCCACTTCAGGAAACGATTTATACAATTTGAGAGAGCTTGACATTAAAAAGGAGTATCTTTTAAATGTCGTGCTGCCGTTTGCACACGAATTAAACTCAAATGAGCCTTATTATCCAGATTATTCCAATTACTCTAAAGAATCAAATCCAGTAAAATCAGAGCCAGTAGATGTTCTGATAAAGGACAGGGCAAATTACTGGTATATAAGAAGACTAGTAGCTGAAGTGCTGCCAAGCGGAACAATAGGGCTTTATGAGGCATTGCCAAAAAGGAAAGTTCCTGTGTCAGAGTACAGCATTTCCTTCAATGGAAAAGGAATGGTATTCGAAGCTACGGAAGACCGAAATATCTATGGGAAACATGTTAGCGTAGTTTACAAAGTGGATGAAAAGGAAGAAGGCAATAAGGCGTCTTTCGAAGCGCATCCGTACAGCGTTACAGTAAGTTTTAAGCAAGGAGACAAGGAGATAAAAAAGCTGTATGTTGCTTCCGAACTAACTGGAGAAGATATATTGGAAGAGATTAAGTTTCCGGACAACTTTGCCCAAGTAATAACCCTAAGATCTGATGAATAAATATTAGTGCTAGATGGTGAAATCAATGAGTAGAAGAAACAAGCGCACAGAGAATAGCGTAGTGGAGAAGGTCCTTGAGGGAAGCAATGTTGATATGATATTTGACGATGATGAGATAGGAACCATAAAGGAGATTGTAGGCAAAAACAAAGACGCCTTGGGCATAGTGCACGATATCGTACTCGCGCGTAGCGACAAGAAAGGCTTTGTAATGGATGTATTGGAAGAATTGCTTAATAATGATTTTAAAGAAGACAACTTAATATGGCTATACGAAAAATGCGATAAGGACATAGAGCTTCTCATATGGAACGTAGAAAGGGAAAGGCTTGAAATGCTGCGCAGAGAAGATCTCTGATTTTTAATACGCTTTAAATTTTTGATTCGTAGCTCGTGCATCAGATGTACGAGCTTATCCTTTTTTGCATTATTATCTCTCTCAATAGCCTGCTGTTCGCTATCCAGTTCGCCGGCTTTATTTCCATTTTCTGGGATATGAATTGAAGCATTTCGGTCGTGTCATGAAGTATTACAGGTTTTGTTTCCAGAGTCTCCCTGACGTGCTCCCTGACGTTCCATACGCCTACAGGCATTATGTAGCCTTCATGAACCTCTCTTAATATCAGAGCCATTGCCTGCTTCTTCATGCCCTGCAGCTTTTCGGTTGTTGCAAGCCTTCCGGAGTAGTAGCAGCCGCCTATCTCAGCATACGTTTTCCTGCCTTTGTATCCTTCGTAGGATCCGTATATAGATATGCTTTTCCCATCAGCGTTCCACACGGTTTTTGGGTAGAAAGCTTCTATTGATTCATACTGCCAAGAGCCTGGAATCAGGAATATAAGCCAGCGGTTGTCAAGCGCGACATTGTAGAACGCATGTATTGCGTCTATGCTTTCATAACCCTTTACCTCTTCCCTCATCGTTTTTGATATCGTATCGTCTACTGCAGTTATGCTCCATCTTGTGGGCACGAACTTGCGGGAATTTTTCAGGCCGAATAGCCCTGCCGACAGGGCCTTCTGTATAGATGAAACTTCCATGCCCTTCCTATAAAGCTCGTTTATGGCAGTAGTGGCCTTTGCGTCAGTGTCGAAATGCATGGATTCTATCATGCGGTCGGCCTTGAAGTTGTATACTTTGAAGTCGCGTATCTTGGCGCTTGGGCCGAAAGGCTGGGCCTCGTCCAGGGCTTCGGGCTTCATGAAGGGCTTGCCTGCAAACCCCAATTCCGTATCTGCTGGCTTTTCCGCCATCGCCAGGCTCTGCACGAATTCCGGGACGCCACGCTTTTCCACGTCGTGTATGTTTGATATCTGCATGCCGCGTACCAGCTTTGACCTCATTTCTACTATCTTCTCTATCCCCAAGGGCCTCCAGCGCTCAGGCATGCCCATTAGCGAAGTGTCGCCAAACTCAGGAGGCACCATGGGCCCTATGAACACCTTTGGGTACCCGAACCTTCCTATGAATATGTCGGTAGGGGAACTTCCGACTATCTCGCTTGATTTTAATATGTGCATGGTTTTTGCATTGTAGTAATAGCGCAGAAGCGCCGGGTCGCGCATGTGAGCGTACGCTATTGCCGAGCGCTTTACCGGTATATCCATCTCGCCTATCTCCTTTATTGCATTGTACCTGTCAAAAGCCATCAAGAATATTTCCACTTCAATATATTTATCGCTTGGCTTGGCGATTGGGAACTTTTTTAGACTTCTTTTGACAAGCGTTTACGTATAGTGGTCCCATGGCAAAAAAGCATGATATCGGTTCAAGGCTTAAGCGGGTTTTTGCAGAAGCTGAATTCGAGAAGGCAATAATAATAAATACAGGGTCAAAAGACAGCAATTTCCTTTACCTTAGCGGATTCACAAGCGGCGTTTTCGAGGACAGCGTTCTCATAGCAGATAGGAAGGGCATGACCCTGCTTACAAGTGTGCTTGAATACGACACTGCTATCGAGCAGGCCCCAAGCTCGATGGATGTAAAATGCGTAAGTTCAGGAAAAGAGCAATGGGATGAGATAAAAAAGGAGATAGGAAAAGGCACTGTCGGAATTGATTATGGATTCCTTCCTTACGGGTATGCTATGGCGCTAAGGAAAAATATCCCAGGTGCGACTTTCAAGGACGCAACTGAAATATTTGCAAATGCAAGGGAGATAAAGGACGAATATGAGATATCCCTAATGAAGAAGGCGGTTGCCATAACCAAGGAATCGCTCAGGGAAATTCCTTCTTATTTCAAGGACAACATGACCGAAAAGGAGCTTAGGGCTAGGTTCGAATTTCTTATGGGAGAAAAAGGAGGCGAGGGGGTTGCATTCGACAGCATAGTCTCATTCGGGCAGAATGCTGCACTGCCGCACCATATGCCAGACGAAACAAGATTAAAGAAGAATGAATTTGTGCTTTTGGATGTTGGCGCAAGATATCAAAATTATTGCGCAGACGTTACGAGGACGTTCATCTTCAAGCCTGACAAGTCCACAATGAAGTACAAGCGCATGGAGGCCATAATCGATACTGTAAAGGAGGCGCAGGCCCTGGGCTTGAGCTATGTCAAGGACGGCGCTGACGGAATGACTGCACATACGGAAGTCTCGAAATTCATAGACAGCGCAAGGGACGGAATTTACAAGGGGCGCTTCATACACTCTTTGGGCCACCAGGTCGGAATAGACGTGCACGACGGGACTGGATTGACTACCAGGAGCAAAGTGCTGAAGAAAGGAATGGTAGTAAGCGATGAGCCGGGAATATACATAACCGGATTCGGCGGTGCGAGATTCGAGGACGACGTCCTTGTAGGCAAAGGCCATTCCTCATTTCTTTGAGCTTACGGAGAGCTTTGAAATTATCCCGTTCAGCTCGGATCCATCGACATTTAGCCTGTGCTCCGACATGAATGACTTTATGAAAAGCGGCAGCGCGTTCCTGTCAGAAAGGTCTTTTCCCTTTAGCTCTTTTGAAACCATTTCTTCCAGCTTCTTTCCGGTAATCCTTTCCAAAGCGTTAGATTTTATTATTTCGGTTATTGCAGCTTTTGGCTCTGCTGCTGCGAGCCTGAGCAACTGCTCTACAGCCTGCTTGGCAACTGCGCCTTCGGAAAACATCTCAAATATCTGCTTTATCCTTTCACTGCCTATTGATTCCACGTCCACTCCGTCGCGTTGCAGCTCCCTGAACTTCTGAAGCAGGATGTTGGCGACGAATTGCTTGTCTATCGAAGCGTTTTTTGTAATTTCCCTGTAAAGAGGCAGTTCTGTCGAAAGCATCATGCGGTCGACCATGTCTTCGGAGCCAAGCTCCGATTTTAGCTTTGAGCGCTCTTCTTCCACGCTTATCCTGCGCTCTTGCGCAGAAGCAAGCATTTCATCCGATACGTATATCGGCTTGGTGTCAGTCTCAGGGTACATCCTTGAGCCCCCGGGCAGCGGCCTCATGAACCTCGTAGTGTAAAGCTCCCTGTTGTCTACAGCCCTGGTCTCAGGGGGTATTATATCCATTGCCATTTCCGCCCTTTCCATTGCGAGCCTTAGCGCTTTTTCTGCTATATCGGCTTTTGCGGCAACCATTATGAAGGAATCGCCATCCGAAAGAGACAAGCTCTTTTTTATTTCAGCCAATTCGCTTTCGCTTATGCTGTATTTCCCCATGTCCTCGTCGCCGTGTATTATGCCCTTGACCCCGGCCATTTTGGCGTAATCGCTTATCTCGCTGCCTAGCCTCCTGCCAGGATTGACCTCCATTCCTATTGCTCCCTTGAAATTCTTGAGCCTGAATCCTAATACAGAACCGCCGGATTTCAATGAAGAAAGTATGAGCTTAGATTCTGTCGAAGCGAATATTTTTGTCAGGTCAATTTGGCTTTTGGAAACTTCGGCATTTCTCAATTTCAGGAGTTTTGCAATTTCCAAGAGCTTTTGCTGGCGCGCCACTTCATTCTCTATGTATTTGTCCATGTCTGCGAGCTCCTGCAGCCCTTTTATTTCTATGCGCGAGCCGCCTTTTATCGAAACGTTGACGTCCTGCCTTATTGAGCCTAT
>JAKBRD010000045.1 GCA_021834865.1 Microcaldota archaeon | reverse complement strand
CGTCTTTAACGCTGAGGTTTGTCTCAACATAGAAGTCCTGCAATGCGTTTATGAACCTGCGCTGGAGATATCCGCTGACAGCAGTTACAAGCGACTTTGTCATTGACGAGTCCCTCGAACCCATTGCGTGCATATACATCTGTATTGGAGTGAGGCCGTCCTGGTAGCCGTTTGTAACGAATCCCTTGTATTCCGGATCCTTGCTGTTCTTCTTGAAATACGGAAGAACCCTTCCGGTATAGCCCCTGGACAGGCGCTTGCCCCTTACCTGCTGCTGACCAAGCAGCAGCTTTATCATAAGCATGTTAAGCACGCTTCCACGTGCCCCTACTGTCGCAAGCATATAGGCGCCGTTGCTTTCGTCAGTGGTTGACGATATGAGCTTTGCAGCCTTTGTTCTGGCCTCTTCAAGCTGCGCAAGCAGCAGCATTTCGAATGTTTCCTTGCGCGTATATCCCGGAAGCGCTTCGAGCTTTTTCTTCTTGTAGCTTTCGGCAAGCTCAGAAGCCTTCTCCTTGGTCTGGCTTATTATTTCCTCCCTCTCCTTTATCTGCTTCTCGGAGTTGTAGTAGTCCTTTATTCCAACCGTAAGGCCGTACATGTATGATACGCGCAGCGTGAGCTTCGTAAGCTTCAGTATGAACTGCTCGACGACTTCTGGCCCGTAGTGCACGAAAAGCTTTGCTATAAGCACAGCGCCCGAGCCAACGAGCTTGCTGTCCATTATGCCCGACTTCAGCTCGCCGTTCTTTATCACGACCTTGTTGGACTTGTTGCTGTATTCGAAGCTGAAATTCTTTGGAAGCAGCATTGAGAACAGGCTCTTGCCAGAGTACATGCCGTTGCGCTGGGGCTCGGGCAGCTCGTATATGCCTATGTTCGACATCATCACCATTGCTTCCTGCTTGTCGAACATTGCGTCGTCCTTTGTGAGCAAGTATGCACCTGCTATTTCGTCTTCTATTATGAATGCTATCGGCCTGCCGTCCTTCGCGCCAAGCACTATGTTCTTTGGCTGCATGAGGTATCTCGCCTCTGCCTGCGACTCTATGCTCTGCGGAACGTGCAGGTTCATTTCGTCTCCGTCAAAGTCTGCGTTGTAAGGCATTGCTATCGAGACGTTCATGCGCATCGTTTTTCCAGGGAGCACTTTTACCCTGTGCGCCATTATCGATACCCTGTGAAGCGTAGGCTGCCTGTTGAATAGCACTATGTCGTTGTCTATCAGCTGGCGCTCAAGCACGGCTCCTGGCTCGAGTACCGAGAGCAGCTCCTCCCTGTTAGTCTCAGTGACGCGCTTCCTCAGCCCGTCCTTGCCTATGACGTTTATTACTGTAGGATATGACGGATTCTTGAGGAATTCCCTGCCCTTTTCTATGTTCCATTTGGTAACGTAGAACGGCACAGTCATGTTTTCCGCTATGCGCATTGGTATTCCTACCTGGTTTATCGTGAGGCTTGCATCCGAAGATATTACGGTTCTAGCGGAGAAGTTGACCCTCTTTCCGGAAAGGTTGTACCTAAGCCTTCCCTCCTTGCCCTTGAGCCTCTGCGCGAGCGTCTTCAAAGGCCTGGTGCTCCTGTGCCTTGACACCGGAACTCCAGGAGTCTCGTTGTTGAAATATGTAGTAACGTGGTATTGCAAAAGCTCCCACAGGTCGTCTATTATTATCTGAGGCGCTCCGGCATCTATGTCCTGCTCGAGCCTCTGGTTTATCCTCATGACTTCCACGAGCTTGTGCGTCAGGTCGTCCTCGCTCCTCTCTCCTGATTCCAGGGTTATCGAAGGCCTGACGTTTACTGGAGGAACCAGCAATGCCGTAAGTATGAACCATTCCGGCCTTGTAGCAGCGCCGTCTATTCCGAGCAGCGACAGATCGTCATTGCTTATGTTTGAGAGCCAGTCCCTTATCTCGTCCGGCTTCATCTTGTTTGGACCTAGATAGAAGAAAGTTGGCCTCTCGAACTTGAGCTTCTGCTGCATAGTGCCGCAGTGCGGGCACTTCTTTACGGATTTAAGCTTCTTTGTAAGAGTAGCAAGCGATGATGTCTCCGGAAGCGTTTCCACGACGTCCTCTTCAACGCTTATGAAGCTTTTTATAGCAGGCCTGAGCTCGGCTATCTGCTCTTCATCCAGGAGAATCCTGTGGCAGCTCTCGCATGTGGACTGCAGCAGCAGGTATATGGATTTTGAGAACTCCGGGTGCACGACAGGCCTCACGAGCTCTATGTGGCCGAAGTGGCCGACGCAGCTCTTAGCCCTTCCTCCGCAGGTCTTGCACTTTAGCCCTGGGTCTATGACTCCCAGCCTCTGGTCTACAAGCCCTCCGTCTATAGGATATCCGTCCTCGTTGTACGTATCTGGGACTATGAGCTTAGCCACGCTCATTCTTTTGATCTCGTCAGGGCTTATCGCCGTGAACCTTATGTGGTCTATTATTTCAGCCTGAACCATGTGCACACCTCAGTCGCTCTTGAGCCTAAGCCTAGCCAGTATGTGCATGGACTTGAGCTCGTCCAGCAGCAGCTTGAATGCGTAGCTTATCTCAACCTCCTCCAATTTGTTGCCTCCGCACGTCGGGCAAACCGGAGTGTTCTTTATGTAATCGTAGTATCCTATGTCTCCGCAGGTCTTGCATATCCATACCGGAGCCTTGTCGCTCTGGTCCAGCATGCGCTCCTTTATGAGCAGGCTTGCGCCGTGCCCGACCAGTGCGTCGCGTTCCATCTCTCCGAACTTGAGGCCTCCCTTCCTTGGCTTTCCTTCCGTAGGCTGCCTCGTAAGTATCTGCACAGGGCCCCTGCTCCTGACCTGAAGCTTTAAGCTCACCATGTGCCACAGCCTGTGGTAGTATACAACTCCGTTGAACAGCTGGGCCGAGAACTTCTTGCCTGTTCTTCCGTCGTAGAAAACCTCGTCTCCGAACTTCTCGAAGCCGTACTTTTCAAGTGTTCCCGCATAATCGTCTATGACCTCTTTTCCGTGCCTTGAGAACGGAGTCCCGTCCACAGTTTTGCCGTCAAGCGATGCCGCCTTGGCTCCGAGCATCTCGAGTATGTGCCCGTAAGTCATCCTGTTAGGCAATCCTATTGGGTTGAGAAGCAAATCCGGGACTATGCCTTCCTTGGTGTAAGGCATGTCTTCCTGCGGCACTATAAGCGCAGTCACTCCCTTCTGGCTCTGCCTGCTTGCAAACTTGTCTCCTACTTCCGGCACCTTTATGCTTCTTATCCTTACTTTTATTATCCTTGTCGCGCCGGTAGTCTCGCTGAACATAACGCTGTCTACAGCTCCGGTTTCCCCGGAACGCAGCGTTGCGGAATTGTCCCTGCTGCGCTCTTCTCCGACTCCGAAGCTAGTCTGCTCCTCTAGGAACCTTGGCGGCGATACCTTTCCTATTATCACTTCGCCCTCGTTGACCTCAAGCTCAGGCTCGACTATGCCGTCTTCTCCGAGCTTTGAATATGCGTGCTCTCCCTTGTAGCCTTCTATCGTAGGCGGAGGCAGCTTGAAGCTGTCCTGCTGGCCTCCAGGATATCTGCGCTCCTCGTCCATGTATGACCTGTAGAATACGCTTCTTCCCAGGCCCCTGTCGACTGCGGCCTTGTTGAGCACTACTGCGTCCTGCATGTTGTAGCCGTAATAAGTCGAAAGCGCAACCACGAAGTTCTGCCCGTTTGCGTGCCTCTTCATGTTTAGCGTCCTGTACGTAACGCTGTTGACTATCGGAACCTGCGGATAGTAAAGCAGGAATGCCCTCGCATCATACCTGCTGTTGAAGTTAGTAGTATAAAGGCCCTGGGCCTGCTTCATGAAGTTCCATGCTATCGGGTGCCTTCCCATGCTGTTGAATTCAGGGAATACGCTGTTGTTTACCGTAAGCCCGAAGAATGACGCAGGATCAACTTCTAGATGGGTCGTTTTCTTTGTTATTTCCGAAGGATCAACGGCTGCGAGTATGTTCTCTTCCTCTTCGGCATCCAGGTATTCTATTATGCCCCTCCTTACAAGGAAGTTGAAGTCTATTTCTCCGGCCTTTAGCTTCTCTATTACGTCAGGAGTAAGCTTTGACTGCCCGTCTTCTACGATTATGTACGGCTTCCTTACCCTTCCCTTGTCCGCATTTATGTGGACTTCGTTTATGCTTTTAATGTAGGCTACGTTTATCTCTCCGGATATCAGGCCCTTTCTCCTGTTTGACCTTATCTCTGCAGCGAACTCCTTTCCGTTCGCCACGGCGCCTATTTCTCTTCCATCGAGGTATACTCTGCATTTCTCTTCAGACAAAACATCACCAAAACGTTATTTTATGAGCTTTAGCTCCTTCAGCTTCTTCTCCAGCATCGAATGTTCGGCTCCCACCGTAACCTTTGACATTAGTGCAAGGTACCTAGTCAACCCTACCTCTGTTCCTTCAGGCGTTTCGCTCGGGCATATCTTGCCTATGTGCGTGCCGTGTACGTCTCTCGCTTTCAGGTGCGGGTGCTTCTTGGCAAGAGGAGATTTTACCCTGCGCAGGTGTGCCACAGAGCTCATGTAGTTGACCCTGTCGAGAACCTGCGATACTCCCGTTTGCCCTGCTGGCCACGAGCCTGTGCTCATGGAATAAAGTATCTTTTCCGTTAGCGTATCCGGGTTTATATTGGTCTTTACCGTAAGCCTGCGCCCCCTGGCCGTAGTCCTTTCGACGTGGTACTTTATGTCCTTTATGAACGCCTTGAAGGCGGTATTGAAAAGCTCTTCCAAAAGGTCTCCGGCGAGCTTGACGCGCTTGTTGGCATAATGGTCTTTGTCGTCAGGCTTGACGGTGCCGTTGGCCACCATCGAGGTGCGCTCGGCCATCCTTATGAGATAAGCGGCTTTTTCCCTCCTGACTTCCGGAGACGTTCCCAGATGCGGCAGTATGTATGTGTCCAGCTGCGTCTCTGCCCTCTTCTCCTGGTAGGTCATGGCCTGGTTTGGCGCAGTTATCCTGCCGAGCTCTATTATGGCATCTTTCGGCTGCATCTCCATGTAGTTCTTTCCTACTTCCATGTTCAGCATCAGGTCGTTGCGCGCAAAATTGTCCTCGGTAAGAGCCAGGACGGACTTCTGGTCCATTCCAAGCGACCTTAGTATCAGCGAAAGGCTTATTCCCTTGTTCAGCGTCGGGAACAGAACCGTGTACATTCCGTAGTCGTCCCTTGTTATGCTGCAGCGGGCCCTGAAGTTGACAGTTGTTGAGAAAACCTTGACAACTATGCCTACTTTCTCCTTTGTAGTTATCATCCTGTTGGGCGCAAGGTCCTCTATGCCTACTAGAACGCGCTCTGTGCCCTTTATTATGAAATAGCCTCCTGGGTCGTCAGGGTCCTCGCCCTCCTTGACGAGCTGCTGCTCGGTCATGTTCTTTGTGTAGCATAAGTTGCTTTTTACCATTACTGGAAGTTCTCCCACATAGGCCTCTCCCATGGCGTCTGCCTTTTCTATGCCGCTTATCACAGGCACGTAAGTCAGGTACATAGGAGCCGCATATGTAAGGTTCCTTGCCAACGCTTCGTTGGGAAGAATTCTCTTGGTAGAGCTGTCAGATTCTATTATTATGGGCTGCTCCAGCCTTATGCTGCCCAGCTTTATTGCGAAATTTGATACGTCAGGCTCTATGAGGCTCTGCGCCTCGACTATCTTGTTCAAGCCTGTAGTTATGAACCTGTTGTAGCTGTCTATCTGCTGCTGTGAGATAGAAGTAGATTTCAGATATGATTCCATTACCTCGTGTGTTGCGCTCATTTTACCACTTAGGGCACGCCCTTTTGGGGCGTGCTTTTACAAACTTCAGACCTCCTTGGTCACGTAGCGGTAATAGATGTAGCTGCTGTTCGGGTCCTCGCGGTGTATCGCTATGAGGTCTCCCGGCTGTGCATTGAGCTTCTTCGCCTGAGGATCGGA
>JAKBRD010000044.1 GCA_021834865.1 Microcaldota archaeon | reverse complement strand
CAACAACGTCCACATCCACAAGCACAACATCAACATCTACTACGACGTCAACGAGCACTACGACATCAACATCTACGACTTCGACATCAACAACCTCAACGTCCACAACAACGTCGACAACATCCACCAGCACCAGCACAACATCGACATCTACAACCACTTCTACTTCGACAACAACATCGACCTCTACTACAACATCGACATCGACAACCACTTCAACATCTACAACCACAAGCTCCAGCACAATACCGTTCTATGGGACATGCACTTCTAACAGCAGCAGCTCATCGACATTCACGCCGACATGCTCCAACAGTAACGGAGTTTTCAGCGAATGCGTCGCTGCTATATATCAATCAATTTCGAGCCTGAACTGGAACGTGAATTCTGAAGGGGGTGGCACATGTCAATACTGTTCCACAAACGTTGGCTTCATTTCTAACGGTAATTCATGCAGCGCAACGGCCGATTCGGCATCATCTGGTGCAATCGCAATAGGTGGAAACCCATACACAAATTATCAGCTGTGGGCAACAAACGGGTCAAACTACAATAGTGGCGTCCAACCGGTGTTCTGGGTAAACTACGGCTCGACACCAAGTTCGCTTGTGGTTCTTACTTATGCAACTTCAGGAGGACAGGAAGGCATACTTAATTCAACCACAGAGCCTGGCACTTCGGCCATAATGTATGATGGTGGTTCATTCCCAACATACGGTTGCGACGTTACACAGAACCTGGAGCAGACTACTCCATTTCTCTCCTCAACCCACTACAACGATGTTTATATACTGGCATGTGGCAACATCCCTTACGATGGAGGCGACGGCTGGCTTGGCCCAGAGCTGATGACTGGAAGCTCAACGAGCTTCAGCTATGCAGTCTATGTATTCAATCCAGATGCCACATATACATTCAACAAGAATAGTTAGGCACGATATCATGACTGAATTAAATGCAGAACAGGACGCCAAAGGTGCAATACTTACTCCAGAGTTCGCTAACAATAACTACAATAATACTGCCATAAAAAGGGGCAGGAAATCAACAATAGCGCTGGGCATAATAATCGTAATTATACTAGCTGGCATAATAATCACATTGCATTCCTATGTGCCGCATAATGCGTCTACATCAACGATCAGTACGATATCTGTGGCAAATAATTCAACAACTTCAACAACTCCGACAAGTCCGAGAATCGGTAAAATCTTTGAGCCGGTTACCTATTTGGCTGCCAATGCCTTCATAAGTAACTACAGCTTCAGCTCGCCACTCAAATACTCATTCAGGACTGTTTTCAAGCCATATTCCACAAACGCAAACTGCACGGGCATGGAAGGCATACTCGGATACATGCAAAATCAGACAATGATATCCACTGCATATAATCTGTCCAAATTGAACAGGGCCCAGCCGATTGCGGAATACGCTGCCGTGGAGGGCATAAATCCATCAAATGCAGCAGGTTATAACGCTTTGTTCGAATCCAACGGAGGTTTTTGCAGGCCATCCATGTCTTTGGTAATGTCTGAATCCTCTGTTTCGAAATCTAAATATGCCTATGACAATATTACTGTGTATTTCTTCGGAATTTCAAACATGAGTGCAAATGCCACTGAACAGTTCGGCAGTTATCTCGGCCCAAAACCAAACATGACTGTGTATATGGCTGAAGCCATGTATGGCAACTATATAATAAAGGCTACCAGCGCCGGCTTCAGTCCAGATGTTGGTGCGCTAAATCTTATTTCCTATACTAAGAATGTAGAAAACGCAACCATAAACGCGTTCGAGAGCTATATAGCGGACCATCCAAACGCTACGGGATAAAACACGAGCAGGCCCCATTGCCAAAACAACGGCGTTTTACTGGGTAAAAAGTTAAAGCCTAAATAATAAAAAATCCAATTTTTATACATAAAATCCCAGAGCCAAGGCAAGATCAAGGTTCTGGAGAAGCGCGTATGTTGCAACTTGCAAAATCTGTAAAAAAGTAAAGTTTTGTTGCGATACCCTTTAAAAGGCTTTTGTGCGCTTAAAAACTATAGATTTAGGTGAATGAATGGACGTATTGGGAAGTGGCGATAACATAGGAGAAATGTCAGCACAGAGCGCTAGTGAAGTTTCTGTGCAGCTGGATCTGGAGAAGACCATGGAAGAAGAAACTGTGGACCAGAACCTTATCTCCAACATAAACAACGTGAGGCCAGAGACTGCGGACAGCACTGACGCGCAGGCAAAGGTGGACCCTATCCTGGCGCCTTATCATAGGACCATAGAAGAAATAGAAAAGATGCCGGTAATAGAAACTACAAAGACAGTATGCCCGGAGTGCAAGCTCATAATAGACGGAACAATATACAAGGACGGCGACAACGTCATGATAAGGAAGAACTGCCCTGAGCATGGCTGGACCATAGAGAAATACTGGGAAGACTATGACATGTACATGAAGATGCGCAGGTACAATTACTACGGCAGGGGATTCGACAACCCAAACTACATAACTGAAACGAAAGGGGCAAACTGCCCGTTCGACTGCGGAATGTGCGAAAGGCACAAATCACACACTGGATTGGCAAACGTCGTAGTGACTAACAGGTGCCACCTTTCGTGCTGGTACTGCTTCTTCTATGCCAAGGAGGGAGAGGCCATATACGAGCCGAGCCTTCCGGAGATAGAAAAGATATTCAACAACTTGAGGAACCAGAAGCCGATACCTGCAAACGCCATACAGATAACAGGTGGAGAGCCTACAATGCACCCCCACATAGTGGAAATAATACAGATGGCAAAGAAGGCCGGCTTCGACCAGATACAGCTCAACACAACTGGCATAAACCTTGCTCTGAACCCGGACCTCGGGCCTAAGCTTAGGCACGCCGGAGTGAGCACGCTCTACATGAGCTACGACGGAGTGAGCAAGAGGGCCAATCCGAAGAACCACTGGGAGATACCTGCAACGCTAGATGCTGCTAGAAAGGCAGGGATAAACATAGTGCTGGTTCCAACGGTCATAAGGACAGTAAACGACCATGAGCTCGGAGCCATGATAAACTTCGCACTGAACAACTCAGACATAATAAGGGCAGTCAACTTCCAGCCTGTTTCGCTGGTAGGAAGGATGCCTTCAAGGCTGAGGGAGAAGCAGCGCATTTCGATACCGGGAGCGATAAAGCTGATAGAGCAGCAGACAAACGGAGTTGTATCAAAAGAGGACTGGTTCTCGGTCCCTTACATAGGAGGAATAAACAAGTTCATAGAAGCCTTGACAGGGGAATACAAGTACGACATGTCAATACACTTCGCATGCGGCGCGGGCACATACGTGTTCCTGGACAGCGACAACAAGATAATACCTATAACAAGATTCGTCGATGCCGCAGGGCTTATCGAGCACCTGCAGAGAACCGTGGACGAGATGGAAGGCAAGAGCAAGCTGGAGCGCAAGATGATTGCCGTCAAGGCACTGCTTGGCTTCAACAAGTTCATTGACAAATCCAAGCAGCCAAAGAGCGTAAACTTCTCTAAGCTGCTCATGTCAGTGCTCATGAAGCACGATTTCGCCACAATGGGCAAGTTCCAGATGAAGTCGATATTCCTCGGAATGATGCACTTCCAGGACGAGTACACCTACGACATACACAGGGTGGAAAAGTGCGACATACACTATGCGATGCCTGATGGAGAAGTCCTGCCTTTCTGCACGTTCAACGTGTTCCCGGAAGTATACAGGGACAAGGTGCAGAAGCAGTACAGCATACCTTCGAAGGAATGGCAGCAGACGCACAGCGACTGGAACTACTCAAAGGACAAGTATGTCAGGAACATAAAGCAGCTTGAATCCACTCCTGCGTACCGCAAGACATACGGGCAGATGATAGACTACTTCGCCCTGCCTGTCAACGGAGGCAAGCCAGTAGCAAACTTCGCAAACGAGGCATTCAGCTGAATGCCTTATTTTTTTGTTTAATCTTTTGTTTTCAGCCCGCTCATGATGCGGGCATATAAAACCTTATGAAAAATGGTGCAGCACAATGGACAAGTCAGAGAAGCAGCCAAAGATGAGCGAGTATCAGCAGGACCTCATAAACAACGCCAATATAGACGACGAGAAGATAAAAAAGCAGTACATAGTGGAGAACGGCAACCTCTACAGGGTTCCGTACAGGATTGTGGCCAAGGTAGTGTTCAGCAACGTAGACAAGGCTTACTTCAAGGATCCGGAGCACGCTGCAAGGCTGCAGTACAGGCTTATGCTCAACGACGCAATACTCAAGGCCAGGGTGCATTACATAAGGGGCAATATAACCATAATATACAATCCCCCAAATGCCGACAACCTGAAGGAGAAAATAAGCATAGACGAGATAATAAAATTCCTGGACAGCGAAGGCGTCAAGGTTAGCAGGGACCACATGGTAAACGAGGATTACGATTATTACAAAAATTTCTATTCCTACGCTTTCAATTCCCCGTCAATAAGGGAGCACGCTCCATACGGCTATACCATACAGGAATGGAAGAAGATGAAGCCGCAGTGGGAGAAAAAGAAGGCAGAATACAAGCTCAAGAACGAGGAGAAATTCCACAACTTCCAGATGCAGTACCTGAAGGAGCATCCGGAGCTGGCAAAGGAGTACGGCATAGAAATAAAGGAGGAGAAGCTCACTATAAAGGACAAGCTTTTCGGCAGAAAGAAGAAGTGAAGCCGTTTTCCTTCGCTGTGCCAGCGTATGCGGCAAACACTCTTGCGATCAACTATCAAATAAGCACGAGCTTTTTCTTTTCAGTCGGGTTTCGTAGTCGCTATTATTCCGTCTATGACTCCGTTTACGCCGACTCCTCCGCTGCTCCTTACTACTATTCTATGGCTGAGAACCGGCCTTGCAAGGTACTTTATGTCGTCTATCGAAACCTCGTTTCTTCCTTCTATCAACGCTTTGGCCTTTCCGCAGCTCATGAAGCTTATCTCGGACCTTGGGCTTCCGCCCATGACTACGTGTATGTCCTTCCTGGTAGCATTGACCACTTTTGTTATGTAGTTTATTACGTTGTCGGGGACCTTTACGCCTTTGGCAAGCTTCTGCAGCTCAATTATGTCTTCTATCCCCATTACCCTTTTTACGGTTATGTTTTCCTCAGACTCCTTTATCCTGAGCATCTGCTGCTCTGCTTCTATCGAAGCGTAATCGACGGCTATGCGCATGAGGAACCTGTCGGCCAAAACCTTCGGGAGCATTGTAGTGCCCTCTATGTTAAGCGGGTTCTGAGTTGCGAGCGCTATGAACGGCTTCTCCAACGGCATGGTCTCATTTCCAAGGGTTACCTGCCTTTCTTCCAGTGCCTCGAGCAAAGCCGTGGTTGTCTTGGGCGGCGCCCTGTTGAGCTCGTCTATGAGCAGCATGTTGGTGAATATTGGCCCCTTCTTGAGCTCAACGTTTTTGGTCTTGTCATCCAGATATGCGTATCCTACTATGTCCTTGAATTCCAGGTCCGGCGTTCCCTGGATCCTTCCGAAATCGGCCTGTATTGCGTCGCATACAGCTTTTGACATTGTCGTCTTTGCCACTCCGGGGACTCCCTCAAGGAGAACGTGGCCGTTTGCCACTATGGCTATGAAAATGAGCTTTATTATTGCGTCGTTGCCTGCCACCTTCTTCCTGACCTCGGCAAGCACCGCGTCGAACTGGGCTTTGGCATCCACCATGATATATCATCCTAAACGATTTTGGCTTAGTAAATTCCGCTATATTGGTTTCAACAAAAAGGTATATAAACATGCTAAGGGAATATGAAAGCATGGCGCTACGCACGGTAAGTGAAATGCCATGGGTTAGAGCTAATGCTCAGCGGTTTTTTAGTAACCTATTTATTACTTTCTGTGTAAATATAATACTGCCCGTAGCTAGGTATAGTGCTGCTTGTTGGTGAGCCATTGGTTTTTGGAGAAGACTTATTAGTAAAACATG
>JAKBRD010000043.1 GCA_021834865.1 Microcaldota archaeon | reverse complement strand
CTGCCGTCATTATCGAAGAGCCGACAACTGCAAGCCCGTTCACCTTGCCTATTGCATATCCCTTGTTTGTAAA
Organism: Microcaldota archaeon; assembly: GCA_021834865.1. The sequence continues at coordinate 6,048 of JAKBRD010000043.1, read as the reverse complement.
TACCTGATAATCCTTCCTGTAATTTATCTGCTGTGAAACTACCTGGGCTTCTATCGGCATGGACAGCGCTTTTGCGGACTCCACGTCCTTGGCAGTAACCTCGCTTTGACCGCGTTCAACCGCAATGTCTCCTGCAGCCCTTATGAGTCCACCAAGGTCCCTAAGTATTAGCGACAATCTGCCCTTCCTGCCAGCCCTTTTCCTGGCCTCCTCTATTATTGCATCAAGCGCACTCGCATCAAATGGCGGTATCTTTCCGTCCTTCTTGACCTCCTGAGCTACGAACTGCATCAGCTGTTTCCTGTTCTGCGGCGTATCTGGCATCGTAGACTCCATGAATACTTCGTATCCGTATCCCCTTATCCTTGATCTAAGCGCCGGGTGCATGTGCTGTATGTCCTGAAGGTTTCCTGCAGCCACGAGTATGAAGTCGCACGGAACCGGCTCGGTTCTTACCAGAGCTCCTGAGCTCATTTCGCTCTGCCCGGTTATCGAATACCTCTTTTCCTGCATCGCGGTAAGCAATTCCTGTTGGGATTTAGGGTCAAGGCTCGATATCTCGTCTATGAAAAGCACCCCCTTGTTCGCCTTGTGTATTCCTCCGCTTTCGACTCTCAAGTGTGCAGGAGTACCCAGCCCACCGGTCTGAAGCGGATCGTGCCTGACGTCACCGAAAAGTGCTCCTGCCTTGGAGCCTGTGGCGTCTATGAACGGTGCATGGTCCATTCCTGTATTGTCGACTATAAGCTTCGGTTCGTTTGCGTCGTTCATTCCCGGCATGCCAACGCGCCTTGTAAGCCCGCCCATGAACAGGAACACAGAGCCGAAAATCATTATTCCAAGTATGAGTGCGGCCAGGACTATTATGTCGTAGCCTTTTATCAGCCCGCTCAGCGAAAGCGCCAGAAGCGCTATTACAAGAATAAATACTATTGGGGTCACGAGAGATGTCGTTTTTCCGAGCGCTGCCCTGGCACTAATGCGCTCCTTCTGCACTATCTGCCTGCCCTGGCCATCGAGGTGCTTCTTCCTGTCCTCTTGGTTGGTGTAGGTCTTGACGGTCTTTATTATTGGGACGTTCTCGTCATTCATGTTCCTGTATACGAGTATGTCTTCGAGATCCATGACTGAGAGCAATTCCGACATGGCTTGTGCGAGCATGGTCTTTCCGGTTCCCGGCTCCCCAACCAGAAAAACGTTTCTTCTCTGCTTCGCGGCCTTTTTTATTATAGCTATGGCTCCCGTCTGCCCGATTACCTGATCTATAAGCTTTTCCGGGACCTCTATGTCCTTCGTTGACCTTATCTCTTTTTCGCTCATATTATGCCCTGTAGAAAGCATATGAATTATCCAATAAACCTTTTTAACCTTTTTGCAGGATGGTTTAATATTAAACTACGCTGCATGAATACACACTATTTTTAAATAGCTTCACAAAAGAAATCGATTGTGGAAATATTAATAGCACTATTGCTTCTGCTTTCGCTCTCAACCATACTGGGCAAGCTTTTTGAGAGAATAGGTGTAACCGAGATAGTAGGGCAGATAATAGCGGGCATGATACTGAGCCCAGCCATACTTGGCATAGTGCAGCCTTCGTCAGTGCTCTCCGGAATAGCAGAAGTTGCCATATTCTTCATACTGCTCTTCATAGGCTTGCAGATAACGACCGAAGTGCTCACCAACCACCTCAAAAGCGCAACATCCTTCACATTTTCCTCATTCGTAATACCTGTTACGATAATGGCACTAATAGCTGTTTTTGTCTTTCATCTTGGCGTAGCTGCCGGAGTCATAACCGCAGTGGCAATAGGCGTTCCTTCCATATCAATAATCTCAGTCCTTGTATACAGATATGCTATGATAAATTTGGAGGACGGCAAAAGGATACTTAGCGGAGTCATAATGACCGACATACTGGCCTTTGTAGTTCTTGCCGCAGCGCTGAAGGCATCGCATTTGGCTGGCGTAATAATAAGCATAATAGTATTCATTGCTGCACTGCTCTATGTGGATAGGACCCTCAGATACCACGATGCGAAGATCAGGGGATTTTTCGAGAGGATGATAAAAGCGAAGGAGGAAGCGGTAGTTTTCGCCATAATAATAATTCTTAGCCTGATAATAGCTGCCATATTGCAGCTTATAGGAATAACCTATGTGCTCGGCGCTCTTTTCGCCGGAATGCTGGTGCATAAAACTACTGTCGGGTCAAAAACCACCAGAATACTGGAAAATACGTTCAGGAGGCTTAATGACAGCTTTTTCATACCTGTTTTCTTCAGCATCGCAGGGTTGGACTTCGCAGTACCTTCGCTTACTTATACTGAAATCCTAGTATCCATGGTAGTAATAAGCGCAGTAGTCGGAGGAACCCTGAACTATTTCGTATCGAAGAACCGTCTTTCAAGAATAAGCAGCAAGGAATCCATAGGCATACTCGGAAGCAGGGGTGCAGTTGGGATAATAATAGCCACCCTGGCTCTCCAGAGCGGAATAATATCAATCAGCCTTTACACTGTGGTTCTGGTTGGCACAATAATTCTTTCTCTCATAATGCCATTACTGCTATCAAAAAAAGCTAGGACCCCAAAGAAAGACGCAGTAGTTGCAATGTGATGGATATTTAAACAACTGAAAGCCGTAGTATACCTTTATATATTTAGTATATTCAATCCAACATAAATTTAGCTAGTCCTTGTGATTTGCGGATTTGGCTTTTGTGCAACACATCGGTGAAAACTATGAGAAGCAAAACCAATAAGGGTTCGATTTGGAAAAGAGAGGCAATAAGGTTCGGGGAGCTGTCAATACCTGTCTGGGCCTTGATGTCAATACTGTTCGTGTCCGCGACTGCCGCAACAACGCTTGTAGTGTACAACGCAGTAGTAGCACAGGTAGTGCAACCCGCAAACGTCCTGCCGCCGATAAGCATATCCCTTTATACTGGAAATTACGTTTCAGGAACTTTCAATACTCTGATAGTCAACTCTGCCTCTTCTGTTAGCAATACTATACAAGTATATGGGGACAATGCAATAATATATGAGGTCAACACCACAAACAACGCAAACAGGCAGGTAAATTCGACGCTGGTTGACATTATAAGCGAAACCACCACTTCAAACGTCATGCTTCCGATAGACGTATACTTTTTGGGTAGCGGATCAAGTTCCTATGTGCCTAATGGAATAGTCCCAACAAATACAGTAAATGAAGCAAATTCGCTGTTGCAAGCGTACATGAACAGCAGAAACTTCCTTAATATCCTTAACGGCCTTCAAAACGGTACGATAACTAGCGGCTTCTATACCTACAACGTCCCTGCAAACAGCTACCTAAATCCTACAGCTAATACTATAACGGTTACAAACTGGATTGGTGGAGAAGCATACAATTCCACATCTTTAAATTCTGAGTACTACTATCTGCCCAACCAGTCAAACTTTGCTGGCACTGCCAACACTCCTCAAGTAGGGATGCCATCAATACCTGCAAATGCATTTAGGTATTATGCGCCCGGAGTGCAGCCCAGCTCTGTCATAGGATTCGTAGTGCCAAGCGCTTACGACGGATCGTTGAACTTTACAATAAAGGCAGTAGCAAGCAGCAGGGCTTTGGTAAACAACTGAATACAGTAAATTAATAGTTGCACCGTATTTTGACGGTGCGCTTTCTTTATTTATATTCCGGCTTTGACGTGATTTGAGAAGGATGATTAAATTGATAATAAAGCACGCAATGACCCTGACTGTGCTATTATCTATTCTCCTTTTTGGGATATCATCTGCTTATTTCCCTGCGAATATAGTCGCTGGCAGCTATTACGCCAACGTTATTACAAACTTTTCAGGGTATGGGTTAACAACAGCCAACATAACTGTGCTGTCGAAAATAAATACTACGGATTACTACTTATTTTCCTTTAACGACTCGGCCGACGGCCTTCAGCTTAACTGCACTGCGCCTTATTCGAACGGAAGCGATTCAGACTACTTTTGCTTCGGATATAGCAGGAGCATAAGGCACAATACAATATTGAACCTGTACGGCCTCATAGGAAATGCCACAAACTACATAAGCCAAAATCTTTCAATACTTGCAGTGGCCCCGCAGCACCCGTATAAAATATCCACTGAAATATTCCTTAATGGAAACGTGGTTGTAAACGAGAGCGTGCAGACAAAGGTAATAAATATAACAGACGTAAACTCTTCCCAAGAATCATTCACTAATGGGATAACCCTCAACTGCCAGAATGTAGGCCCTTCCTACATAACCGGCAATTTAACTATAACGTTCTATCCAGCACAATGTTATTATGGCGGTAATGTAAACCAGTCGTCTTTGGATACAAATTCGATAATCCAAAATGCAGTACTGGCAAATATTACGGCCAGCAAGATTCGCAACCAGACTCTGGAATACAATAACGTCAGCGTAGAAGTCTATAAGCCGCTTAATCTAACCGGCAAAATCCCGAGGGGATATTCGGGCTTCTATTACGTTGGTGCATATACTGATTACAACGGTAACTACCTTCCCGCAATAGCAAAAGTACAAAGCGTATATGCCTGCAACCTTCCTGCTGGTCCGCTTTCAGGAATCGAATATTATGGTAATTACAGCTCATATGTAAGTTTGTATGAATATTACAAGGGAAATTCCAACTGTTATCTTGATTTCTATTTCCCTGCAAGCATGAATATATCAATAATCCAAAAACTGCCAACTGGTGGTGGGCATCTAACTACAACAACCATAAATACGACAACCACCACAACAATACCGCAGCACCATAGCAGCCCATCTACCCAAACGACTACAGTATCTACAACAACTATCCATACAACTACAACAGTATCAACAACGGTTCCGACAACCACGATAAATCAGGCTCCGCAAACAAACAACAATAAAAAACAGCAGGAAGAAAAAAATACCAGGGACACTGCTGCAGTCGCTGTCGTGGTAACTTCGGCATCTACAGCAGCTTTCGGCAGCTTGAGGCGTGCGGGAAAAAGATAAGGTGATCTTATGAAAAAAAGTCAAGAATACCTGATTTCGACAATAGGACTCCTAGGCGTAATAATAGCCATTCTTTCAATACTTTACGAAAGCAATAACCTTGCGCTTGTTTCTTCCATCATAGCCATAGCAGCCATAGCAGTTTCAATGTACTTCGTGTACATAGAGGAAGAAGAGATAAAGGTCGAAAAGAAAGAGATAAAGGAAGAGCAGCATGAAATTAACGAACAGAAGGAAGAACTGACAGAAGATGAAACTGCTGGCTCTGCAAGGCATAAGGAGGTTCGCAAAAAGTCGAAATAACAAAGCTCTTTGCAATTCATATTCCTTTTGTTCTGACTGCACTTGGGTTATTGGCGGAATTTATTTTCAGCCGCCTCCGCTTCTGTACTTCTTGGTAAGCCACTTGCAGGCATAATAATAAACAGCTATCATAAAGGCTTCGATCGCAACCACAAGCATTACCAATGCAGGGCCTATCTTTCCGAAGATCAACGCAGACGGGTAGAATGCTGCAAGGCCGATGGGCAATCCGACTGTGAACAGCAGTATTCCTGGGAGCCCGTATATGGTAAGCGGATACTGTGCTGCCCTTGAAGCTATGTTTGCAACCCACTGCATGTATCCTGCGCTGTTGAAAAGAACGTAAGATAATACCGTAACCATAAGAATGAACATTATCAGCGAAACAACCCCTAAAGCGAATATAAGCAGCATTTCGAAAAGGGCTATTGTGCTTATGCCTGCCATGTAAGCCGCATATCCAAAGACCAATGCACCGCTTATTACCGAGCCGATGGATGTCTTGGTGCCGTAAAGCGACAGCATTGTAACGATGGGGTTGTACGGCTTGAGTATTCGCTGGTCCAACTGCCCGTTGCGCATTGTCCTTGCCAGCCTTTGGGGCGATATGTTGTAAAATACTATCCCTATCATTATGTTGGCCAGCGAGCTAATCAGCAGCACCTGGTAATAGCTCCATCCTGCAACGCCGCTTGATACGTCGTATATTATCGTTAT
>JAKBRD010000042.1 GCA_021834865.1 Microcaldota archaeon | reverse complement strand
TGATAAAGTCAAGGCAGAGGCGCTGGCTCAAGAGGAACTCGCTTCAGCTGAGAGAGCTAAACGAGAAGATAGAGCATGCCAAGGCTTCGGGATCCACAAGCCCTATAAAGACTAGGACAAGGGAAGCTCTAATAATGCCGTCCTGGGTCGGCCTTTCTTTTGATATTTATAACGGCAAGGAATATCAGCACGTCGAAATTCAGCCCGCAATGCTTGGGCACAGGCTGGGCGAATTTGTCTACTCGACAAGGCGCGTGCAGCACTCTGCGCCTGGAATAAAGGCAACGCGCGGAAGCAAGTTCCTGTCGCAAAAATAAGTGATTTTTTTGAACTATTCTTTCAACATGGAAAAGGGAAAGGTAATCTTCGCCGGCGCAAAGGACATAAACGCCAGCTTCAAGGACCTGGGAGCCATATGCGACTACGTGAGGTACAAGAACGCAGCGCAGGCTGCCGAAGCGCTAGAAAAGGTAATAAAAGCATCTGCACCTGTGCCATACAGGAACCACAACAAGGGCATGGGCTCGAGACATGAGCTCGGAGGCCGCAAGGGCAGATACCCAGTAAAATGCGCTGCAATAGTTAAGAAAGTCCTGGAAATGGCAATAAGCAACGCCAAGAGCAAGGGCATTGAAACGGATAACCTTTTCGTAGTCCACGCATCTGCAAACAAAACGCAGATATACAGGAGGACTCCATCAAAGGGAATGCTTTATCACAGTGACAGCTACGGATTCGCTACGATGAGGCATTCGGACGTAGAATTCGCCAAGGTCGAAATAGGAATAGCAGTGCCAGAGGACGTAAAACTGGGAGAAAAGGCAACGAAGATGCTAAACCTCAACAGCGCTTTGTCAAAGAAAGCTTCCAAGAAGCAAGCGCCGAAGACGGCTCCAAAGCCCAAGCCTGCGGCAAAGGAAAAACAGCAGCCCCAGCAGAAGGCCGAGGTAGCAGCACAAAAGGTATGATTCGATGGCAATAGAAATGAAGTTTATAGACGACGCAATAATAAAGATGAATATCTCAAAGTTCCTGAGCAAGGAGCTGACAAAGGCCGGCTTCTCGAGGGTTGAGATACAGAAGACGCCAGTGCTTACAAGAATAACCGTATACGTCCTGAACCCGGGAAGGGTCATAGGAAGGATGGGAAAGAGCATAAACGAGCTTACGGAATCGATACACAAGAACTTCAACGTCAACAACCCGCAGATAAGCGTCATTGAGGTGCAGAACAAAATGCTCGAGCCCCTGCTTGTCGCAAAGGACATAACGTTCAAGCTTGAAAGGTCGATAAACCCAAGGAAGATAATGCAGTTTACGCTGAAGAGCATAATGGAGAATGGGGCTCTTGGCGCAGAGATAATAATAAGGGGCAAGCTAGCCGCAAAGGGCGCGAGGGCAAAAACAGTAAGAAAGAGCGTCGGCTACATACCAAAGGCCGGCGATGTCACGAATCTCGTGCTTGAGGGAGATGCAACAGCATACCCGAAATACGGCGCCATAGGCGTAAGAGTAAGGATAGTGCCTCCAGGAACAGTATTCCCTGACAGGCAGCTTGGCAAGATAGAAATACCAAAATCCATACTCAACAGCTGAATTGTGAAGTTACGGTAGCTTAAATGGACATATTGCTTGTGGGCATAATAGCGTTATTGACGCTTACGATACCTGGAGAGCTTTTCGCATTTGCCCTGCTAAAGAAGACAAAGCTCGGGCTTTTCGAGATCTCCGTAATCGGATTTATATTCGGGCTCGTGGCAGTTCCTACCCTTACGTGGCTTGAGTCCTACCTGATGAATTACATCCACTTCTTTGCATTCTCTCTGGCTCTTGTCGAGGTAAATGCTGTTATACTCTCAATAGTCGGCATAATCCTGTGCGCGTGGCAGGGCGTATTCAAGCTAAGCCTTTCCAATCCAGTATCAAGGGGCAAGGAGGCGAAGGCAGAAGAAGCGCAGATTGACGGCATGAAGCAGAGCGAAACGATGGAGCTCTCTGAACTGAGGCACCAGCTCAGGTCCTTCGACGCTGCCAAATCGATAATAGAAAAGCACATCGAAGAGGAAAAGGTGCTTTCAGAAAGGCACACGAGGGAACTCAACGCCATAAACCTATCGGAGCAGGACAAGGAACGCATAAGCGCGCTTCAATCTGACGAGAGGAACAGGCTTATAAAGGACCACGAGCAGGAGGAGCGTATTCTGCTGAACAAGCTCTCAAACAACGCCGCAAAGAACGTAGCTGCAAAATCAGGAATGCAGATAAACAAGACATATCTTGTTTTGGCGCTGCTAATGCTTTTGGTTTTCGGCACGCGCATGATGAGCGTAGGAATAACGCCGAAATTCTTCGAGTTTGACCCGTATTTCGACATGCTTTCCGCAGAGTCCATACTTACGTTTGGCTATCAGATTTATCTATCGCCAAGCGCATGGCCTGTAGTGCCGCAAGGCACAAGCATGAGGATCCAGCCAGTGGTCCCGTATCTGGAGGCATACTGGTATGACCTTTCGAACGCATTCGGGCCAAAGTATACGACGTTCTCCACTTCGCTAATGAGCTATGTCGGCGGAATATACCCGCCAATAACGGCAGCTTTGCTGGTTTTCTCGGTTTTCATGCTTCTATATTACGAATACGGCAACAAGATAGCGCTCATAGGCGCTGCTTTAGCGTCTACGATGCCTGTGCTGTATACAACATTCGTTTCCGGCGAGCAGCTCCTCGAGCCCTGGGGCATATTCACACTTTTCTTCTTCTTTGCGGCATACGCGCTAGCAATAAAGGATATGAAGAGCAAGCGCCTTGCAATACTCGCAGGGCTTGCGTTCGTGACTACCTTCCTCGGAGCGCACTACTATACCGTAGATGCTGGCGTGCTCACCATATACATAATAGTCCAGGGCGTTGTCAATGTTCTGCAGAACAAGACAAGCAAGTACTTCTACCAGATGAACGCCATAGTCATAATAGTCATAGCAATATTCCTGGCTATGTACAACCCGTACCACGCAACGCTATCGGGAAGGATTCCTTCGATTCTAGGCTTACCTATAACCGTAAGCGGCCCGCTTCTAGCGCTAATAGCTGTTGCAATAATAGAGTTTGTTCCCGGGATGCTGGCTAAGCGCCACCTGCTTTTCAAGGAGGTAAACATGAAGGCATACCTTGAATGGATACTGGTCATAATCATAGTCGCTTTCTTGGTAATAGCTTTCACTCCAGCTGGCAAGCCGATAACCGCATATGTCAATCTCAGCAAGAGATTTACTACGCCATCAACCCCATTGTTTATGACGGTCGAAGAATTCATACCTACTGGAGCCATGTATAACTTCGGAGCTTCCGGTTTTGGCTTCATAGGTTCAGACATAGCAGGAATACCTCTTCTCATATGGGTCATAAGCATAGTTTCTCTGGTTCTTATAGTGCTGAGCATATTCTACAAGAAAAGCAGCACATCGATACTTTACCTTTCGATAGCTACGCCTCTAATGTTCGCTGGTTTCTCCGAGGTAAAATATATGCCGCACTTCGGCACGGTATACATACTGCTATTCTGCATAATGCTCGGCGAGGGCATATACCTATTCAGGAATGGGTTTAAGCTCAAGTATGCAGAGGCAGCAATAATAGGGGTGCTCGTAGCTGCCGGGGCAATACTGATAATACTTGGCTCGTTCTATGGAATAATACTTGCCATAATAATGGGAATAGCAGGCGGCTTCATTTATGAAATTGCCACAAATACCAAATACTCCAACATGTTTGAGGCAAATCCGGTAAAGAATGCAGAATTCTATATAACCGCAGCCATAAGCCTTGGGATATTTTTCATATCTCCGATATTCGCTCTGATATTCATAATAGCCCTGCTGCTGATGCACAAGATGGATGATTACAAAAAGCAGCTATGGTACGTCTTTGGCATATTCTTCGTAATATTCATAGTTGGCACGCTGATTAACGGCAGCTTGATGCTAGGGGAGATAAGCTCCATAGTGTCTGCTGTGAGCTCAAGCTCAGTATACTCTGCTAACCCTGCAACCGCTTGCAGCACGATAGCAGCTACGTCGAGCATAGGCTACGACCTCTTCTGCAACGTTGTGCCAAGCTACTGGCTTTCGGCAACCGCATGGATGCGCGCCAATGTCGGCCCATATGCGCCTCGCGTTCTGACATGGTGGGACTACGGCGACTGGATAAACTGGTTCGGGCACAGCAACGCGGTAATACGCGGAGACAACTCAAAGCCAACGGAAGACTATGCAGTGGCTGCCAGCTACGTTCTGGGGCCAAAGGACAACTATACTCCAGCCACATTGAGGAACATGATGAACACGAACCAGACGCGCTACATAGTATTTGACCAGGGATTAATACAAAAATGGCAGGCACTAGACTTCCTTGCATGCGTAAACATCAACGAGACCTCAAGGGCATACGCAATAGCTCAGGGAGCAGCGCAGACCCCTCCTGTGCCTTATGCGCTTGGCACTTCGCCTTGCGAAATTAGCCACGATCCAGAGTATGCGTTCCTGCCGCTTGCGGCGCTAGAGCCTCCAAATTCGACGACTTCGCAAAACATAAACTACTACTGCTCAATATCCAACAGCACCAACCTTTACATAAAGGCGTACACTGCCATAGGGAATTCCCTGTCCAACACTACTGTTTGTGTCAGCACGTCGCCAACAAAGAATGGAGACATACAGCTCTACAACAGCAACGGCACGAAGATAAACGCAATGATACCTTTGTCGTACGATTTGGGAGTTACTAACATAGACGGGATAAACTTCGTCCAGTATCTTGTAGCATATACTCCAAATGGCCCGAACGATACGATAACCGACGCTCCGTCGTCCTTCTACATATCCAACTTCTACAAGGGCTTCATGTTTGGCTCGCTGCCAGGATTCAAGCAGGTATATCCGAATGTCACAACTACGCCTGGCGAGAACCTTATAAACGGAACGTATCCTCTAAGGATACTGGAAATAACCAATTACACAGGAGGACTTCCTCCAGTGCCGTCGAAGCCCAGCTACGTCCACAACAATCTGACGATGCAGTAATGGGCAGGTGCAATTCAAAAGTAATAAATATGCTTTTCAACATAACTTTCTGCAGCAATGGGCTTGTAGCTCAGCCTGGTCAGAGCGGCGGTCTTATAAGCCGTAGGTCGTGAGTTCAAATCTCACCAGGCCCATGCCCTTGCATAAAGTTCGCAATCAAGACTTCTTTCCAGCACATTGGCTTCGGCGGTAAAATGGATCTGATGCAGTACGTGATAATTGCTGCATTGTCCGCATCGCTTCTTTGGGGTTTCGAGGACGCCCTTTCCAAAAAGCCGGTATCTAAGCTTGGCATAAGCCTGACCACTTCGATAATCCTCGTAGTGGGCCTGTTGCCATTTGCCATAGTAGCAATGCTATATCCTTCTTCTATGACATATTTCGGAATCGTGCTTTCGGCGATAGCCGGCCTTTTCTGGGGTGCAGGCTTTATGCTCATATACAAATCCGTATCTACAGAAAACGTAACAAGCACATTCGTAATAAACGAAATCCTTCCAGCAATAATAATCCTTTTCGGTATAATCGGCCTGGGAGAGAAGATAAGCCTGATGAACTCTCTTCTTATTGTGGTAATATTCTGCGGATCAGTAATCGTAATGCTGAGCGAGAACCTCAAGTTCAACCTGCGCCTCCTGTACGCAGTACTAGCCAATATTTCATGGGGCCTTTTCTGGGTTCTGATGATAGAAGTTATACATACTTCCGGAAGCTTTGCAGAACCTCTGCTCATAGCTAGGATTGTAGCTGCAGCAGCAGTTGTTGTGTTCTTTTTTATCTCTTCAAATAGAGTAAGGCATACTGCAAAAACAAGGCATTTGCCAGCCATTCGTTCCCTCTACATTCCAATAGCTATGGCAGCACTCATAGGTATTATAGATGCATTGGGCAACGACGCATTCGGTTTTGTAAGCACAACAAGCTTTGTAGCCATAGGTGCCGGCATTATTGCCATAAGTCCAATATTCGTGGCACTGCTGGGCAGGCTTTTCTATAAAGATAAGCTAAGGTCCCTGCAGTGGACCGGGTTCGGAATAATGGTTGTGGCTGCTATCCTTCTGGCCTTGTTTTAAATAACCGAATATGTCAATAACCTGTGATAGCATAATCTTTGTAGCATATTTGCAAAGCTGCGATTAGCGAGCAACTTCATTTATGCAAAACTGCTTATGCGAAGCTTTTTCTTACGGTCCGTGTATCATACCTTTTAACTTCTGCGCCCAGTCTTGTAAGCTTAAGCGAAGCAGTATCGGCATCGCGCTTGACATCTCTTGGGTTGTCCTTGTCGCTTACTA
>JAKBRD010000041.1:2106-6411 GCA_021834865.1 Microcaldota archaeon | reverse complement strand
TACTACAGGAGCATACCGCTGCCGGAGAAGATAAAACCGAAGAGCGCCAAGGCGAAGATGGAAAACGGCACGCTCAAAATCGACGTCGAAAAGTCCGAAGAGACTAAAGGAAACGAAGTAAGCATAGAGTGAGAGGTTCGCTTGTTTCCTTTTTTCTTTTTTTCTTTGGCAAACAATAACTAGTTTTGCATGCAAGAAGTATCATTATGGCAGGGAGAATGCCGATTGAGGCTTATGCGATTTTTTTACTGGCAATCGCATTCATCTTCAACGCATTTAATGCGGTTTATTATTATACCATATACAGCATTGCCGTGGGCTTGCTCATAATATTGGGATGCGCCGGGCTTTTGGCTTATTATGAAAGCGCTAGGGACAGGACTGCTAGGATGAGGAATCCGAGGAGCCATGCAATTTACAAGCATGCCATAGCTGCAGCTGCTTTTGCAGAAATAATAGTCATGGTGCCTAACCTGTCGTTTCAAAACGTGGCTGCGCTTTACATAAACCCGCAGTTTGCTACTTTTGCATGCCTTGCCATAATAATAGCACCTCTAATGGCTTATGCAATAAAGGTAAGCCAAAGCAACATAGGAATGTTAAGGAGGGAGCCTCTGTCGTATCTCTATATAGTCTCGGCTCTTTTTGGATTCCTTGGATTGTATTCCCTGGCTTTCTACTCCGGCAGCATATACCTCAACTCCCAAGCGTTCATAGGCACTGTGCTTTTCATGAACGAGGGCATACTTTTCGCGCTTGTTTCCATGGCGCTGCTTTTCTCCTGATTTACCTGCTTAAATCATGTATTTATTTATTGCTATCTCAATAATCAGTATATGGCGCTTAATGGCAGGAAGAAGGGGCAGATTGCCCTTGAATTCTTAATAGTATACTCTTTGGTGCTCCTGATATTCGTTATCATATTCGCTCTAGTTGTCAATCAGCGCGCTGCATCCTTGGGAAACGATGAATACCAATCGCTGCAGCTAGCGGCGCAGAATATAGCCATACACATGGATCAGGCAATAATTGCCGGTAATGGATATTCTGCAATAGTTTCGATACCCCCAGTGACCAGCGAGAATCCTTACAGGCTTTTCATATCAACAAGCGGAGTCGTTGAGGCAAACATAACCATAGGCATCACAAAAGCAGAGGCAATAGCTTACAGCTCAGCCAGGAACCTCATAATAAACGGAACAAAAGTCGTAAGCTCCGGAGGGATTTCGCTTTACAACGTGTCTACCTATACCGGGAGCATAGAAATAACGAACGCTAACGGAAAAATATACATAGACGAGCTGCCCCCCAGCACATCTTTCCTTCCTGATTCGCTATACGTAAAGAACAAAGGAGTTACAAAAGGAGTAGAACTTAACGGCAGTGCCCCGGGAAGCTATATATTTGTACCGTCGTCAAACACCATCACATTTGTGCCTGATGTTAACAGCTTTACTATATCCGCCTGGGTAAACATACAAAGCCAGGAGGAACCTGCTCCTGCGTGCTATTGGAGCTACCACGTAATAGGTTTCGGCGGATATCCAAACGGGGTTATAAGAGATATATGCAACGGCGGAGGCTCCATAGAGATGGTGAGGGGAGGCAATCAAGAGATGAATTTCCCATACAATAAAAGCAGCTTTTATCTTATGACTGGAGTTTATAATGCCAGCAGCGGAGACGTTTCGCTTTATATAAATGGCAAATATTATGGAGGAGGACCTGGAGGTACTTCCCAAGCCACCACAGGAAATTTTGTAATAGGCAGCCAAAGTTCGCAGCCAATAGGCAATGTTATTATCACCAATGTGCAAGTTTATAATGCTGCATTATCTTCCAACCAGATAAACGCCATTTATAATGAGGGGATTGCCGGAAACCCTGTTGACAGCGCAAACGTAGTAGGATGGTATCCGCTTGACGGTAATACCAATGACTACAGCGGCAATGGCAACAACGGAATACCGTATAACATAAAGTATGTTAATATTGCAGAAGTTGAGGCCCATGCAACGCTTTCCAACGGGAACAACGCTTCGCACGTTCTTGTAGGCTTTGATACCAATACGGGAGTCGATTCAATATCTCCTGAATACATAACGCAGCCTAACGACAATTATGTTGCAGGGATAACGCATTCGAATGGGAATGCCACGCTTTTCATGGCATCAAATTCTCCAATAACCTCAATATCCGGACAGGCTTTCCTTTTCAACGGCAACTCTTCAACTGCTGCTAACCTTCGAGGATGGTGGCCGCTGGAAGAGGGATATGGAAGCAGCGTCTTCGATTTCAGCGGCTATTTTAATTCGGGAGATTTCACAAATTCTAACTGGCAGCCACTTCAACTGGTATCTACGGCATTTATGGTTGGAAACTTTGACGGGAGCAACAGCTATGATAACGCAACAACCGCGGAGACTTATGCAAGAGGCATTACAATATCTGCATGGATAAATAACACAGGAACCGGAACTTATTGGCAGAACATAGCAGAGGTTTCCGGAGGGCCATATACTCATGAGACATTCGATATAGGAATAACCGGGGCAAATGGAGCCGCAGTTGCAAGATGGAACAACGAAGGAAGCAGCATCAGCGGGGCTCCGCAACCAAGCGGAGGTGTACTGACAGCAAATACACCTTATCTGGTAACCGGAGTTTGGAACGGAGCCAACAACACTATAACAGTATACATAAACGGAATGGCAGTTGCTACAAGCCCAGGAAATGGGACATACGCAGAGGCAATAGGAAAGATAAATATAGGCGCAGCGTATCCGGGAATGTACGCCTTTAGCGGAAAGATAAGCAATGTACAGATATACAATACATCCCTGCAACAGAGCTACATAACGCAGATATACAAAAACGGGATAAATGGGGCTCCGTTAAGCAATGTTGGGCTAGTAGGGTGGTTCCCACTGAGCGGCAATCCAAAAGATTACTCAGCAAACAATTATCCAGTATCGTCAAATGCTATAACGTATACTAATCAGCGTTCGGTAAGTGCTACTGGCACCAGCAGCATTCCGATAGCAAGCTTCAACGGCACAAGTTCCGCAAGTAGAATATCCATACCGCCAATGGAAACGCTCAATGGCCATCATCCATATTCCATAAACGCATGGCTTGAATACAGAGGAGGCTCGCAATACTTCAGCCAGAATCAATTTCCAGTTGGATGGGGTGGCTGTACAATGGGATTCATGATGTCTCCTCCGTCAAATATAAGCTTTTTTGAATGGTATACTCCCGAAGCAAACAGCCCTCCAGGATGTTCAACAACAAGGACCCCCATAAAACCAACCGGAGCAACAATAATGCCAGATACGCTTTATATGGTAACTGGAACCTACAATTCAACTACGGGAAAAGTGGATTTCTATTTGGATGGAAAATATTACTCGAATGCGACAGTACCTGGCGGAGATTACCTTAGCAATTATACTGAAACAGGATATATTGGAGATGCACTAGACGGAAACACCGGCACGGAGTTTTTCAACGGTTCGGTTACGAACCTTCAGATATATAATGTGAGCCTCACGCCGTATGAGATAGAGCAGCTTTACGTTGCCGGCAATCCGGTAGAGAAGAGCTTTAACATTTCAGCAGGATGATTTAGTTGTATAGGAATTTAAAGTCAAAAAATTACAGGGCCCAATTTTGGAGCTTTGATATAATATTCGCAATCGTGATATTCACTGTGGCAATGACCATACTGGCATACACATGGTACAATATAGACAATCAGCTCGCGCTTAGTTATGGAAGTGGCGCGGAGACGATGCAGTTCGAAACGCAGGTCCTTACTGAAAGGCTGCTTACGCCTGGCACGCCTTCAGATTGGAGCGCGTTGATAAATACGTCCAACTCCTCTACGTGGAAGGACTTTAGCGTAGGCTTAACCTCGTCATCGAACAGCAGCGAAATATCTGCGCAAAAGATATATGCGCTTATGGCAATGGCCAATTACAACACTTCGGATTACGAAGCTACGAAGCCAGTCATGGGAATAGGATACGATTATTACATAATTATATCGGGCAGGGATATGAACATTACCATAGGAGAAAATCCTGCAACGCACAATGCGCTAACTTCATATGTATACAAAACGAGGGCAGTCATGGGAACAGAGCCAGTCCTGATGAGGGTAATAGTTTGGACAAACGAACCCATAGCAATAAGCTGATGACCATGCAAAGGAAAGAAAAGAGCAAAAATTACAAGGCGTTCATATTCACATTAGACGCAGTATTCTCCCTCATAGTAGCTAGCGCTGCGGTTTCACTGCTC
>JAKBRD010000041.1:0-2006 GCA_021834865.1 Microcaldota archaeon | reverse complement strand
GCCAGCATAAACGAAAGCATAGCGGAAACATTGGGAGAGCTGTACCTCAACAACGACAGCATGTATGCAGAGTTTCTCCTGAACGATTCAGTATTGGGACAGCCAAGGGCAGGCATATATATAAATGGCAATTATTCCGGCTCCGAAAGCGTTTCGTTCTTCAATACAACAGCTGGAAGCTACGGCTTGGTATACAACAACAGCCTTCTAGACGTAGGAAATCCGAATATGACAGTATCTACATGGATATACCCCGAAGGATTGGGTACGTGCGGTACGACCACACCCACATGCATAGTAGTTGACAAACAGGGAAGCTATGCACTTGGGATAAATGGATCTGGAAGCATTTGCATACAGCTTCAGGGAACTAGCTTGGGAAGCACATGGAATTGCAGCGCAGAGGTAGTGCAGGCGAGAGCATGGTCGCAGATAGGATTCACAAGAAATGCTTCCATAGCCAACATAAGCTATGACGGAGGGGTTTTGAAAAACGTTTATGCCACTGGCAATGTAATAGCAGAGAGCGGAAACACAATAATAGGAGCTACCGGAAATCCGGGCAGCATTACAGGCACTTTTAACGGATCCGTAACAAACCTTGAAATTTATAATAAGACCTTGGCCCCGAATGAGTATTACGATTTGTATTTGCAGGGCATAAGCGGCATGGCACTTGGAAACTCCAATCTTGTCGGATGGTGGCCCCTAGATGGCAATACCAACGACTACAGCGGGAACGGCGACGCTGCGATACCATATGATATTTCTTATGTATCGATACCATTCACGCCGCCTAGCCTTGTGAATGCTTACTCCGTAAGCAAGTCTTCTATACCGATTTCGCTTAGGAGAGGTAACGAATTGCAGACGGATAACCTGAGTGTGGTGATATGGCGCTGAAGAAAAAAATACCGAGAAAGCCAAAAAGCAAGAGAGGCATATTGCTTACGCTGCTCACCCTAGTCATATTCATACTAATGCTCGGAGAGGTTATAACCTATGTGGTACTGAACATAAACTATGACAACCTTTCTTCCAGCGTCGCACAGAGCCTTGCTTCCGGGAACTTTGCCCAGAACTTGGATTCGGGAATGAACGCATTCCTATACTCAAGCATGTCCAAATCTATAGGCATAATGATAGCGTTTGAAAGCGACCCTGCAACAAGGATGGGCAACTTTATAGCCAATTCAAGCGATGTCCTTTATGGCCTTTTGTACAACGGCACTATTTTCAACAGCACCGCTTATTACAATAACAGCTTCAAAAAAGCAGTAAGCGAATTTGAAGCCGAAGCGTTGACCGACGGGTTTACGGCAAACCTTTCTAATGTTACGCTAAGAGTAAAGCAGGCTGCGCCTTTCAGGATAGGCGTTTATGTGACGGGGCTTGCAGCGCTCAACACGAGCAGCGGCATAAGCCTTGATTATCCGATAAACGCCAATACTACTGTCAGCTTGAATTCAAAGCCCTCTTTGATAGGCGCCGAGCAGGGCCTCAACGGCACGTTCCAGAAGGAAGTACTTCCAAAAGCAACCATAATAGGAAACCTTACTGCAGAATCTGGGTCCGAAAGCCCGTACATGTTTGCGTATGGAAAGATAATATACATGGCAGGAGAGCCTTCGTGCTCGAATGTGCCCAGCGAATATACAAACGGCAATTATATACTTGCAACGCCAAACGCTGCAGACATTGGCCAAAACGTTTGCGGAATGGCAGGACTTATAACAAATATATCCAATTCGTCTACGCCTTTAAAGCCATACTTGGTTTACAAAAACGACACGATAATGAGTTATCTCCAGGACGAGCCCAATTTCCTGATAAATGGGGCAGGCTTGGACCTGCTGAACACATCAGCGATACAGAGCAGCGCTGTTGGGGGCTTCTATTACGCTTCTCCATATACTGCTTCATACCTGCAGAGGACAGAGGGCAAGCCATATGCCGAATCACCAGAAGGCATATTCTCGTTCAGAAGCATCGGCAGGAATGCAGCA
>JAKBRD010000011.1 GCA_021834865.1 Microcaldota archaeon | reverse complement strand
GACGCAAAGGAGATAAGGAAAAGGATAGTGAGCATACCGCAGGAAGCCAGCCCGATAGGTTATCTGACACCGATGGAACATCTAAAGATGTACCTATGCGCGAGAGGAATGTCGCTCGGGGATTCCACAATAGAAGCTTCAAGGGCGCTCAAGGAGCTCGAGCTCTGGCATGCAAGGGACACTCCAGCAGATATGCTTAGCGGAGGCATGAAGCGCAAGATATTTGTGGCCATGGCACTGGCAGCAAATGCAGATACAATCTTTCTCGATGAGCCCACCACTGGATTGGATCCCCTTTCAAGAATTGAAGTCTGGTCCGCAATAAAGATGCTCAGGGGCAACATAGTCCTTACAACGCACTACATGGAAGAAGCGGCAGAGCTTTCCGAGGACGTAATAATGGTGGAATCCGGAAAGGTGCTGGCCAGGGGCACGGTCGGATCGCTGCTGAAGCGCTTCAAGGGAATGGCCAGGGCCGAAACATCTTCAAAGAATGCAAAGTCAAAATATGTCATAGGCAACACCAGAATAACATACATAAAGCTCTCAGAAGCCGAGAAATACGCAAAGGAGGGCTATGTAATAAAGCCGATAACGCTGGACGACCTTTTCATAATGCAGGGTGTGGACATTGAATCTTAAATTTATAGGAACGTTCACCTGGTACTATGGCATAAGGTCCATAAAGAGGGGCCCGTCGTACATAATATCTTCTATACTCTACCCGCTAGTATTTCTGTTCCTGATTACCATATTCTCTGCGGGCAAATACATTGACTATGCTGTTATCGGAGGCTTCATATCCATAGTCTCAATGAATGCGATATACAGCGGAAGCGATATGGCGTTCCAGAGGCTGCAGCTCAGGACCCAGGATCTTTTCGTGGCTACTGGAATAGGCCCCGCGGATTATATGCTGGCTATGGGGCTGAGCTACCTGGCATCATCGCTTCCAGGCCTTGCAGTATATGCTGCAATAGGCATTCTCCTGGGAATATTCGGCATAGTGAGCACTCTAGCATTCATAGTGCTCCTTCTGGCTGTGCTTCTCGGTACAATGGCAATTTCGTTCACGATATTCGGGTTCATAAAGCACGTAAGGAACATCTGGGGCATAGCAGGCATAGTGAGCATACTGCTCACAGTGCTACCTCCGACATTTTACCCATACACAATACTTCCGAAGGCATTGCTGTATGTATTCATGATATCGCCGATAACTTCTGTGGCAATGCTTGCGCAGGGTGCATTCGGCCTTGCGCCAATAGCATACTACGCGATACCGGTGCTAATAATAGAGATAATAATATTCTCGCTTATAGGGATAAAGCTGATGCGCTGGAGGGAAAAATAAGCATGCAAACGCGTCTGCGATGTGTAGGCATTCAAAGATCCTGGACGTCAGCGCTTTCCTTTATGAACGTGCCATTCTCAAGCTCCTCGTAAGCCTTCACAAGCTCCTGCTTGTAGTTCATCACTATTGGACCGTACCAGGCCACGGGCTCGTTAAGAGGCTTCCCTGAAATCAGCATGAACTTCGCGGTTTCGCTTCCAGTGCTTACTGCTACCGAATCCCCGCTGCGCTTGTATATTGCCGCGGATCCTTCTTCAATCTCCGTGCCCTTTTCCACGCCCAAGCGGCCCTTGAGCACGTAGGCTATAGCTGTATGCCCCTCAGGGATATCCTGAACGAACTGGGAATCTTTCTTCATGTCGACTACATAATAGCTTATCGGTATTGACAGGTCGCTTATCGGCCCTATCGCATCGGCACGCCTGCCTGCTATGACCTTTATCCTGTTCCCGTAGCTGTCCGTTACTGCCGGCATGTTTTTGTCTTTTAGGTTCCTGTATTTTGGCTGCGTCATCTTGTGCTCCTTTGGAAGATTGACCCAGAGCTGCAGCCCGCTGTTGCCCTCTTTCTCGACCTGCGGCATCTCTTCGTGGAATATGCCGCTTCCGGCGGTCATCCACTGCAGCTCTCCGCTGCCTATGACTCCCGAAACGCCGGTGCTGTCCCTGTGCTTCACCTTTCCTTCCAATATGTAAGTGACGGTCTCTATGCCCCTGTGCGGGTGCCATGGAAAGCCCTTCTCGTAATCCTTCGGGTCCTTGGATCCGAAATTGTCAAGAAGCAGAAACGGGTCTGTGTACCTTGCAGCATTCTGGCCCCCGAAAATCCTTCTAAGCTTAACTCCTGCGCCGTCGTAAGAGTACTGTCCCTCTATGGCCATTTCAAGCTCTTTTCTCATGATGCCAATATCTGCGTTTTTAATATTTAGCCTTTTCATAAAATCGTTTTTATACGTTTACAAAATCCGCAAGCGAAAAGTGAAGAGTTGCGGTAACGCTAATATTCTTTAGGCTCAAAATCTACAGTATAAGATTGACGCTTTGATGATTTGCTTGGGATTAGGCTTAATAATAACGATAATAATCATAGCTTTCGACTTCCTGATATCAATGTGGGATGCTTATGCCGGGGGCTACAGCCTGGGAATGATGAAGAAAAACGGGGATCCTTCAAAGTTCAGGAAGGTATCCGCTTATGCTGCGGTTGGCCTGGGGCTCGTTGGCGCGACATACGTGATGGCAATAGTCATAGGCTTCATAGCTTATTATCTGGCTTACATATCGCTCTCAACCCTGGAATTCGTCCTGAGCTTTGACTTCATATTCCTTGGAATTCTGATAATAGGATTCGGCTTCATAATAACAATACAGTCTATAATAATAGCGGCCAAGCGCAGGAGTGTGTGGAGCATACTCATAGCACTTTACAACTCTTTTGCAATCGCTTTTGATATCTACATATACGTTACTTCTTTCAGGGAATCCCTAAGCGTGATAAGGCGCACAGGCAGGAGAAGCCAGGGCAACGGCCTCATGATAGTGCTGATAGCTGCCCTCATAGCTGCGCTCATGGTGCATGCAGCATACAAGCACGGGTACAAGAAAGCGCTTGGGGCTACGCCACAGCAAAGTTCCAGGGGCGGGAGGTGCTTCAGAAGCACCGGCATGGTAGAGGGCAAAGGCTAATGATTTCGGTATGTCCACATGCCGAACGTTATAAATATAAGAACAAGACATAGCCGAAACGTGGTTTAGATGGCGTTTACAGATATCGATTACGAGCTTGAGATATCGAAGATGAGCGTTAAGTATTCGAAGCTCGTGGACGATCTGTGGTCGCAGCTTAAAAGCGGCGACGAAACGTACGCAAGCGCTGAACGCCGTGCACTGTCGGAAGGCAGGAAATTCGGAACTAGAGAAAAAGCATCCTATTTAATCTACTCCTCGGAAACCATGAAGCACCCTGAATTGAGCTTATACCGCAACCTTGTGGAAGAAGGCTGCTTCTGGCATGCCCTAGATAGGGAGGAGGATCTTGAATACCTTTTTTCAACTGAAGAAATGCAGACTGCAAAAAAGCTCGTGATCGAAACTGCTGCTAGGGCAGACAGATACAAGAAAAACGGTTTTTCGGCTCCAGGTTACTCACACCCGTTCTTTACCGTCCTGCAAATGCACTACGAAGGCAAACTCCGCGATGTGATTAATGAAGACCTTCTCGCAAAAATAACAACAAGGGCTTTTTGGGAAATTATGGGCTATGAGCCGCCTCTTTCACAGAGTTACATAAACAGTATGCGGAATTTTTCCAGCTACTTTCGCGTTTATCTGGACCTTTCAAGCACTGGAGAGGTATTTGAAGGCAGTCGTAGAGTTAGCGGCTACAAATGGGTTTCATCTGGCTACATTGCTGCTTTCGAGAAGGCAGAACCAAAACTGGACTTTGTCAATGCGTCAAAACTCGCGCTTCCGATAATCCTATTCGAGCTAGAGCGCCACATAACGGCGAATAACGAACCGTGGAACTACTACCGGGACGAAGAGGAATATCTTTCGACAGTGGAAATAAACGGAAGTTATGTGGTCAGGGAAAAGTACAAAAAATACCTGAAAGATGCGGAGGTGCAATGCGCATTGGAAGAAATGGCAAAAAAATATCTTGGCCTCGTCCTAGACGACGACGGCAATATTCCAGTAGCTGAAATGCTTCCGAATGTGCTAAACCTAATAAGCTGGCGCTCGGATGAGGAAAAGAAGAACTTCGTAAGCCGAAACGTACCTAAGGTAAGTGGATTTAGGGATGCGGAATTCTTGATCTACGCCGCGGATTTTCCTATTGACTATTTCACAAGTGAGCGCGCCTCGGAGCTTAAAACGCTTTTGAGGGATGGCATCCCTAAAATGGCAGTAAACACCGAATCCAAGGGAAAAAACCGCAGATAATTTACAAATGTCAATGCATACTACCAAGCATATTAAATATCTTATAAATGGATAAACGAGTGTGATATGCATGAAAGTGGCAATACCTTGCAATAAGGAAAAGATGCTTGTTCCATTGGATCAGGCAGAACTCATAGTGCTCTACAACGACGAAGACAAGAGCATAGTTGAGAACGAGAATCCGGGATATGGCAGCAAAGAGGCTACGATGTCGATGGTTCTAAGGGAAGCTCCTGACGTCATAGCTGTCAAAGAGGGGGTGCTGTGCCCCGGCTCTTACATGATGTCGCAGGGAAGCATAAAGTATGCGCTTGTAAAGAGTGACAGCGCCAGCGACATAATAGCAAACAAAGAGTATGAGGACGCAAAGGAAGAGCTCGCAGAAGAGATATTTGCGGAGAACGACTAATCGTTCTCTTTTTCTTATCCTATTCTCTTATTTTTGGTTTTTGTGTTATTGGCAGCATTTTTTGTTCGTCGTTTGGCTATATCGCAGTTACTCTTAAAAACCATGGGAATAAAAGAAACTTGACAACTGTATTTGCACTAAAAAGCTAAATATTACAATTGGGAAAAAATATTGGATGAGGCAATGACTAGCGGATTCGAAGCGAAAGCCCCGGCAGTTGTAAAGCTTTTTGGAGAGCACGTTGTAATGCACGGAAAGCCATCTGTTGCGGCTGCTATAAACCTGTTTGCAAAAGCTTCAGTGTCTGAAAACACTAGCGATAAATTAAAGATAATACTTTCTGATTTGGGCTCCGAAGCGGAATTTAGCCTCAAAGAGCTGAAGCAGTTATACCATCTTTATTCGAACAACGAAAGCATACCTGATTTCATAGAGGCTTCAAGCATAAAAAAAGACATACTGCCATATGCGGTAATCGCTTCCAGGCTTGCTAACAAATTTGATGCAGAAGTTGAGGGAAAGGTCATAAACGTAAGCTCCGAAATAAAAATGCAGAGAGGCCTTGCAAGCTCTGCAGCATGTTCCGTCGCATTTACGCTCGCCCTTATAAAAAGCTTAAATCTAAAACTTGCAGACGATGCTGTAATAGATATTGCCAGGGATGGAGACAGGATAATACACAAAAATAAAAATGCCGGAAACATAGACGTTACTACCTCATTTTACGGCGGCGTCGTTGTCTTGGATTCTAAAGGCATAAAACAGGCTGAAATGAAAAAAGAGCCAAAATTAATGCTTATCGATACAGGCCCGAAAAAGGGCACTGCAGAAACCGTAAGAAGCGTCACAGAGCTTTATGAAACAAACCCTAAAAAGGCGAGTTTCTTGGCGGACAATATAGAAGCATGTGCGCTGAGAGGCTTGGAAGCTTTGCGGGTAGGGAATATTGATGAGCTTGGAAAAGCGATGTACGAAAATCAAAAATTCTTGAATGAATTCGGCGTATCAAGCTCTGGACTGGAAAAAGGTGTTGAGTTGGCCAAAAGGCTGGGATTCTTGGGAGCCAAGCTAACTGGTGGTGGCGGAGGCGGAATCCTCATAGCAA
This sequence comes from Microcaldota archaeon, assembly GCA_021834865.1. The sequence goes on along the minus strand of JAKBRD010000011.1, from coordinate 18,369 downwards.
TACCTGGAAAAAATACCAGTATTTCAGAATTCGCATTTGCAGCAAAACGCATTGGCTTCGAAATACATGATTGCGAAATTACGAAAAAAGGAGCTAAAAATTATTACAAGACCAAGGTAATTGCATGAAAGATGAAGTAGTTACTGCTATTGCCTCACCGAATATTGCATTTGTAAAATACTGGGGTAAGAGGAACCCTGAAAATCTTAACCTCCCAAACAATACGTCCATAAGCATGACTCTTGACAACCAAGCACTCAAAACCAAAACTAGCGTTGTTTTAAGCGAAGAATTCGGAGAAGACATTGTATATGTAAATGGTGTCAAACAAGTTAAAGGCTCATCCGAAAAATCCGGCTTCATGTTCAACGTAATAAAGGAAATGAAAGGCATTTCAGGTGTAAATAAAAATGTGCTTGTAGTATCGAAGAATTACTTTCCTACTGGCAGCGGCCTTGCCTCAAGCGCATCAGGCGCTGCGGCGCTTGTCTATGCTCTTAACTCAGCGTTTAATGCAGGCCTTACGCAGAGGCAGATGTCAATCATGGCCAGAAAAATAAGCGGAAGCGCCTGCAGGAGCATCTTCGGAGGTTATGTTATATGGAAAAAAGGAGAAATGGAAGATGGATCCGATTCATATGCAGAGCAGATAGCTACAAAATCTGATTTTGACCTTGTTGACCTTATATGCCTTGTAAATGAAAACCAAAAGAAAATATCTTCGAGCGCAGGGCATTCGTTAACCGTAAAGACGAGCGCATTATATAAAGCAAGGCCGAAATATGCAGAGGAAAATGCACTTTCCGCAATAAACGCCATAAAAAACAAGGACTTTGCAGCCCTTTCTGAAATAATAATCAGGGACAGCAATAACATGCATGCAACCATGCTCGATACGTTTCCGCCCATAAGGTATATGACTGACAAATCCTGGGATGTTGTTGAAGCTGTAAACGAGCTCAACAAAAATGGATCAGCAATTGCGGCATACACTTTTGACGCGGGCCCTAATGCCCACGTAATAGTGGAGAAGAAAAATGCCGAAGAGGTAAAAAACAGGCTGCTTGAGCTTTTCGAGCCCGAAAAAATAATATATGCTGGCACTGGTGAAGGGCCGTATATCGCAAAAGATGAGGGCCATCTTATTGACCAAAAATTGAACCCTGTAGAATGAATGCTAAAGCTAAGCTTTTTACTAAGGCCATTATTTAGTTTAAATAAATTTTGCAGAATTTATACTATACAAAGCAATCATTTTGGCGCTTCCCTGACTGCATAGACTGAGTAATTGTAAGTGGAATTGTAGTAATACGAAGTAGTGTAATTTCTGCTTTGCGGGCATATGCTGGAAGGGCTGCTGCCGCGGTAGACTACGGTCTCATTTATATTATTGCAGGCTATTCCCTTCCACGGTACAGCAACTCCTGCACAATTGTAAGGCTGGTTCTTTGCGCCCATGCACAAAATGTATGGCATGTTGGTATAGTTTTCAATCAGCTCATAATTTGTGAAGTTGAGGCTGTTTATCTTTGCTGTTGCAGAATAAGTGATGTTCCATACATAGCTCTGGGTAGAGTAGTTATGCTGTATCGTAGGGTAAAAGGAGAAGCCCACAGCCAAATAGATTACGAGTATGGCAGCGAACACCGAAATTCTCAATATGCGCTTTCCCTTACCTTTTGCCAATTCAGCCATGAAAATTCCGCAGGCTATTGACAGTACAAGCGCAACAGGTATGAGCAGCCTTGTAATGTCTTCAACCCCATATTTTCCGTTGCCGGCCGGCATTGCAGAAAGCATCAAATAGAAAATTGCCACAAAGGCAACAAACGGCATTACTGCACTTTTCTTAGACCTTGAAAATATCAATAGGTATGCCATGCCTGCGAGGAACAACACAAAAAGTATCCCCATGTTTGCATAAGGGTCCTCGCCGTAAAAAGATTTTCCAGGAAATCCGGATGTGTACTTTATCGGGAGCATTGTGTAAAAATAAAACATATAGCTCGGGACTAAGTTCTCGCTGGCGTATCTGGAAGAGATATAAGCTTCCTGGCCCTGTATTCCAAAAAGAGGATTTCCATATATTATGGCCTGCTGGCTAAAGTACAAAACGCCAAATATCGCAATCCCTACTATTGCAAAAGCGAATGCCTTTGCGAGCCATGCTTTTTCAATTTTAAAGCGGCTAAAATAAAGAAGCAAGGCAAGAAAAGGCACATAGGATATTATGCTGAAAGCGGCTTGATTGCCGAAAAACACCCCTGCCCCTACTGCCATGCCAGCAAAAAGCGCTATTGGGAGGGATCTCCGTTTTATCGCAAAAAGCGTCAGCAATATCCCAACAGCATCTACCATTGCTATATACGGGTCTGGCAAAAGCCTTATCCCATACATCATAACTATCGGATTAAAAGCGTAAAGTGCCGCTGCAACTACTCCTGCCAGAAGATTCTCGAATTCCTTGCCTATCCATAGCAGGCAAGCCATTGCGACGGCTATTGCGATGAGCGGAGGGAACTCCGTGGCATAAGCGGAATGCAGCAGCGCATAAAAGGGAAACTCCATCGCCGCGAAGCCAAAAGCAGAAACAGTCCACGGCGTTGTGCCCAATATGGACAATTTGACTACAGAATAAGCATATATTGAATCATCAAACGGAGGATATATGCCTGGAGAAGAATAATAATACAAAACTATTGTGGCTGCCAGCAGAACGAAAAATGCTGCAATGTAATATTTTGCATTCTTGGGATTTTCGGGGGCTTTGGCTTTCGCACTATTTGAATTAAGCCGAAAACTTTTTGAAAAGCCAATTCCTGCCCTTTTGCCTACTCGTTTGCTTGCATGCCTGCTGTTCTTATTGCCGCCATGCGATCGGTGCACTGCAGTCGAAGCCATATCGAAAGCATTGCAAACTACATCCAGCATGAAATTCATCGATTTAAACTGATTGGCTACTAAGGAATAAAAGGTTTAGCTGGCTTGATTTTCGTGAGGATTGTGGCTTATGCATGCAAGCCCCCGAACGGTGCAGCCATAACAATTTAAAAATCTATTTAAATATTCGCATTGAATAGTGGAATAAAATGAGAGATGGGTTTTGAAATGGCTGGCATGAAGCTTAAGTCGGGTTCTCTTGGTTTCTGGGGTCTTGTATTCTACGCAGTAAGCGTAATATTTCCTGCGGGTGCGTTCGCGGTTACGGGAGTTACGGCAATGACATACGCTGGGACAACAGCACCGCTCGCTTTCCTGATAGGCGGAGCAACTCTGTTCCTTGCCATAATAGCAATATACATATTCAGCTCCAAGGTGTCAAATGCAGGGGGCTACTACAAGTACGTCGAATCAAGCGTCCACAACAAATACCTTTCGAAAAGCATGGGGCTCTACCAGCTATTCTGGGTAATAGGCGACATGATAGCTGCCAGCATAATAGTGGGATGGTTCCTCTGGACCGGGCTCGTAACACTTACGGGATATTCGCTTCCGTTGGTTGCAGTGCTCCTTATAGCGTTCATAACTCCTATAATATACCTGCTCGTGGGATTCTTTTCAATAAAAGTGAGCCAGAAACTCGCCCTTATATTTGGAATAATACAGATAGCTTTCTTCCTGCTTCTGGCAATAGCCCTAATAGTCAAGGCTCCGTACAACGGAGTGCAGTACTTCAACATAGGAAACTCTACCAACGGCTTGTACGGATTCTTCCTGGCAATGGTAGTAGGCGCATTCCTGGCATATGGCGGCTACGGCTCGATAGTGTCATTTGGAGAAGAGGCTAAGCTGCCTAAGCATACGCTGAAGAAGGCAATAGTAACCGCATTGCTCATAATGGTTGCTTTCGATACGTTTGTAGTGTATGCGCTAGAAGCTGCTTCTGGCCCTAACCTTGGAACGGCATTGCAGTTCTTCGCACCCGGGCTTTACCTTACAAAGGCCTATTTTGGAATAGCGCTGACGCTAATAGCGTTCGCGATAGTTGAGATAGCACAACTCATGTCCCCGGTGCTGTTCGGCAACAGCGCTTCAAGGACCATATTCGCTTTGGCAAGGGACGGGCTTCTTCCAAAATCCCTTACAAAAGTGCATCCAAAATACGGCAGCCCATATATGTCAGTGTTTGCCGTATTCGGAGTAGTAGTTATAGGAGTAATAGTAACCATGGTGCCACTTGTGGCATTATACGGTGAGTCAAACGGCTTATTCGACTCGTTTGTAATATGGGGAACCGCAATAACGATATTCACCCTGATATACCACATAGCCACAAACGAATCGTTGCCCATAATGATGCACAGGCTGAAGCACATGAATGTAGTGAGCCACATTGTGGCTCCGACATTGGGCTCGATTATAATGGCCATAGCAATATACTATTCGCTGCAGGGGCTCACCGGACCGCTTGAGGCAGTGCTGGTAATAATTCCTGCGTGGATAATAATATCGCTTGTAGTGGTATACGTAAGGCGTGACAAGATAAAAATGGAGCCGTTGCTTACAAAAGCGCATCCAACTGACAGCATAAGGTAAGAAAGATGGTAGTGCCGGAGTTCAGGGGCTTTCCTTTCGTCGTTACCGGCACCGACCGCTTTTACGTAGTAGCTGGAAGCAGGAAGTATCTCGATTTCTCAGGCTCAGCAATGACAACAGGCTACGATTTCCTGCGTAAAGAGGATTTTGTATCGCCAGTAAGCACTTTGGTATTCAGGAGCACATGGAATGACAGGCTTACAAAAAAGCTAAAGCTTGTTTCGGGGAAGGGCAATGTCGTATACTGCACCTCAGGCACCGAAGCATGCGAGACCGCGCTTTCGAGATACCAAAAGCCCATAATTGCATTGGAGAACGCGTATCACGGCAAAGGCTATCTCACATACATGGCTTCAAACGGCACCGGAATAGATACAAAAAACAGGGTCGTGCACCTAAGGGTTCCACAGGATTTTTCGGAAGACGATAATGCGCAAAGCTTTAACGAAGACCTGATTAGAAAGGCATCAAGATCATTCGATATCGATGGCTCCACAATTATATTTGAGCTTGTTCAGTCCGACGGCGGTGTAAATATCCTATCCGACGATTTTATCAGCAGCTTGAAAAAGATTGCATCTGCGAACCATATGCATATGGCAATAGACGAAGTGTATACCGGCATGGGAAGGAGCGGGGAACTGCTGCTCTCATTAAAAAAGGGATTGAAGCCAGAGATGATATGCATCGGCAAAGGTATGGCTGCAGGGCTTCCGCTGTCCGCGGTACTGTATGACGGCGATTGGAATATATCCTACAACGGCGCTTTCGGCATGCAGTCCGGAAACATGCTATGCTCAAAGGCTGCCATAAAAACCATAGGCGGCCTGACAGAGAAAAGACTTTCTTTCGTTAGAAGAAAGGGCAAGGAGATAGTCAAGCGCCTTGGCTCAATAAGCAACGAGAAAATAAAGTCCGTAAGGGGAATAGGCTTTATGATAGGAGTTGAACTTACAAAGTCAGGCAAGCCTTTGACTGATTATTCATACGAGCTAAGATCCGAGCTCCTAAAGAAAGGCGTGGTGTGCTCGCTGGTAGGTGCGAAAAGCAATATAATAAAGATAACACCTCCTCCATATATCGATGAAAAAACACTGGATGCAGGAATAGACAGGATTGCAGAAGCATTGGGTGAATAACGTGAAGAATGATAAAAGGATTTTAAAATGTGCATTTTCAATAGGCGATGTCAAGGTAAAGGGTGCATCGTTATACAGGGTTAGCGCTCCCATGACCGAGCCTTTTTCGATATCTCTAGGCACGCAGTATGACTTTGACGGCCTTTTCGTAGAGCTCGATGGAGAATCGGAAAAGGGCTATGGTGAATGCAGCACCATACCCGAAATAACCGGGGAATATACTAGTGCGGCAATGGAAACTGCGAATAATATAATTCTGTCAATAAATGGCAGGGCTTATGAGAGCCTTGAGGATTTTTCAGAGAGCATTACAAAAATAATACATGGGAGCAGTGCAGTAAAGAACGCAATAGAAATGGCTGCGCACGACCTGTACGCAAGATCCAATTCCATCCATGTTACCAAGCTGCTTGGAGGCTCAATGAAGCCCGCGGAGACTAGCGTGACAATAACTCTCGGCAGCGTTAAGGATGCATTAAAGCAATTGGAATCGATACAGAAGAAAAAGCCGAAGGACATAAAGATGAAGATAGGGGTTGACGCCAATCTCGACATAGCCAGAATAAAGGCAGTGTCGGAAAGGCTTAAGGGCGAAAAATTTTATGTCGATGCGAACCAGGGATATTCGTTGCAAGATGCCATAAAAGTCGGCAAGGTACTTAATGACGTAGGTGCTGCATTCTTTGAGCAGCCAATGGACTATAGGGACCTTGCAAAAATGGCATATTTGCGAAAACAAACCGGAATACCAATAATGCTGGACGAAAGCATAGTTAGCCCAAGAAGCGTCATAGACGCAATAATAGCAGATGCGGCTGATTACGTAAATGTAAAGCTGACCAAAAGCGGAGGCATGCGGCAGGCACTCAAGACGCTTTTCACTGCGCAGGCATATGGGATAAAGGCCATGGTAGGATGCATGATAGAAAGCAAGCTCGGGATAGCCACAAGCCTTGCGGTCGCACTCTCATCAAAGAACGTAATATTCTACGACCTTGACGGATTCCAGTTCTTGAAGGAGCAGCCATTCGAGGCAGGCATAGAATACAAAAATGGCATGAATACGCTTACGGACGGCAAAGGTATAGCCTGCATCCGCAAGTTTTAGGCTATATTGTGTTATTATTCCAGCGATAAAATGCCATGGATACCAATAAGAAGCGTTGACAAGCACTTATACAAAATGGCCATGAAAATGAAGGATGGTTATTCGATTACTGTGAAAAGCTTCAAGAAAGACAGGATTGTTACAATAAAAAGAGCAGGAAACAATTTTGAAATAGACGAAGACGGCTTTAAAAAAGAGAAGTTAACTGTCGATGAGAATGCGCTCAAAAAGGCAATAAAGGATACTATCGATTTTGAATACCCAAAATCCCACGAATTGATGGTAACAGAACAATCAGCAAAGCCTTAAATCCTACAAAGACAATATCTTATCGTGGTTTATTATATGTGTGTGGTATCATGGTGCATGAAAAAGCAATAACCGGAAATACGTCGTTGTACTGCATAATAGGCATGCCTGCTCATCATTCGCTTTCTCCGACAATACACAACGCGATGTACAAGAAGCTCGGCATGGATGCTGTTTTTCTTGCGTTTGACGTTGCTCCTGAAGGCCTTAAATCTGCAGTATACGGGATGAAGGCATATGGAATAAAGGGAATGACGCTTACAAGCCCGCACAAGCAGGAGGTCATGAAATACATGGACCACATAGACCCGCTTGCGAAAGAGCTCGGAGCAGTAAATGGAATAGTGATAAAAAAACGGAAAGTTTTATGGTTACAATACTGATGAGCCAGGCTCAATCATGTCCTTGGAAAGGCACGGAATGGATATAAAGGCAGGCTATGCTTTGTTTGGTGCAGGAGGGGCAGCAAGAGCTATCGCTTTCGGTCTTGCTCATAAAGGCGTAAAATCCTTGTATGTAATAAACAGGACCTTGGAACATGCGGAAGAGCTTAAATCCGACCTGCAGAAGCGCTTTCCGAAAATGAACATAGAAACCGCAAAGCTCGGGTCCAAAAAGGCCGAGATTGCAATAAAGAACTCAAAGTACATACTCAACGCTACGAATATTACTCTTGAAAATGGCAAAGACACGCCTGTTCCTGCAGGGCTGCTTAACAAAGACATGGTGGTTTTCGACGCAAATTATGTACCTTTGAAGAATAAGCTTTTGTCCGACGCAAAAAAGAAGGGATGTATAACAATAAACGGCTTGGAGCTCCTTGTTTACAACCAAGCAGTAGCATTCAAGCTTTTTACAGGGAGGGAGCCAGACATCAAAACGATGATGGATGCAGCAGAAAAAGCAGCAAATTAGCATTAGAATCGAAGCGTTATCTCCTATGTCCCAACTTTATGTAATCATACAGCCTAGATAACGTTCAGGCAAAGAATATTTATTGAGGTAAAACAACATGGTTGGCATAAAGCATAACTTGTATCCTCTGAATGCTGGCGAAGCCGCAAAATTTTTAGGATGCAGCATTGCCGACCTGATAGATAAGCTGACATCTTTTGACTACAGTTCTATACCTACACTTACGGAGAGGGAAGAAGGCGATACCGAAAAATGGGTGGCTATACGAAGCAGGTATCCTTTTACCATCATAGTAATAATGGATCGTGATAGAAACGATATTGCAGGCTACTGGTCGTTTGTGCCTGTGGATGAGAAAACGTTCAAGCGCATAAAGAGCGGCACAATGATAGACGGCGACATAGCCTTAGAAAATATTCCAGAATTGAAACCTGGAAGTAGATGTTATATGTACATAACAATGGTGTTCCTTAAAAAAGAGTACAGGCACACGGATGCGGTAGGCGCTATCTATGATTCATTTACAGAAACATTCTCTAAATTCGCAGAAAAGGATATATTTTTCCATGAGGTGGCCGCAAACGCTTATACTGAAGAAGGTAAATCCTTCGGCATGCGCCTAGGCATGTCATTCGTAACGCAAAGCGCCGAAAGGGGAGAAATTTATTCTGCAAAAACACAATTGATTCTCGCTTCCAAATATTTAAATGCCAGCGAAAAGCTCATCAAAGCGTATTCTGCATACCCGTAAGCCCTTGCCAATAGCTTAAATGCCTTATCCATGCCGAGCGTTGCCAATAAAACACGATTATTGCAAGGTGTTGGCTCCCTCCATAATGTGCCATTCATCAAGCCTTTAGCATGTATAAATATACTACTGAGACCACCATCGCGGCTATGGCGGCGAAGTCGCCCAATCCCAGGAACTTTATAAATACCCCGTAAAGTATTGCAAGCCACAGTATATCGAGCTCGGGTATGCTGTAAATGAGCTCTTTGTCAACAACCTTGCGCACTCCCCTTAGGTATTTCGTGTACGTGTAGCTTATGAATCCGAGTACAAATGGCACTACTATGGCGACTCCAGCCAGGGCAGATATGCCTATAGACGCTTCTGTGACCTTGAATCCGAACGCAAGAACTGCGATCAAAGTCACCAGCGCCTCAATAACAGATATCCAGAACCATTTGCTCGGTATTGACTCTCTCTCATAGCTGACCCTTACCGAAAGCATCCCGCCTATTGCATAAAATACTGCTGCAGCAAGGCCCATGGCTATGCTGAAAAGGTTTATCGATGAAGGGTATGAAGAATTGAACGAGATATAAAGGTATATGACGCTAGCAACTATCACGATAATGGCAACAGTTATCCCTATAAGCTTCTTTCCAGATGCTGCAAGCAGCTTTATGTTTTTTCCGTCGAATAGGAAAAAGAGCACACTCATATAAGAAATAGCGTATACTACAAGAAGGCTTTTCGAATTGACCACGCTGAACAGGGCTATGTTGCCTATGGCATAAAATATCCCTGCCAGAATATCGAATCTTTCCGGCTTCCTGCGCATACTTTTCTTAAAAACGAGGGCGGAAGCAAGCGCTATTGCTGCCGACACGGTGAAAATTATCAAAAGCGTGCTCACATAGTTGCTTCCGTAGAAGCTTATGCTCTCAGTTATGAGCAGAGCCCAGAAAGCGTACGACACCGAAGATATCAACGGAAGGGCAATAAGAAACTTTAGGCCCGGATGTTTTTTATTCGATGGCAGCGTCATCACCATTTCAGTTAGGTATTGAAGGCATAGTTAAAAAGGCTTTTTCTTCCTAGTAGAATGTAATAGCCTTTTTGCAAAAGCAATAGATCTGACAGCGTTGATGCCTGTTTCAAAGCTAAAACTTGCGCTTGGATCGAAATGTGCATAGCCGCGTTTTTTTAAAGGAAAACTATGCCTTTGCATTGCAATCGATACTCTTTTATATTTTACCTATGTTATACTATAATATAACTTAGGTAATTAATTGGAACCGATAGAAAAAAGCTTAAAATCGGAAAAGCAGGTAGCCATAGCTAGGCTCCAGGATCTTGCCATGGACGCGGCCCTAGCCATAGAAAAGGAGGTAATCCTTCATGGAGGCACTGCCATATGGAGATGCTTTGGAGGCAAGAGGTTCTCGTTTGATTTAGATTTATACGCTTCTGACAAGCAGCTTAAAAAATTGACCAGTAATTTAACCTGGGAATTCAACAAGAGGGGAATAACCATAGATTACCCATATTCGACAGAACGCGTTATAGATATACATAACGCGCAGGCTTCTGTAAAGCTCGAAATTCTCAAAAAGCCCGCAGGCAAGCGAAGCGTTCAAAAGGAATATACGAGAGCTGACGGAACAAAAATGTTTATCAATACGCTTTCCGAGACGGGCTTCATAGCAGAAAAGATAAAAGCTTACAAAAGCAGGAGCTATGCAAGGGACCTTTACGATATATATCATTTGCTATCTTTGTATCCGAAAATAGACAAGAATACAAAGAGAAAACTAAAGGCATTCTTAAAATCGATAACCTCGCCTAAAGACGAAAAACAGCTTAAAGAGCTTATATACGAAGGCGTTGCACCTACTTTCGATACAATTGTCAATTACATAAAAGACGAGATAAAATGAAATACAAAGAAATGCTGGAAAGCGCATTCAACAGCATAGATTATCCGGTCTTTACGTTCAGGGATGCAGAGCTTGCGCTCAAGAAAAAAGGGATAACTGCCAGGTACTTGAGGCTAATGATGCACAAGTATTATGCTTCCGGGAGGATAAAACGCATAACAAAAGGAGTATACACGTTTCATGATGATGCAATAGTCGCAGGCTTTGCATTCCAGCCATTTTATTATGGGCTTGAAAGCGCCTTGAGCATTCTGGGCGTATCGACCCAGGCCTCAAACAACATAGTCATGACAACAAGGAATGTAAGGACGGGGATAAGGTCTTTTCAAGGCAGGAACTACAAGATACTTAGGATAAAAAGCGAGCTTCTTTTCGGCTTTAGCACAATGAGAGTAGGTGGTTTCATGGTGCCTGTATCCGATCTTGAAAAGACCGTGATAGACATGTTATATCTGAAGGTTCCAATAAGGGAAGAGCTTTATCAAGAAATATCAAAAAAGCTTGACAAAAGAAAATTTGAAGTATACCTGAAAATGTTAGACGAAAGTTTTTCAGAATATGCCAAAAAGAAACTCATGCAGATAAATCAATAGGTTGTACAAAAAGAATATTAACTACACGTCCATAACATATCTGCTCGCCATTAACCATAGACAAAAGGCAAATAGGTGTCATAGTGCCGCAATCCACGAAAAAGAAAATAGAAGACAGCAACGTAACCGGATACCGTCCGTTGATAACCCCTGCAGTATTAAAGCAGGAGGTACCCCTGACTAGCCGCGGCAGGGAAACCGTCATGCGTGGCAGGCATGATATCATAAAATCAATACGCGGAAGGGACAAAAGGATAGTTCTTATAGTAGGCCAGTGCTCCATACACGATATAGAGTCGGATGCGGAGTATTCCAAGAAGCTGCTCTCCCTGAGCAGGAGTGTCGGTGACGTTTTCATAATAACAAAACGTGTGTATTTCGAAAAACCGAGGACAACAGTAGGGTGGAAAGGGTTCATATATGACCCTAACCTTGACGGCAAAGAGAATATCAATAAAGGACTCAGGCTTGCCAGGGAGATACTGGTGAGGAATGCAGATATGGGGCTACTCTCCGGAACAGAATTCTTAGACCCGTTCGTACCTCAATATCTTGGTGACACCATCACATGGGCTGCAATAGGTGCAAGAACCGTGCAATCCTCTGTGCATCGGCAGATGGCATCAGGACTTTCCATGCCTGTAGGGTTCAAAAACAGTACGCAAGGGGATATTAAGGTAGCAATGCACGCGGTAATTGCCGCATCCAAACCTCAATGGTTCTTAGGGATGGATCAGAACGGGACGGTATCCGCAGTAACTACTAAGGGAAATTCCGACACCCACATAGTACTAAGGGGCGGAGAGCACGAGCCGAATTATGGAGCTGCGAGCGTGGAGAAGGCACAGGCAATGCTAAGGGAAAATGGGCTAAGCGACGCGCTAATGGTTGACTGTTCCCATGGAAATTCAAATAAGGATTACAGGATGCAGTCTAAGGTCTTTAAAGATATAATCGAGCAGATACTTAGGGGCAACACCGGTATAAGGGGGCTCATGCTTGAGTCAAACATAAATGAAGGGTCACAGCCCATCCCAAAGCGTGCAAAGGACCTCAAATATGGCGTTTCAGTGACAGATTCATGCATAGGGTGGGAAGAGACTGAGAAATTGATTCTCGACGCACACAGGTTGCTCAGAAGGTAGTTGCACATCGGCAATAATCTAACAATCAATCCGCAAGAAACAACAAGTTGCTTTCACAGAACCTCCAAAGTTTAGCTGAAATTAGCAGTCAAACCGCAAAATTATTAAGTGTTAAGTACCTATGTGCAATAAGTGGTATCATGGGTATATTCAAAAAAAGGCCTCAGAAGGATAAGGATTGTGGCGATGAGTTGGTCAAAAGCCCGGTTTCAAAGGAAGCAATAAACCAGATCAGAAAGCAGAAACCTACAATAAAAGTATTCGAAGAAGACAAAAAAGACGAAGAAGACGAATTACACTCTTAGCCAATTGTTTCATTGCTTGCAATTTTAATAGTTAATAATTATAAAACAATATTAGAATATCTAATATAGTTTAGGAAAATATAGATTGACGATTTTTATTCTTCTTATTTAGCAAAATGCAAAATATTAAATATATGAAATAAGTATGGATCTTTATCCTGCTTGGGTTCAAGCTAAGGTCCTGAAGCGCAGTTAAGTAGCGTGGATTTTAAATATTTATATCTTTCTTATTTGAAATTTCCGAAACAATTAATGGTATTTTGGAGAAAGAGCAGAAAAAATGCGCAAACTTGGCATAAAATATATTTAATAATTCGTTCTATTTAATATGTTTCATTAAAGACGGTTTTCACATTCTTCTTGCGCTATCTTATACCAATATAAGAGTTTATTAGAATTACTAATATTATATTGGCTATCAATTAAATCGCTCAATTTTCGCTCATAATCGCTTGCAGCCTTCGCCAATATAATTGCATGGAAAGGTCTTTTTTATGGCGCTATGCGTTAAATAAGAGGGCATTTTTTCCATGAAACCTTGCCAAAAACCTGCATTTTTGCGCATTTCTATGCCAAAAATAAGCGCTTCCATAAAAACGAAAATCATTATTTTTATTTCATATTTTTGAGCTAAAAAAGACCTCTCGAGGAAAAGCACGATTTTTTAAACAAGTTTTGCGCGCAATAGCCATTGCTTAACCAGGATGGCCTGTTTTCCATAAATCTGAAATGCAAGCTTTTTTCAAACCGTATTTTTATTGCAAAAAAATGGAACTCTAATTTTTATGATCTATTTTGCATAATTTTTTATTTTTATGGAAAACAACACAAATCAAATAGCGATTTAGCTAATTCTGACTTACGAAGACATTATTTTTCATAAAAAAGGTGCAAATTAGATATTCTAATACTATAATAGAAATTCTAAAATGTTATTAAAATTAAATTTTGTTGCGTAGTTGCGTAAATATTAATGTTTACCTATTCTTATAAATCAATTTGTATGTATAATCTTATCATTTTATGCAATAGCAAGCTGCTTATAATGAATAAGCAAATAATACAAAAAGATAAGCGTAATTTAGCAAACCTATTTAATTTAATAGACCAACGTACGCTCATTATATCTAGTTTTGGTTATTTTATAGGTAGACAATCCGGCAGGCTAATAATAAAAAGGGACCTAAATTAAGAACTTTTGTATCCAAGCTAAATCCTCTGCTGGAGCTTAACAGAAGGCGAGCTGCAAAGTGCCTAAGCTTCTTACAATCGACAGTTTGCCTTTACAATAAAAGTATAAAAGACTCCCATATCAATAGCTTTTGAACGAAGCTATTATTTTTTTATTCTCTTCCTCAATTCTGCGACTGCGTTGGCGTTGTCATGAAGCTGCAGCACTATGACCTTGTACGCTTCATCAGTGAGGTGTATCGCGAACGCCTTCTTCATGTCTCTTACTACGAAGAATCCAAGTCCATCGTTTGTGGTGAACCTTCCGAAAAGATCATGTGAATATCCAAGTGCAGTGCCTCCCGCCTTGAGATACCTCTTGACGCTATCAGCGTTCTCCTCTACATTAGTTATGTGGTCATAAGGAATAAAGAGTTTTCCCTTCATGGCTGCGATTTTCTCCAAACCTTCCAGATCTATCTCTATCCCAGAGCTCTTGAAGTTCAGAGTTACCATTGAATCATCTGTAATATATAAAAAACAGTGATTTAATATTACTTATGTATATGGATTTTCCCTTCCAACCCATACCATAAAATTCTAAAGCTACATTCATTAATCCAAATTCAGCCCTTTTACAATCTCTTTGACTTTTTCATATGTCATGTAACCTACATATTATCCCAATAATTTTTTCGCTTATACTCTTAGGAGCTTTACTTGAGCTTTTAATCGTTTCGCGTGCCCGTTGTAATCTGGATCTATGTATGTTTTACCGATGAAAGACTCTAGATGCTGTTGTTCCGTAAAGTGCACCGACATGCGAATACTCGTTGTTTCAAGGCCGAGGGAGTTCAAGAATGCTTTTGGTGTAGTATTGCCTGGTTTCGCATTGATGGCCAGTAACTGCGCCCCAAGAGACTTTGCATAATTTCGCAGCACTTCGGTAATCCATTCTTTGCTTCCATTATTAATTGTGTTCCTGAATGTGTAACCACCTTCTACTGAGTCAACGAGCAGGACGCGTTGTTTGAACGGACCCATCCCTCTGGTGGCGAGAATGCCTATAGCCACCCCGTCCGGTTCACTGTCATGTAAGTTAAGTTTGCCGTACTTTTTGTTTACGACCAAGAAATTAATCAGCACTATGTTAGGATCTATTGCGTAATTCAGACCCATGACTGCCCTGATTCCCTCTCCGAAAACGCACGCAGCAGTCTTATCACTACGTATCATTATCACGTTGTCCTTATTCTTTACAGTGTAAGCTATAATCGAACCCTTTAGCATGACAACATTGTCGGATCCAATGCTCTCTATGTAGTTAAGAATATCGCTAAGTGCCTCTCTCTCCTTTTCGTTTTCGGTAGAATGCTCAACACCACGAAGAAACTTAAGCATTCGTGCATCCGACCCATTATATTTTATTAGTAGCTCTTTATAAAGCGATACCATCTCCTTCTCCTTTGCCTTGCGTTGCCTGGCCCATGCACCAGCAGCTCTGTTGATTACATTGCCAAAATCGCTGAAACGCTTACGTTCCTTATCATACAACTCCTTGTCGCGTGACCCGTTCAAAACGATAACCAAGCCTGCCAAGGCGTCAGAGCGAGAACTGAATTCTGGAGCTTTCATATCTACAGAATCCAGTTTTCTGACTCCGAGTATCCGCGTCGCATTTACGGTTTTCAATTCAGGCCAGTCTTTTGCAACCTGTGTGCCGGTAACGCGCATTTCGCAGAACTTTACGAGTTCGTCAGACCCTAAGTAATGGTTCTCATATGCTATCCTCTTCTCTTTAAGTGTGAGTACACTATGTGTCCGCAAGCGTCGCTCCAGTTCCTGCTCCGATTGGAATGGGTAATCCCCTTTAAGCATTTTGTTGTAATACGCATCCAAAGCCGAGTCCATGGAACTCTTGCTCGCCATGGCTTCCTGCCAGTTGATTTTCATCTCTGATGCTATTAAAGCTGCCTTCTCGTGCAGAAACATTGCATCCAAATAGCGCTCAGGCGTAGCACTACCTTTGGGGATATTTGCGTAAGCCGCACGGACGAATTCGGGATCTTCTATTGGCTTCAGTTCAATTATGCTTTTGTACATATCCCTTTGTGCCATATCTTCCAGCAACTTTACATAGTAAGTAACGGCTTTATCGCGCTCATCCGAAGAGGCAGTGCTGAAGAGTATATAATAAAGTGCATCTCGAAGGAATCCATTTTTAGAATACACATTTTCTTGCTTTAGGCTCTCCTCAGCTATTTTGTTGATTACTGACGCAATCTCCACAGAATGCTTATCTAGCCATTCTGCTGTTTCGGCAAACCGTTCAGGATGCTTATATGCTATCTTGACAAGTTCAAAAGCGGCGAAAGCTGGCCATTCTTGGTCATCAGTTATCGCTGTAAACACTCTTTTTAGGCATTCTTTTGTTTCATATATCTTGAGGAGACTTTGCTTATCGTAGCCAGACGAATTGTGATCCGCAGCATATGTCAACGCAGAAAAAATCCCAAATAGCGTTTTTGATTCAATGTCTCCGAATTCCAGCAGCGTCTTAAACATAATCTCAGATTCGGTCTTGCCTAGTGCTGCAACAACATAGTTTGCCGTTTTAATTTTTTCTTTAGGATCATGGTAACTATTATACTTGTACGAATTATCACTCAAACGTTCAAGCAACTCAGTAGCGTATCTGCCATATCCTTTATACTCTTCAGGTTTCGTTTTCGTAATAGTCATACTATGGCACCAATAGTGTACTCCATAATTTTACCAGATATTTATACATTTCTAAAAGTCATTAAGTAGATATAGATGTTAGAAATTCTAAAACTATCTGCGTTAATCCAAATTCAGCTCTTTTCCCTATTCGCAACATAAACCTCTTTAATTCCACAAGGTGAAATCCTTATGGTGCCAAGCACTCTGAAATATTAATTAATTTAAGCTTTAAAAATACAGTTGATTAGTGTGCATTAGTTGGGCTGTAAAGCACATGGTTTATATGGAATTGTTTTTATGGAAAAAAATATTTCTGTGGAGCGCTTGGTTAAGAAGCTATACGAAAAGCTTCCGAAATTTGCAGACGGAAGAATTAATTATTCGCATTCTAAAATTGCAGCAGTAGTTACTGCATATATATTCAATGAGGGAAAGCTGCTTATACTTAAAAGGAGCGATAAGGTAGGGCATTACAAATTGATGTGGGACACAGTATCGGGTTACCTGGATGAAGCAAGGGACCCCGTTGAGAAAGCACTTGAGGAGGTAAATGAAGAGCTTTGGATTGGCTCGAGCTCAATTGAGAAAGCTTCTAAAGGCAAGGAGTTCTCGTTTTCGGATGAAAAGGAAGGAGTAAAGTGGGTTATAGCACCTATACTAGTTGTTTTATCTAAGAAGCCTACTAAAATAAAGCTCAACTTTGAAAATACAGAATATAAATGGATAGATCCCAAATCATTACCTGATTATAATACAGTTCCAGGGTTGGAGATCGGGCTTGAAAATATACTTAATTCTAAATAGACGCTTAAGCATAAAACTACTTGATTGCCTGCTTTTTAAATGGATTAATGACTTTGATCCCCTTAATCTTCTTGAAATCCTTTTCATTCTCAGTGACTATGGTATAAACATTGTTTTCTTTCATCGTCTCCGTTATCAGGGTATCCCAAATGCTTGTCTTGAGCCGCACAGAGGTTTCGACAGCACTCACGGCAGTGGAAACGCCATAATCAAGCTTGCGCCATGATGAAGCGCCGACAAAATCTTTTATTATGCGCTCGGCATCTTCGCGCGGCAAAGGATTTGTTACGAATCTGGTTAAAACATTGTAAAGCTCCAAAAGTACCTGGCTTGATATAACTCCGTTTCCTTCATTCATGGCTTTTTCAATCATCTTCGATGCGATGCTGTGCTTTTCAACTTCGCTGCTGTCAAATGCATAGACAATTACAGAAGTGTCAAAGAATAAGTCAACGTCCATGCCATTCATATCTGCTTTTGGTTATCTTGCCGAGAGGATAGCCTTTCTTCATGAGCTTTAATAGTTCATCTCCTGCGCTCTTGGCTTTATCCCTATTCAACTTATCGCTGCTTGCTTCTATCACACTCTTTATGACTTCAGAAAAGCTGCGCTTGCCCTTTCTCCTAGACAATTCTATATAAACTTCATTTGAAACAGATATCTGTCTGGCCATCGCAACACATATGTATAATGTATGTATACATATAAAAGAATTATGGTCTGACATTTTTCATAGAAATTCTAAAACTATCTGCGTTAATCCAAATTCAGCTCTTTTTTGAACTTTTTGCTCTTCTTTTATTTGATATTTCTTTGCAATGCCATAAAATATAATTCGCGATATCAAAAAGAAGATTTAATATTTTATTTTTATATAGGTATTGCAGTTACCGGGTGGAAATATGATATTCAAGGACGTAGTTCATGGGAGCATAGATGTAGATGAGCCAGTG
>JAKBRD010000040.1 GCA_021834865.1 Microcaldota archaeon | reverse complement strand
CGAAGGAATTCAACGAGGCGCAGATAGCGGAAATGCCTGCCAGCGACGAAAGCAGCATCGTAGGCAGGAACATAAGGATAGGGCTATCTGCAATAACCAACAACCCATCGCACGCTTATACCGAAGTAGTGCTTAAGGTTACGGATGTCAACGGCGAGGCCGCACATACCAAGGTGCTCAGGATTGAGCAGCTTTACAGCTACATAAGGTCCTTAGTAAGGAGGTACAAGAGCGTCAGCGACGGCGTCTTCAACGTATCTACGAGCGACGGCATAAAGGAGGTAGCCAAGGTGCTCATAATAACAAGGGGAAGAACTGCGCATACAAAGCTTGTGGGAATGAGGAAAGAAGCCAAGGTTTTCCTGGAGGCTTATTTTAAGGAGAAAACGCTCAAGGAAGCCATGGACAGCGTCATAGACGGAAAACTCCAGGGAGAGCTTGGAGCCAAGGTTGCGCACATAGCTCCTGTAAGCAAAGTCGAGATAAAGAAGTTTGAAGTAAAGGGCTAATGCCCTTTATGCGCTTTTTTTGTTTTTATTAGGCTTAGCTGCTTCCGACAAAAAGCACGCCTATGGTTATTATTATTACCCCTATCCATCTCAATGGAGGGACGTTTTCGGCCAGCAGCGTGGCCGCAAGAACCACTGCGAATATGTAGCTCAGGCCTCCGACGCTGTAAGCCCAGCTCAGGTTTGCCCTTGTAAGCACGTAGAAGTAAATAAGCGTTGATATGAAGTAGGCTAGTATGCCGAAGCCTATTATGTAGAGGATATGCGCAGAAAGCGCATATTTGAAGAGTATCTGTCCAACTGCCCCCAAGAACGTTGACCCCACGAGCATAGTTATATTTTCAGCCTTTTTTCTTTCCATGGGATCACGCGTACGATACAGCTATAAGTGCTATGCCTGCGAAGACCAGCGCTATGCCTATGACCCTTTTGATGTTAAGGGGCTCCTTCAGGAACCTTGCGGAAAAAAGCGCAACAAATATGAAGCTGCTGGCGAATATTGGATATACAACTGAAAGCGGAGCCTTAGAGAGCGCATACAGGTATATTACAAGGCTTCCGAAATAGGCTGCTATTCCCAGAAGGATCTTCTTGTTGGTAAAAAGCGACTTTATTATCTTTGGTATTGTCATCTTGCCTTTCGCGAGCTCTGATTTGAACAGCGTTTGGGCAAACGATACTATTACGGCAGCAATAAGTGTTATAAATATGATTAAGTATATTGTAATCATTCGAACCACAAGTTGTTATGATGGAGAATGCAGCTGCCTTTGTAGTTTCACTTCTGACAGTTATAATAATAGTAGTGACGATTGCCATATTTATGCTTTATGGGGCAGGCAGTTATTTCTACGCCGGAGCCATCATATCTATAGCGCTTGGGTTTGCCGACGCGTGGATGGTCTCCAGGGAAAAGCCGGAAACATCGGAAAGGAGGCGCGCGCCTGCCAAGAGAAAAAGCAGAAGAAGCAATAAATCCAAAAAGAGATAGCAGTCAATAGGCCGTTTTTATGAACACGCTCATAATAGCTGAAAAGCCAAGCGTAGCGCTTAGGATAGCCATGTCCATAGGCAACGGCGAACAGAAGCGCATAGCCAACGGCAAGACCAGCTATTACAAGATAGAACAGGGAGAGGAAACCATTTATGTTGCTCCTGCAGTAGGGCACCTTTTTACCATAAGGCAGGTGGGCTACAAGAGGGGCTATCCTGTGCTTGACGTCGAGTGGGCCCCGTCCTATTCTGCAAGCAAGAGCTCTGCCTTCACAAAGCAGTACCTTGACACGATATACGAAGTGGCCAAGAAGTGCTCATACTTCATAAACGCGTGCGACTACGACATAGAGGGCACAGTGATAGGCACGAATATAATAAAGGAGATAACAAAGCAGCCAGTAGATAAGCTCAGGTCCTACGCCAAGAGGATGAAGTATTCGACAACCACCACAAAAGATTTGCTAGATTCTTACAATAACATGTCAGAGCTTGACCTGGATAACTTCTACGCGGGAGAGACAAGGCACATGCTCGATTGGATATGGGGCATAAACCTCAGCAGGGCGCTCACGCAGGCGCTTGGCAGCGCAGGAGGCGGAAAAGCGCTAAGCATAGGAAGGGTGCAGGGACCTACCCTTGCAATACTGGCCAAAAGGGAAAAAGAGATTTCAGAATTTAAGCCCGAACCGTTCTGGCGCGTCAACGCAGCAATAGAAGGCACAGAGTTTTCAAACACAAGAGGCGACATGAAGGACAAGGCAGTCGCTGAAAAAGCTTACGAAGAAAGCATGAAGGCAAAGGACGAAGCAAAAATAACCAAGATAGTTTCAAAAGACGAACCGCGCTGGCCTTATCCCCCATTCGACCTGACGTCGCTGCAGCTTGAAGCCAGCAGGGTCTTCAGGCTGGATCCGTCGCTGACGCTCTCAATAGCTCAGAAGCTTTACGAGCGCTCATATATTTCATACCCGAGAACATCTTCGCAGAAGCTGCCTTATGCTCTCGGCCTTCCTGAAATAATAAAGGCACTCGGAGAAAACCCCGAATATTCCGAGATATCGAAAAACTTGACTTCGGAGAAGAGATTCAAGCCTCTTGAAGGCAAGAAAACCGACGAGGCCCATCCTGCCATATTTCCAACAGGGGTTAGGCCCAGAGATTTGTCAAAACAGGAGGAAGAGGTCTACGACCTCATAGCCAGGAGATTCCTTTCATGTTTTGCCGCGCCTGCAAGCGTTGCCAGGGTTAAGGTAGAAGCCGACATCGGAGGAGAAAAATACTCGGCTTCAGGAGCCACGATAAAGGAAAGGGCATGGCTTGATTACTACAGATATGCTTCCATAGAGGAAAAGACTGTCGCTGATTTCGTAGAGGGCAGCACGCACAAAGCTGAAGGCATAAAGATGGACAGTCTTGAGACAAAGCCACCTAAGAGGTATACCAAAGCGGGAATAATAGCCGAGCTTGAGCGCAAGGGTCTTGGAACCAAAGCTACGAGGGCAAGCATAGTCGATACGCTCTTTAGAAGGGAGTATGTTGAGGGCTCGAGCATATCTGTTACGAGCTTTGGGATGAGCGTCTACAACTCATTGCTGAAGAACTGCCCCATGATACTCGACGATAAAACCACAAAGGAGCTTGAGGATGACATGGAAGAGATATCCGAGCGCAAAAAGAGCGAAGCAGAGGTATTGGAGCAGGGCAAGAAGATGCTTCTCAACGCGCTGGAAACTTTCGACAAGAACATGCAGCAGGTATCGAATGACCTAAAGGTGGGTTTCATGGAAGCCAGCATTCTCGGCAAATGCCCGAAGTGCGGCACAGGAGACCTCATAATAAGGCATTCAAGAATAGGCAAACAGTTCGTTGCGTGCACCAATTATCCAAAATGCACCAACACTTATCCGCTCGTCCAGAAGGCCAAGATAGTACCTACTGGCAGAGTATGCGAATACTGCCACACCCCGATAGTAAAGGTAATAAGGAGGGGAATGAGGCCTTTCGAAATGGATCTTGATCCTCAGTGCCCAAACAGGCCAGTAACGTTCAGAAGCAAGAGCAGCGAAGAAGCCCAGAAAGCAGAACAAAAAACACCTCAAACGCCTCAGAATGAGGAAAGCCCGGAACCGAAGAAAGCAGCAAAGAAGGCAGCCAAGCCAAAGGCAGCGCCGACTAAAAGAAAAGCGAAAAAGGCACCACAGAAAAAGAAGGCACAAAAGAAATCTGATAAAAATAAACAAGGCGAAACCAATGAGAATTGACCTGCCGGAACCGTACAATAAGATGAAGAGAGCGCCGCAGGTGATACTGCCAAAGGACATTGGGATAATAATAGCTTATTCTGGAGTTAACAGGGAGAGTGTATGCGTTGATGCAGGCACCGGAAGTGGCTGGCTTGCTGTCGGCCTTGCTAGAATAGCCAAGAAAGTGATAAGCTACGAGCTAAGGGAGGACTTCATAAAGATAGCCGAAAAAAACAAGGCAATGGAGAACCTGCAAAACCTGGAGATAAGGCACGGCGATATAACCAAGGATCTCAAGGAGAAGAATGTCGACATAGTTACCCTTGACATGCCCAGCTCAGAAAAGGCTATACCTAGGGCTAGGAAAGCACTTAAGGAAAACGGAGTTATAGTAGGATATACGCCGCACATGGAGCAGGTTGTTAAATTCGCTGCAAAGCTTGAGAAGAGCGGATTCATAGATATAAGGACCTACGAATGCATATTGAGGGACATGCTGGTCAGGCCTGAAGGAATGAGGCCTTCCACAAAAGGAGTGTGGCATACGGCATATTTAGTATTTGCAAAAAAGGGCATGATGCACAAAGCTAAAGCAGAGCATGTGCAATAGGATATTATTTTATAAGTGGGGTTGAGGCGTATGTTTCCATACGCCCCGGGTGGATGAGAATAGGGTTGTTATAGAAAAAGCATATTAGCGTAGGGAATTTATACCCGAACATATATAAAGCTTTGCTTTTTTTCTTAATTCTGGCACTTTTAGATCACTACGGCTTTTGCTGCTGCGGTTGCTGAATTGCAGTCGAAACCTCCTGCCTCGAGGGGCCGAATGCCCTTACGGCACTGCGACGCGGAACGTGTATGTGCCTGCGCCAATCCTTCAGTTCGCCAATAGGGGCATTCCTCAGGACATAATATATAGTCCCGACAGCAGCTATTCCGAAAAGAAATTCAAGGCTCGCTATGTCCAGATATGCGACTATAAGCAGTATGCCGAATATGCCAGCTATAGAAACTACCGGAATATACCTTTTTTCCTGCTGCTGCTTTTTCTTTAGGTTGTAGTAGAAGTATATTGCGGATACGTTTATTATGAAGTATGCGCTAAGAACTGCAGCATTGGATGAATCGACTATAGTTCCGAACGATACAAGAAGCAGAAAGACTATCGACAAAACAGCGGATACAATTATTGCATTGATCGGAGTTGAAAATCTGTCTATATAGGATAGAAATCCAGGGAGTTCCCTATCCCTGCCAAGCGCAAAGAAAACTCTTGAAGTGCCTAGAACTCCGGTGAGTATGACCCCTGCAGTGGCAGTCACTCCGCCGAAAGCGATGATGATTGCAAGTATGCTGTCGTGCATGCTCTTTATGGCAGTTGACAACGGAGCCGCTGAACTGGCAAGATTGGAATAAGGAACAAGGCCCACGGCAACGATTGCGACCGCGATGTATATTACCGTCGATATTATTATGGAAAGTATTATTGCCTTTGGTATTGTTTTCTCAGGATCCTTGACCTCGTCGCTTATTGTAGTTACCCTGGAGAATCCTGTAAATGCGAAGAATATTATCGCGGCACCGGCTATAGTGCCGGTCATGCCGTTTGGCGCAAAATTGGAAAAGTTGGAGAGATGGAAGCTGCTAAGCCCTGATACTATGAATATCAACAGCACTGCCAGATTTATTATTACGAATCCAGATATTGTTTTGGCCGAGTTTTTTATCCCCAGTATATTTATGGCGGCGAATGCTATTATCGCAGCGATTGCAAAATAGACGGTATTTATGTGAGTGGAAAAAAGTATGTTAACGTAGCCGCCCATGCTTATCGAAACCGCAGCTATTGCTATTATATTGCCAAATGTCCAAAGCCATCCGCCTATGAATCCTGCGAACGGCCTGAACGATTCCTTGGCGTATTCGTAGACGCCGCCTTCTTTGGCTACGTGCCTTGCTATTTCTGCAAAGCTCAATCCAGTCAGTATGGCTATGATTGCAGACAATATTATCGATATTATTATCGACGGGCCAGCGTGGCCTATGGCAACGCCTATTATCACGAATATTCCTGCGCCTATTATGGCGCCGAGATTTATCATGAGCGCCTGCGTAAGCGTTACGGATCTCGATAGCGTATTCATCGATACACACTTGCTCGCTTAAGCTTATTAGCCGTTAGGCTATTCTGCTCCCTATCGCGGTATCTGGGTGAACGCCGAGCAAAACAACACCTTTTTCCGTAACGGCTCCAAGAACAAGAACTTCGGATTTGAAATTGGCAACCTGCTTTGGGGGAAAATTGACCACAGCAACGACTTTTCTTCCCACAAGCTCTTCCTTTGCATAGTTTGTTACCTGCGCAGATGAATGCTTGATGCCTATATCGTTTCCGAAATCTAAAGTAAGCCTGTACGCAGGTTTTCGCGCTTCGGGAAAATCCTCAGCTTTTGTTATTACACCTACGCGCATTTCTACCTTTTCGAAATCCTGGTATGTTATCATGAAACCACTTTGAATAGATTACAATAAAATTACAAAAGCCTTTTCCCACAGCCATACTGTGCTATTGGATTGTCGGTTCCACAGCTTATATAGGACCCTGGTTTAGCCCCTTAAGGATAAAATAGAATTCTGGTTGAGTGCTTTTGTTACATGACTTTTAATATGCAGGGAGAGGGATTTGAACTCTCGAACCTGTAGCGTTTTACTAAGACTTCCAGTGAATTGTTTCGAATATCCATAATGGTTAATCAGCTAGCTGCCACAGCACCGAAAGTGACGCTGGGCATTACGCCGTTGGGCGGGTAGGCACGGATGCGAAGCCAAGTGTATTGTAAATTAAATGAAGTTCCACCTCCAGTGTTATACACAC
>JAKBRD010000001.1:72841-85319 GCA_021834865.1 Microcaldota archaeon | reverse complement strand
TCACAGCAGCAATAGGTATGCCCATTCAACCACACAATCAGCACTCAAGATCCACATCACAGCAATTGCTCAGTGCGCTTTGTTCATCACAGCAGACTTATTGCAATTTAACATATAAAAATATGACGCAGTGAAGGATAGTGGAAGTGCCGCATATGCGGCAGAGCCTCCATTTTTATTTATTTTTATAATGGATATACTGCGATAAGCTTAAATAACATATAAAAAAGAATATATATGAAAAAAGGTGATAGAGTGAGTGTTAAGGATGTAAACGAAAAGGAATTTGAAGAGGAAGTGCTTAAATCCAATGTGCCCGTCCTTGTTGACGTATGGGCAACATGGTGCGGCCCTTGCAGGATGTACTCCCCGATAGTGGAAGAGGTGTCAAACGACTACGACGGAAAGATAAAATTCGTCAAGGTAGACGCTGACGAAAACGAGAACATAGCGGCAAAGTACGGCATAATGAGCATACCTACTACATTGCTCATTGAAAAGGGCAAGGTAAAGGCTCAAAGCGTGGGAGCTGTTCCAAAAGAAGTGCTAAAGAAGTGGATAGAGAAGAACCTGTGATTGCAGGGCTTCTTTTTATTCTTTTTCTTCTGAATATCAGTGTCCAGCAGCATAGCTGGCTTGCTAGTGTGTTTTATGGGAGAAATACCATTCCCTAGGGGAGTAAGGGACCTTATGCCGAACGAAGCCATAGCCAGAAACGAAGTTATGGAAAAAATTGAGCAGGTATACAGGAGCTTCGGCTTCCTTCCGATATATACCCCATACATGGAAAGCCTTGATGTGCTTAAGGCCAAAGAGGTCATAGGAGAGGAGAACAAGCTGATATTCGAGCTCAAGGACCAGAACAACGGGCTCCGATATGATCATACTGTAGGGCTTGCCAGGTACATAAGCATGCACAACAGCATGCCGCTGCCTTTCAAGAGATATGCCATAGGCACAGTCTGGCGCATGGACGAGCCGCAGAGGATGAGGCTGAGGGAGTTCGCACAGGCCGACGTAGACATATTGGGAGGCGATGCCATAAAGGCCAACGCTGAAGCAATAGCTGCGGTATGCAAGGCAATGGACGAGCTCGGGCTTGATTACACCATAAGGCTCAACAGCAGGCAGACGGTTGACGTTTTCATGGAAAGGATAGGCCTGAAGGAACAGACGCAGAAGATAATGAGGATAATGGACAAGGCCGATAAAATAGGCAGGGAAGGAGTATCAAAGGAGCTTGCTGCTATGGGCTTGAAGGAGGATTCGATAGACCAGATAAGCGCGTTTGTAGGCGTTTCCGGGACCAATGAAGAAAGGATCAAAGCCATAAACGGCATGGCAGGAAGCGAAGATGCGTGCGCGGAGATATCAGGCACGCTTGAGCTTTTGCAGAAATATGCAATAAAGGGCAAGTGCA
The DNA here is from genome assembly GCA_021834865.1 of Microcaldota archaeon. The sequence continues at coordinate 83,899 of JAKBRD010000001.1, read as the reverse complement.
TAGTCGATCCTTCGATAGTAAGGGGGATAGATTACTACACCGGCATAGTTATGGAAACAATCGACAACACAGGCGTTGCTGGCAGCACTTCCATATGCTCTGGAGGTAGATACGACAACCTTGTGTCAAGGTTCAGCGAAAGCAAATTGCCAGGAGTGGGATTCAGCATAGGAATAGACAGGGTGCTTGACGTTATGAAGTTTGGGGATAGCAAGAAACGCACATACGCCAAGGTATTTGTGGCTTACATAAAGGAGCAGAATTACAATTACGCGCTTGATGTCGCGATGAAGCTTAGAAGCGCAGGCGTGGAAGTTGACCTCAACCAGGCCAGCAGGAACATATCCAACCAGCTCTCATACGCTTCGTCCCTTGGCATACCCTATTCCATAGTCGTAGGGCCAAAGGAGCAGGATGCAGGCAAGGTAAAGCTCAGGAATATGGACACTGGCGATGAATCCGATATGTCGGTTGATGAAGCCATAGCGAGCATTTCCAAGTGATTTATAAATTTTTAGGATAAAATAGGTTATTCGAAGGTAATTGACATGGGAAAATCAGAGGTTGAAAAGCTTACCGACGAGAAGATAGCGAAAGGCGGCGTTCTCGTAAAACTTTATTTTGACATGCAGCACAAGGAGAAGGAGAAACTTCAGCCGCTGATGGCAGACCTGATAAACGAAAGGCTGATGAAGGAGAAGGGCGTTGTCTACTGCTACGGCAGCATAGAGGAACCGTTAAAGAGGGACGACCTGTACACTACCAGCGCAATGGTAACCGTTCTGTTCGAAAGCTTCTTCCCGCTAATAGGCGTGGCCTTCAATTATGCGCCTGCAGGCGTAGAAGTATTGAGGCCTGAGAAAGAGATGAGATTTACAACCGCAGAGCTGCAGAGCCTGATACTTGAACTCTCGCAGATATCTGTAACGTACTCGAAATACATACTGGAGCACGTGATGAAGCCAGAGGAGATAGACTCGCTTAGCAAAAGCATGGATACGCGCGCCGAAGTCGGCAAAAAGTTTCTGGGCAAAAAGGACGACGAGCAGGCAGCTTGAGCACATTACTTTGCATCGGCAAGGCGGTACTGCCTTGCTAGGTCGGCCGAAAGCCTGGCAAGGGCCTTGGACGATTCGTTATCGTTCATTTCGGAGGCTCTTACTATTTCTGACATCTTTGCTATAACGTCGTCGTATTCCCTGAGGTTTATTGGATAAGGTATCCCGTCCTTTCCGCCAACATTGTAGGAATACATGACTGGGTCCCTGTACGACACCTCTTTGTCGTATATCAGCGAGGATATGAGCGCGAGCGATTTTAGGGTTTTTCTTCCGAGGCCTTTTATGGAAAGGAGCTCTTCGTAGCCCTCGGGCTGCATTTCATTTGCGTATTTCAGAGTATCTCGCGCACGCTTCGACAGGTCAACATTTTCAAGTATTTCGTGGCGCGACGGCAGCCTGTACACTTTCGCGTTAAAATTTAGTATGGCATTTATGTCCTCGTTGACTGCAGCAATGCTGTCATTTTTTATGCAGGTGTTGTCATTAAAGGTAAGGTCAAGAGTCTGGGAGCTGCTTGATGCGCCTACGGCGCTGTTGGTTTCCTTGGTCATGTCGGAATGGTCTATTTTTCTGGAATCTATCTGGAACCGTATTGCATTGTCTGTCGAGTTCTGCATTGCCTGCTGGACTACGCACCAGTCGCCCTTATCCGAGAACACGAATGTATGGTGGTATATTCCTATGTCGTCGTATACGAGCGCGGAATCTATCTTTGCCGACATCCTGCTCATGCGTACGTATTCGTCAGCCTTGGACTCCATTGAAAAGTATTTGAGGCCCTGCATTATCTGCTCCGGCGTTGATGTTCCCTGCTTGCCCTTGCCTCCGGCTATGAAAATCCCGGAGTTGTTGTTTAGCGCCTCCTTGAGCGCTCCCATTGTGACTGTGGTTGTGCCGCTGCTGTGCCAGTCGTAGCCTATGGCGCAGGAAAGAGCCTGGAACCAGTACGGATTCGAAAGCCTGGATACGAATTCCGATTCGCCGTACTCACGTATTACGACCTCGCTTATGAGCTTGGACAGCTTGACCATCCTAGGAAACAGCCATTTTGGGGCCCTCCCTCCGTGCAGCGGCAGCACGCTTACGCTTTGCATGATTAGAATTCCGCTTGCAGCTATTTAAAAAGATTGTTTGGCAGTCACGAAGAAACTGTCGTCAGGTTTATGAGTATGCCGGGAGTCTGTGACGGAAGGGATGACATATGGAAATCCGTGACTGCCACATAATTGTGGTGCTTTAGGCTCAGGGCTACTACTTTTATCTGGACGGCGTCCCCGGAGAGCGATATCAGGGGTATGCTGGCGTTCCTGAACGTATACGGGGCGGTTGCCCCAAATTTTGATATGTTGAACGTATTGTAATGCGCTATTTCCGCAGGCTTCCCGCCATGCAGTATTTCGACGTAGATGTTTGCGTCTTCCGGGCTTATTATCTTGAAGTTGAGGAACGGCTCCGATACTATGAATGGGCTAGAGGTCAGATTGCCTGGAGCGTTGCTAAGCCCGCAGTTGAATGTTGTGGCGAAATAGCTGCCGTTGTAGCCTGCCCATGGCGCAGTAAGATAGCAGCCTTCGCTGTCTGCCTTTGCTATGCTCATCGGCGCGGTGCCGAAGCCGGTGTCGGCAAGATACCAGCCGTTGTATTCGCCAGTGCTGAAATTGCCGTTGTACACCTCAGGGTACGTGACATTTGAGGGAGCGGTTGTGGTTGTATTAAGCTTTATGAATGCGTACTTGTTGCTGCATGTGCCTCCTGGCTTTCCCGTCTTCAAAGTCACGTTGTACACCTGAGCCGGAAGCGTCATATTCTGAAGGAACGTAACGCACGAATACGAAGACGTGCCGTTAAGATAGGTTATGTTGTTTATGCCTTTTATTGAATAGCTTATGCTTTTGGTGCTTCCGGAAGCAACCCATATGCCTATGGTGCCGCCGTGCCAAAGGCAGTAGTTAGTGTTTATGGTGTTGCTCGTAGAATTGAATATTCCGAGATCGGCGCAGTTGCTCAGGTAGTATATTGTTGTTGAGGCCGTAGTGGTTTTGTTTGTCGTGACGTTTGGAGTAGTATTTGGCTTTATTGTGCTTGAAAGCGTTGACGTACTCGTTATTCTTGTGGGAATCCTGAAACCGATGGTGAAATACCAAAGCGCAATTATAAGGAGTATTATTACTATGTATGCGATTATGCCTTTGTGCGTTGCAACACCGTACAGATTATTAGGACAGTATATATGAATACAGAACTTATTTAAAGGATGATGGATAAATACTATACGCCGATGCAGCTTAGTAGCGGCAATGTTCAAAGGTGTTATTTTGGGAAGCATCCCTAGAAAATGGAAGAAGAAAGGGCGAATGCGCTGGAAATGGAAAAAGAAAAGGCGCAAGCGCTTGAAGAGAGCACAGAAGCGCAGGGTAGGAGAGCTTTGAGCTCTCCGCTTTTGCGGAAAGTCTTTTCCTTTGTGCCGGATAGGATCCGGCAAGCTTTATTTTTACCCTTATTATGCATTCTATTTGGTTAGCTTGTCCAGCATCGGATAAGTCTCGAAAAGGCTCTCCTGCTCGAGCTGCTGGTACAGCATGTATATTATTCCAACTGTAAGCAGTATCCCTATTCCAGTGCCTATGGCTCCGGTAAGGTTGGCTACGGCTGCAAGCAATCCAACGAATATGCTGCCAAGCACTGTTATCGTCGGTATGTATTTGTTGAGCACGTTCTCAACTATCCTCGGGTCGCGCCTGAACCCTGGTATCTGCCAGCCCATATCGCCGAGCTGCTGGGCCATGTTCTTTGGAGACTGCCCGGTCATTTCTACCCAGAACTTTCCGAATATGACGCAAAGGACTACGAATACCAGCACGTATATTATCATGTGTATCCATTCAGGAACGAGCACGAAGCCGCCCCACGGCATGAATAGCTGCGTGGTGTGCGTAGCCAGATAAGTGAAATAAGTAGCATAGTTTCCTATTCCGTAAGGCGCAGCGTATGGAAGCGGAAAATCAGGGGATATCAGGTACAGAAGCCCTCCGTTGAGCGTCACAGTGCCGCCTATGTTCTGGTAAAGCCCTATGAATTTTGCTATGTTGCCTAGCGAGCCGCCAACGTTGTAGAGCAATGGCTTGAACCAGACGCTTAAGCTTTCCTCAAGGGCAGTGGCAAGTATGACAGGAAGCACGCTTACATACAGGAATGGTATTGGCAATCTTCCTCCAACGCCCCTGAGCTGCTCAAAGCTCAGCGGCAGCTCTATCTTCATGCCGTAGGCGTATATGCTTATAAGGAATATTATTATCGCGAAGAACAGAGGGCCGAAAGCCATTATAGCATTGGAAAGAGCCGCAGCGCCCCCAGCCTGTATTGCAGCTATTGCTTCCGGTATGAGTATCTTTATTGTTCCTGCGACTATTGCGAACGAAACCCCTCCAGCTATGAACATGTTTATTCCGGAGGTTATTCCGTATTTTGTCATTATCTCGTCAAGGAATATGATTATTATGGCGCCTATGGCGAGCTGCAATATGACTATGCCTATCTGTGCAGAGCTTATAACAGGCACATACCCGCTTATAACGAAAACAGCGGATTCTATTACTGCTATCGACATGGCTGCGAGCTTCTGCATTGCCTGGAACCTGGACTTCTGCGTAGTGTCGTTCATGTCCATTTTTAGCAGTCCGGAGCCGTTAAGCAGCTGCAAAATTATGCTGGAAAGCACTATAGGCCCTATTCCAACGGTTATCAGGCTGCCGATTTTGGCTGCAAATATTATGCTTATGAGCTGCAACACCGGCTGCGAAACGGCCGTGGGGCTGACACCTATGGCATAAGCGTTGTAAAGCATGAAGTAGATAGTCATTATGCCTGCGGTCCAGTACATCTTTTCCCTTAGCGACAGGGGTTTTTTCGGACCCTTTATCGTAGGTATGTACGGGGCTATCTTGTCCATGAATTCTAGAGTCATTGTTACCTCCGCTGTCGAGTTTCGTTGTTGCTGTGGTCGAATTTCTGGTGTGGCGCTTTAGTTGTAAGCTATCCTTAAGCCAGTTCCCAGAGAAACACCAGCATTTTAGGTTATTTATTCTTCAGTTTTAAAAGCTTTGCGCCAAAGCTTATCACAAGGTCATAGGAAAGCCCAGTGTTTGAGAGATTTATGGATATTTTGGCTGCGCCGTTGGTCAGACCTGAAGCAAACTTTTCCAGAGAGTCCATATAGCGTGAATCCGAATTAAGGGGATCGAAGGTAAATTTTATCGCAGATTTATCGTATTCGGAGTTGCTTGAAGCAGATACTGAGCGCATTATTTCTGAAATCATGCGCACAGGGTTCCCGGAATTTGACTCATCGAAACCGAATTCCTTATTGGCGTATTCGCCCAGAAGGCGCATTTCTGGAATCGGACCTCTTACGTGCTTTACTGTTGAGAGTATAATCGCGTTGTATATCCAAGAGAAATCCCCGTGTTCCCTCTTTTTGATGTGGGAAGTGGCGAGATGCTTTGCAAAATTCCTCATCAACGTATTTTTATTTATTATAGATTCGTCCTTTTGGCCTGGCTCGAATACGCATTCTTCCGCGCCATTGCATGCACACTCGCTTTCGTGCATTGCCATATAAGAGTTCCTGGCGCTGCTGAGAAAACCAGATATTATGCCTGCCTCAAACGAATGAACGTTGAAGCCAAGCTTAATGCTTGAATTCGATTTTAAAGTTATGGTAGGACTGCCATGCCTTGATATCCCGTATTTTGCAGCATAGCCTAGCTTCTGGAAAAACTTCGCGAGCCCAGGGATTGAATCTTCGTACCATTTGGGCCTTGAGCTTACGGCTTGGCTGTAATACAGCTTGCCCAGCCTGAATCCTGACCGGTATTGCTCACTTGCAGGCATGCTCAAATACATGATGAGCTTTGAAAACATTATGGCCTCTGAAGAAACGACGCTTTCATCGCCGCTGCGCTGTGCGAGCAGGTTCTTTATGATTGCATGGTTGTATGAATCTGGAGGCTCCGGAGTGTAATTCGCCACCTGAGGCTCGACTTCTCTTTTTGCGCGTGGCAATTTAACCTTGCCTGCTTTCTGGACTTTTTTTGTGGACAGGCTGCGCTTTTGCACCTTGGATTTAGCAATTTTTGTAGCGCCTGCTTTTCTTGGATTTTTATCTGCTGCGCTTGATGTTGAAGGGTTTTTTGCATGGGCTTGATGTATTTGACGTTTTCTTTTCTTGTCATTTTGGCGTTTTGCTGCCATTTCATCTTACCTGTTTTCGCCTATTCCCTGATTTCTTGGGCTTCCTTATTGCGCATGAGGGTTTTGAAAGCTTGCTTGAATAGTACCCAAGTATTACAAGGTTTAGTACGAGCGCAGCAAGCATTAGCGGAGTCTCGTAATTCGCTATAGTTGTGTCTAGGCTTATAATCGAGCCTGTACTCAGCCCTATTACGGCAAGATACGAAAGTGCAGAGAAGCTGCAACCGCAGCTTACCGCGAAACTTCCGGCCAGAGCCACTGCGCTCCCGGAGACCGGCGCAGATACCTTGGCTCTGTTGTTTTTCGTATTGAAGGCAGAATATATGGCCAATGTGACGAGAACCGATGAGGTTATTGCTATCAGATAGAACAGGTATTCTGAGGCATTGTTGTTGAAAAGTATTATCTTGTTGTCGATAAGGACTATACCCCTCATCACGAAGTAGTATATGAAAAAGGCTGCGATGTTCAGCGCAATGTATTTTGGCTTTCTTATGTAAAGCACCCTAAACGTTTCGTAAACACCCATTCAAACACCCATGGCAGACTCAAGATCCTTTATTCCCTGCAACTGGCAAACCGGCGGAGTATTATTAAGCGATGGGCACAGGTAGGCCACATATACGTCAGCAGCCGCGTACTCGCCCCAGGCGAACTGATCGTTGAAGTTCTTGAGCTGTGACAATACCTGTGCGTGCGTTTCGTTTGTCAGTGGAAGGGTTGACGTATCAGGGGTTGTATTTCCGAAAACTATCCCGGTAGCCCCTGGGACAAGGACTTTTCCCCAGAAGGTAAACGGCGTGCCTTGGAAATCGTTAGTAGAGTTCATGAATGACATTGCCGACTTGTACGTGGCATTAGGTGCTTGGCTTACAAAATAGGATAGAGGCTGTACCTCAAATCCGTCCACTATTGGGGATTCATAGTCTGCAGATATAAAGTTTATATATTTGCTGCTGTAGTAGTTGCCGAAGCCCACTCCCTCTGGAATTGTGTAGTTGTCGTTGTTCCAATATATAGTAGGAACGTCATGGTCGCCGAAGCTGCTGTAGCCTTCGTACAGCTTCGAAAAATTGCCAAAGCGCGACAGGGCAAGTGCCATCGCCCACCTGTTCTCTCCGCAGAATACGCAGGAGATTGCGCCTATATATATCACACTGGGCTTTCCGTTTACCACGAAAGTATTATTTGACTTTAAAGTAGGGGGCGTGTCTATTATCTCGTCGGTTAGCGAACCGTTGAGAAGCTTCAGGGCTGCAGTGTTGAAATATGAATTAGGGGCATTGTTTATTATCGACAAGTATTGAGGGCTGAATGGAACGTCTATGTTGGTAAGCCTTGAGCCGAAATGCTCATTCGCAGGCTTGAGCGGATTTGCAATTGAGAATGCGAGGATTATTACTATGATCAAAAGAACTATGCTACTCCACTTGTAGTAATTCTTCTGCCTCGAAAGTTCCGCAACAGACTGATTAATGTGGCGTGCCTTGGATTTAGGCTTTCTATCAGGCATTCGGGATTCCATTACCAAAACCGTATTTAAGTATATTTTAAAATAAAGAATATATATCTTTTGTAGTATGTTTTTAACTTGAGGATATTTTTATGGCATTAACGCAGCTTAGCGCTAAAAATGAAGACTTCAAGTACAAGCAGAAGCTGGAGTTGATAGATGCACATTGCCATCCGGACTTTCTTAGCGATGAGGAGCTGGACATAGCAAACAGCCGCGGAGTCACGGCCTTGATAGTCAACGGGGTAGACACCAAGTCAAACATGTCAATAATTGGAGAAATATGGCGCTCGGGAGTGTTCGTGGCTTTGGGCGTCCATCCAGAAAATGCCCTGAAGATGGCGGATAACGAGATCGATTACAACGTAAACTTGATAAGGGCCAATGCAAAGAGCGTATCCGCAATAGGAGAGATAGGGCTTGATTACAAATTTGCAAACAGCGAAAAGGATAGGGAAAGGCAAAAAGAAGTCTTCAAAAAGTTCGTGAATCTTGCGATAGAGCTCGACAAGCCCGCCAGCGTCCATTCTAGGGACGCGTTGGACGACGTCTTGGATATTCTCGGCGCATCGGCGATAAAGAAAGCCCATATCCACTTTTTTGAAGGGAATGCAGAGCAGGCCGAAAGGGTGGCAAAAATGGGATTTATGGTCTCCGTGCCACCAATGCACTCAGCAAAAAGAATGGCAGCCATTGAGCCGATACCAATATCAAACATAATGGCAGAGACTGATTCTCCAACAGCAGGCATGCACGTATATGACATTGACAAGTCAGTAATGCTGATTGCCAAAGCCAAGGGCATGGATTTCGAAAGCTGCGCCGTTAAGATAGCAGACAATACGAAAAGGTTCTTTAATATTGGCGTGCACAATCTAATTCGACGGATTTAAGGGCCCGTAGCTCAGCTTGGACAGAGCAGCAGCCTTCTAAGCTGATGGTCGCGGGTTCAAAATAAGTTTAGCGGTTCGCTAATGTTATGGAATTCCCGCCGGGCCCGAATCCGCGCTTTCTTTTTGGCTTCTTCCTCCCCTTTTGTCCTGCTTCCCCTGCTTCGCATTAACAAACTCTGCCGAGAGATCCTCTTCCAAAGGCGTCTCCATCCATGCCTTTATGTAAGATGCTATGTTCCTAAAAGGCTTAGAATACCTGTCCGTAAGCTCGTATATTGAATTTTCGTGCTTCAGCAGGCCCAGTTGGACTGCATAATCCAGGTATCTCTTTGCCGTGGCGACCGGTATTCCTTCAGGGACATCCTTGAGCCGCAGCCCGCCCTTCTTTGCCATGCTTAAGAGTACGGCGAACCTGTACGCCTCGGTCTCGTTTTCGAAGAATATCCTTGCAATGTCCGCAACCCTTGGGCTCTTGACCTTCTCCCTGAAAGGCGCATCTTCGAATTCCCAATATTTTATCGCCATTTTTACCTCCGCAGACATATCTGATTATAAGCATATATTTTTATCCATGGGCTGACTTGGGCTCATCTTTCCTTTATGAACGTAACAGTGTCCCTGTCACGCAGTACGTGCTTTACCCCTACGCGCTGGTTCCTGAATTTCACGCTGGGGCCGTCAACAAATGCACATTTCAGCTCGTCAACTATTGACGTGTGTATTTTTCCGGCCAGCTCGCCGACGGTGGCATTCTTGCTTATTATAATTGGTTCGGAATCTCCACCTATTTTAGGTTTTAGGAATATCCTCATTATGCCAAGATTCTCGTATATCCCTACTTTCAATTCGTTTATTCCATGGCCAGTAGTTGCACTTATCGGAAAAACCTGCATTGGGTAGCGCTTTGAAATATCCGATTGTATGTTTTTGTTCTGCCCCAGCAGGTCTACCTTGTTCAGGGCTATTATGCCCCTCATGTAATATGCCTTTTCGGATATTATCGCTATAAGGTCGTCCTCATTTACCCTGTCCCATATCTTGACTATTGCCTTGAATATGCCAAATGCATTGAGTATTGCCTTTATGTCATCCTCGAGCAGCCCGGATTTGTTTACTTCCAGCATTATCCCGTTGGCATCATTCTTCTTTATTATCGAAATGCGGGGTTTTTGCTCATTTATGTGTATATTGAGGCCCTTCAGTTCCGTCATAAGTGCGTCAAGCTGCCAGGCGTTGGTAGCATCTATCACAAAGACCACAAGGTCCGAAACGCGCATCTGCGCTATCACGGCCTTTCCGCCGCCCTTGCCGAGATGCGCGTCTTCTATTATGCCAGGCATGTCCAGCACCTGTATGTGCGCGCCGTTGTATATCATGGTCCCGGGTATTATCGTTGTCGTTGTAAACGCGTATGCAGCGGTTTTTGACCTCGAATTTGTAAGCATGTTAAGCAGGGATGACTTTCCGGCGCTCGGGAATCCGAGAAGCGATATTGTGGAATCCCCGGTCTTTTTTATGAAAAAACCCTTGCCGTGCTGCCGTTTTCCCGCTTCTACCAGGTCGCGGCGCGCCTCGGCGACCTTGGAACGCAGCTTTGCAAGATGCTTGTTGGTGGCCTTGTTGTCCTTTGTCTTCGAAAGTTCTTCTTCAAGTTCTTCGAGCCTTTGACTTACGGCTTCCTTTTTGTCCATTATTACACTTATAAAATTAATTTACTTTGATAAATTAATGTATATGAAGATAAAATTTAATTCATTTTATAGTTTATTTTATTCAGTATATTTTTTATAGATTACTTTTGTAGTATGCATAGGTTTAAAAGTGAGATAAATGGCAAAGGCAGCAAAAAAGAAGACTTCAAAGAAAAGCACAAAGAAGTCTAAACCAAAGTCAAAGTCTTCGAAGAAAAAGAGATAAGGTTGTTATCCGTTGCTCTTTTTCTTTTTTTCTTTTTTTATGCTTTTTATCAGCCCGAAAATTTTGACATAAATCTTTTCATATTCCTGTCGTTTTTCAACATGTTGAACGATTTCTTCATTTTTGCGAAGTCTGAAAGCAGCTCCCTTACTTCCTTTTCGGATGTTCCGCTTCCGAGCGCTATCCTCCTTATGCGACCGTCCTGATGCAGTATGTGCTCGTCGAGGCGCTCCTCCTTCGTCATTGAAGATATTATTACCTTGTATTTTCCGAGCTTTTCCTCGCCCTTTTCTATAACGTCCTTTGGCATATCCGATGCGCCAAGCATTCCGAAAACGCTTTTGAGCGGGCCCATCCTGTTAAGCGCCTTGAGCTGTGCGTAGAAGCTCTCGAAATTCAGCTTTTGCACTTCCACATCCTCGGG
>JAKBRD010000001.1:0-72741 GCA_021834865.1 Microcaldota archaeon | reverse complement strand
TATTTTGCCAGCTTGGCAGCAGTGGTAGTTTTTCCGGAGCCGTACAAACCCATAAGTAATATCCTGCGCGGCTTCATTTCGGGCTCGTATGTCTTGCCCATGAATGAAACCAGCTCGTTATATACTATGTCGGTTATATAATCGTGAGGCGTAATCCCGGGAGGCGGATTCGATTTTAGGGCCTTTTGCTCTATGCTGCTCGTAAGCTTAAGCACTAGAGAAACGTCTACGTCGCTGCTTATCAGGGTCTTTTGCAGCTCCTTGTTGAACTCCTTTATCGTCTTTGCGTCTATTATGGTGGCTCGCGATAGCTTTGCCATTGCCTTCCTGATGCCTTCTCCCAGATCCATAAAAACAGCCCTTCAGCTTCCTTGCTCTTTGTTTTTTACATTTATTAATTTATCCCTATTGCTGCGCACGTTATTTAATTGATGGCTGGAATTTATTATATAGTGATTGGATTGAAGGTGCTCATTGCCCAGGCCAACCTCACGCTAAAGGGAGGCGCTGAAAAAGTAGTTCTGAAGATAGCCCAGCATTACCGTGCCAAGATAATAACGGCAGAATATGACCCTGAAGGGACATTTCCTGAGTATGGAAAGCTCGATGTTGAAGTCATAGGGGGAAATTCTACCGGATTTCCCGCCTACGGGAGAGTTTTTCAAGGATTGAAGTACGGCCTCGGCTTTTATAACATGAACGTGGACGAGGATTACGACGTGATAAACGCGCACATAGCTCCGAGCCACTGGATAAGGAACAGGAACGAGCGCGTGCTATGGTATTGCCATACGCCCCTGCGCGACGCCTATGACATGTACAGGTTCAGGATGTCCATGAAAAAGTTTTATCAGAAACCTGTGCATTATCTGGGCATAAAAGCAGTAAGGCGCATGGATAGGAAGGTAGTAAATAGAATAGAACGCATAGTTGCCAACAGCCAGAACACCAAGGGAAGAATAGAAAAATACTTGGGAAGAAATGACGCCAGAGTGCTCGGCGGGGGCATAGATTACAAGCTGTACAGAAACAGGGGAGACGAACATTATTTCCTATACCCTTCGCGTATCTCGCCAAACAAAAACCAGGAATTTGCGATAAGAGCATTTGAAGAATTCAGCAAAAAGGCAAAAGGATATAGGCTCGTACTGATGGGTGCAGTATCGAAAGATGCATTTTATCAAGATTACTATAAGCGCATAACAGAAATGGCCAAAGGCAGTAAGAATATCTCCATAATGGCAAATGTGGGAGAGGACGAGTTCAGGGATGCCTATTCGGGAGCCACGGCAGTGCTGTATCCGCCAATTAACGAGGACTACGGGCTTGTGCCGCTAGAGGCTATGGCAAGCTCTAAGCCTGTCATAGCGCTCAACCAGGGAGGCCCTAGAGAGACCGTGATAGACGGCAAGACGGGCTATCTGGTCGAGGACGAGCATTCTATGTGCAACGCAATGCTGAAGGTATCTAAGGATCCTGAGCTTGCCGCTATGATTGGAAGAAACGGAAGAAAACGTGTTATTGAAAACTATTCCTGGGAGCATTTCTTCAGGGAATTTGACAAGGAGCTTAAATCCGTCTCAAAATTGTGATGTACAGATTCACTTTTCCGGCGGATTAAGCGAAATCACGTATTTGGACATTACCTTTGCAACGTATTCTAGTATGCTCTTGACCTCAGGTTCCGTCCTAGCACCCGTGCATATCATCTTGCCGTTCTTGAATAGTATGACGGTCCTGGACTCGGATATCTTGAATATCGCCCCGGGAAACTGCTCAGGCTCGTAATCCACGGCCTTTACCTCTTTTGAGAGGGCGTAGAGGTCGACGACAGCATGAAGGTCAGCACTGACGACTATGTTATAAATAGATATTTTAGGGGATTCCAGGCTGCCCGTTTGGGTGCCCGCAGGCTTCGTATCGCTTTTTTTTGTGCTTTTCTTGTTTGGCGTTGAACCACCGCAGTTAATAATAAGTTTAAATAGAAAGCTATAAATACCGCAGAGGCGTTTCGTTTGAAAAGAGTAGTTGTGGTTGGAGCCGGAATAATTGGCTTGGTGATGGCCAAAGAGCTGGCAAGCCACGGTCTTGAGACAACGGTCTATGACGGAAAAAAGGATGTTTCCGAAGGATCTGAAAAGGCTTCAGGCATACTGTCCAAGAAGGGCCTTGAGCTCAGCGGCATAGACTATAAGGACAGCATAGTGAATACGCTAAGCGGGGCAAGGCTGCACTTCGGCAGGCAGACGCTCAACGTGATAGCCAAAAACGTGCAGGCGTATGTCCTTGACAGGGGAAAGCTCGCCGAGGCCAATTACAGGAGCGCCGTAAAGGCGGGAGTGGAAGTAAAACTCGGCAGCAGGCTAGATTTGGAGCACATACGAGATTTTGACGACGGCAATACTGTAATAGTCGGAGCGGACGGCGCAGTATCCAGCGTGGCGAGGGCTTTTGCATTCCCGCAGATAAAGAGCTTCGTTTTAACATACAAGGCAGAATACAAAAATGCAAAGATAAGCAACAGGAACATTGTTGACCTTTATTTCTCGAAGAAATACGCCCAGGGATTTTTCGGCTGGGTTGCCCCATATTCCGATTCTGTTGCGGAGCTTGGAATAGGCATAACGGACAAGGTAAAAAAGCACAGCATGATGGCATTTGACTCTTTCACTGGAACCGAGGAAGTAAAAGGAATCATAGATGGTGCCGAATTGATTAAGGGCCATGCAAGCATAATACCAGTTTCTAGCAGGGCCAAAACTGCTGAGGGCAACGTTATTTTGTTAGGAGATGCCGCGGGCCAGACCAAAGCAACCACTGGAGGAGGCATAATATTTGGGATTGCATGTGCGAAGGTCGCGGCTAGAAGCATTTACCTCCACATTAAAGATGGAAGGAAGCTCTCGCTTTATGATAAGGACTGGCGGAGATCCTATGGCGCCGACTTGAAGATGCATGCTGCGCTTCACGATTATTATTCAAAGGTAAGCGAAGCGCACATGGAAAGGTTCATAGGCATTGCGAAGGCCCTTGGGGCTGAGAGCTTCTTTTCTAAGTACGGGGACATGGACAGCCCTACGCTGATGCTTAAGCGCCTTTTCCTGCGTAAGCTAGTCAAATAATCGAGAACAGTGATGCTGCAGCCGAATGAGCCAGATACATCAGGGGCGTGGGATATACGCCGAAAACGATTATTATTATAACTGTGGCCAATATTGGAAGATATATTGTCTTTGGCACGTGCATTGTCTTGTGAGATCTGCTGGAGTAGACGTTGCTTATAAGCTTGCCATAGTAGTATATCGAGAGAAAGCTGTTTATTATTCCCAAAAAGGCCAGGGCAATCAATCCGGAGCTTATTGCGCTGGAGAACAGCAGAAACTTGCCGACGAAGCCGATGAGACCGGGTATGCCTGCCATTGACAGCATCATTATAGTAAGCGAAAACGCAAGGAAACCGCTTCTCTTATATAAGCCAGAATAGTCGTTTATTGTATTGAGCCCTTCCATTGATAAAAAGCCAGCCAGAACAAAAGCGCCTATTATCATGAACGAATGCGCAAATATCTGGAAAAGAGACGCTTCTAGACCGAAGGCCGAAAATGCGGCAAGGCCGACCATTATGTATCCTGCCTGCGATATGGATGAATATGCCAGCATGCGCTTCACGTTTGTCTGTACCATTGCCCCGAGGTTGCCGAAGAACATTGTAAGTATGGCAAGCACCTCGAATACCAAGGATATTTCTGCCTTTTGGCCGGAAAATACCACGAATGCTATTTCTATCAGGGCTACGAACGCCACTTTCTTGTTTACTCCTGCCAGAAGCGGACTTACGCTGTGCGGAGATCCCTGATAAACGTCCGGTATCCAAAGATCGAATGGGAATAGTGCAGCTTCCGTGCCTAGCGATGCTACAAGCAGCACCAGAGCCAATACCAAGAAGTATTGGGAGCCTACGTTGCCCGATGCTGCCTGCGAGAGCGACAAGCTAGAATCATACGGAAAGACCAGAGTTATGGCAAACGCAAGCACTGCTATGGATATCGCGGCCATGAGAAAAAGTTTAGTCGCAGGCTCTGCAAACTGCTTTCCGCTGAATGCTATAAGCAATATCGTCGGAACTGTCATGAGCTCTATTGAAACTATTATTGTAAGTAACGAAGCGACCATGCCTACTGAGAGTATGCCAACAGAAAGTAGGGGAAGCATCGTTCCGAATTTTACGTATTTTTCGTCGAGATGCAGTGCTGCAGTATTGGCTATGAGCAGGGCCAGGGAAAACAGAATCAGAAGGAACGATGAAAACGGATAGACATGGTATAGCGAGACAGCATTGAATGAGATTGAAAATGCGGAATAGTATATCCCGAATGCCAGAACCAGGAGCAGCATTATCGTATTGGACAGGAAAGACAGCTTTTTGTTTTTGTGCATTGCCGTGGCGAGTCCAGATGCTATAAGCCCTACGAAGATAATTGGTATGGCAAAATTCAAGATTTCAAACATTTATACCACTCATATCCCGAAAAGTGCAGTTATCAGATACGGGAATATTCCGAAAATGAATATTGCAGCCATTGCAATGGCGTATGTAAACGCCATCTGCCGAGGCAGCTTGGCTATGCTCTGTGATGATTCCTTCGTAGAAAGGAATGATTTGTTTACCGCGTAATACATGTAAAAACCGAGCAGCATTATGCTGAATATTGGTATTGCCCCATATAGCCCGTAGGTTTTTATTGCGCCTATGAATATAAGGACGTCGGCTATGAATCCAGCAGTCAAAGGTATTCCAGTGGATGCGAAGGTGCCGACCAAGAAGGAATATGCAGATCCTACCGAATCTTTCACTATGCCCTTCAGCATCGTTATGTTCCTGCTGCCGTATGAAATTTCTATGCCGCCAATTACTGCGAACATCAAGGCCATCACGAGGCCGTGCGCGAGCATCAGATATAACGCGCCTGCAATTCCGAAAACGTTGAGCGATGATATGCCAACCAGTATTATTCCTGATTCCAGCATGCTGGAATACGCCGTTATCCTTTTGAGGTCCTTTTGCCTCATCACCACGAAAGCGGCGTAGAACGCAGATATTGCCCCTATCACAAATGCATATTTGGCAAACTCCGAAGAGAAGGTGAAAACCGTGAAAAGCAGCAGCATGCCGTAGGCTCCGAATTTTGACAGCACCCCGGATATGAGCATTGACCCCTGCGTAGGGGCTTCAGAATACGCGTTTGCAATCCATGAATGAAACGGGAATATTGGCATTTTTACCATGAATGCTATAAAAAATAGCGTGAATATCGTACCCTGTATATCTGCGGGTATTTCGAAGCTGTGAGACGCTATGTAACTTATGTCGAACGAATGCACTGGGGTGTAAAAATATATCAGCATAATGCCAAAAAGCAGGACGGCGCTGGCAAATATGGAATATATTAGAAAGGTGTTTGCCGCGTGCTTGTTCTCGCCTTTTCCGAAAGCGCTTATCAGGAAGTATGATGCCACTACGCCAACGTCCCAGAATATGTAGAAAAGGAACAGGTTGGCCGAGACGAACAGCCCAATGGCCGAGAATTCGAAAAGCAGTATGAGAGGATAAAGATTTTTGTTGTCCTCAAATTTGGTTGAAACTGCGACCGATGCTGCGAAAGAGACTATCGAAGCAAGCAGCACTAGCACTACTCCGAATTGCGTTATGGTAAATGACAGGTATATTCCGAACTGCCCTATGTACGGAAGCGATTCCGTACTCCCTAGAAACCCTGGCGAAGTGAGGGCTTCTAGTATCATATATGAGGCAACCAGAAGCGCCACTGCACTAAAAAGTATTGCCGTGCGCTTGGATCTTGAATAGCTTCCAGCCAGGGCTGCCACAAGTCCCCCTATGCCGAGGATGGCAAGCATCAAGAAAATTATTGGGAGCACGGTTACACCAGCAAAAGCAATATTATGAGTATTATGCCAGCCACGAAGGCTATCAGATAATTGTTTGTATCTCCTGTTACTATCAGCCTTAGCTTATTTGATATGGCCACCATGCCCTCGCCTCCGGAGGCGAAGAATCCGTATATGAGCTCATCCAGCACGTTAATGCCCTCTGCAAAATACATTATCGCATTGGCAATGTACGCATATGCTGCATTTACCAGCACGCTGTTGAAAAGGGCGTAATACAAGCGCGTTTTTATCTCTCCAGTAGGTTTTGCAAGGATGAAAAGCTTGTAAGATAGGGCTATGCCCAACGCTACAGCCACAGTTTCGATTATCGAATCCAGCAGGCTTATCGAAAGACTTGCGCTGTACCCGTAATAGGAAAGAAAACCGCTTATGTAGAAGAAAACAACCGCGGCAAGTATTACAAGCGCAGATGTTATCGCACCAGCGTATATCATGCTGCGTGGTATTTGCGCGTAATTGCTTTGATGAGCCTTTGAATTCTTGCGCGAGTGTATGAACATCCACCTGAATATGTAGGCGCTTGTTGCAAAATCTATTATTACCAGTATTACGTACGCGAAAATGTTCGAAGAAGCCGCAGTGTCTATGGCTGCTTTTCCGAAGAATCCGCTTAGAGGAAATATGCCAGCTATGGAAACCACGCCTATCAGCATAGGCACATAAAGCGACTTCCTGCTTGATGAGCCGTACAGCTTGTATATATCCTCCTCTTCATTGTTCGCCCTCATTATCGAGCCTGCAGACATGAAGAGTACGGCTTTGTAAAACGCCTGCACTATGAAGAACAGCACCGCAGCTATTATCGCATGTAGGCCTATGGCTACGAACATCAAACCTAGGTCCTCTATTGTAGAATACGCGAGTATTTTTTTTACATGATGGGATGATATGGCGTTTGAGGCTCCGAGAATCACTGATATTATGCCTATTGAAAGTATCAGTTCAGACAGGCCGGCCTTGAAGAAAAGAGGAGAGAGCACAAGAACCAGAAATACCCCGGCTTTTACCATTGTTGAAGAATGGAGAAAAGCAGAAACCGGAGTCGGGCCTTCCATGGCGTCGGCAAGCCACTCGTGAAACGGGAACTGGGCAGATTTGGTAAAGCACGCTACGAGCACAAGAATCATTGCTATCGGCAGATACACCGTAGAGGGGGCAGCGAGTATTGCGGAAAAGCTGAACGTGTGATAGGACGACCATATTATAAGCATTGCCGCCAGCATGGAGAAGTCCCCTATTATTATGGTCGATATAGATTTTCTTGCAGCATATGGCGCATGCTCCTTGTGGTACCAGAAGCCTATGAGCAGATAACTCGTTATTCCCAGCATCTCCCAGGCTATGAACATCGTTATGAAGTTTCCGGATATTGCAAAAAGCAGCATGGCAGAAGCGAAGATGCCCATCTCGAAGAAGAATCTAGGCCTTTCCATCTTTGAGTCAATATAGCCCATTGAATACAGCATTATCAGAGGGGTTATGATTCCGATAAGCATCGCAAGTATGATGTTAAGCGGGAGCAGTTGCGTAGTTATATGGAAAGTATATCCGGATATCCCGAACCAGCCGAGCTCTTGGATTTTGCCGTAAGAGCTAAATGATGCATATGCTATCAGCAGTGAAGTTATCAGGCTTCCCGCAAGCACTATCGGGCCTGTGTATTTTTCCTTGCCGTAGGTAAGCAGGGCCAGGAACGATGCGGCCAGAAGCGGGAATATAACCAACAATGTAAGCATTTCAATCCCTTAGTTTTGAAAGCGATTTTATGTCAAGGCTCGCTTTGCTGCCTGCCAGATATCTGTAGAACACTATGACCATTATTACTTCCGCTGCCGCTATCGACCATATGGTGAATAGAAGGGAAACTATGCTGCCGTTGACATTGAAATTGAAGAACACTACGGCCATGAAAGATGCAGACAGCATTATCACTTCAGTAGAAAGCAGCATTATAATCACGTTCCTGCTCGAAACTATTCCAGCTACTCCCAGAACGAACACAGCGAAACCAAGAAATATGAATGCTTGCTCAATCATTTAGATCGCCCGAGAGATTTTACCAGAATTATTGAACCTATTGCTATGCCAAACAGCATTGCCGTTATCAAATAGAAAAGCCCCATGTACGAGGATATTCCAGTTTTTACCTGCAGTGCAGTGAAACTATTGTGCTGCATTACGGTATTTTTCATTCCGAATACGGGATAGGATATAACTGTCAGCAGTATTATGAACACGGCTATGAAAGCGAGCCTGTTTGTATGGGGGAATTTCGAGAAGCTTGCAGAAGCGACTCCGACAATGGCATACGTTGATATCCCGCCTACGAATATGAAGAGCTGTATTATAGCGAGGAAAGGCTGCTGCATTGCCAGAAAGAGTGCAGAATTGGCTACAAAAGCCAGAGTCAGGCTTATTACCGAATGAAGCAGGCTCTTCGATATGAATATGAACGCTATCGCTGCCAGTTCAAGCACTGCAATTATTGCAACTATTGCCAACAGCAAAATTTCGTACATTCAAAACCTCATTGCAGGTCTTCCGGACGCTTGACGTATTCCCTCCTGTCATATGATTCGTAATCGTAGTCCTTGGTAAGTATCAGGCATTGTGGTGGGCACACCTCCTCGCATAGCGCACAGAAAAGGCAGCGATCGAGATTTATCTGCGGCATCTTTTTTGTTCCCTTGTCTGTTTCCGTATCAACCATGTCTATTGTCTGGTTTGGGCATATCCTTGCGCATGCTGCGCAGCTTATGCACGTTTTCATGTCAAGCTTGTGTATGCCCCTGTAGTTGTCGGCAAGGTCCTCCCTTACCTCTGGATATTCGAGCGTAGAAGGCTTCTTTAGTATCTCTTTGCCTACCTCATATATTCCCTTAATTATTGTCATGCCAACCACACAAATATTATATAAGATGCCAAAATGTTTATTACTGCCAGTGGCAGCAGGTAGAGCCAGCCTATCCTGAGCAGCTTGCGTATTGTAAGCCTGACGGTGGTTGCTCTTACTACTATTATGAAAATGGTAAGTATTACTACCTTTATCATTGTCCATGCGAACGGAGGCAAAACAGGGCCGTTCCAACCCCCGAGAAACAGTAGTGTAATTAGTAGGGTCCCAACAAACATCCTGGTATAGTCCAGAAAGAGGGCAAGGCCATAGTATGGGGCGCTTACGTCGGTAAGCCATCCTGCTATCAGCTCGTTGTCTGCTTCCCTTATGTCAAACGGCGGCCTTTCGAGCTCTGCCAGCATTATTATAAAAAATAGCACAAAGCCTATTGGGAGCATGATGGCATACCACACATGCGACTGCGATGACACTATATTCATGAATGAGAATCCGTGTGCTGCTATGGCAACCGAGGCTACCACGAGAATAAGAGGGACCTCGTAGCTTACTAGCATTATCACAGACCTTTGCGCGCTTATGGACCCGAACTTGTTTCCGCTGGTCCACCCTGCCAAGAACAGCAGGAGCGGCATGAAAGAAAGCACCAGGAAAACGGCTATGAGTGCTATAGAAGTATTTATGCCGACAAAAGTGCTGGTTATTGGTACGAACGCGAAAGTGAATACGAACAGGGCATATACAACAGGCAGTATCATCCCGAATATCGGCATGTCGGCATTGTTTGGAATTATGTTCTCTTTTGAGAGCAGCTTTATGACGTCTGCCATGTTTTGCAGTATGCCGAATGGACCGGTATATGTTGGCCCGTGCCTGGATTGCATCCTGCCCATTATTTTCCTTTCTCCCCAACCAAACAGGTATACGAAAAGCACTATCAGTATTAAAAGTATCACAGCAAATACCGCGAAAGATATCAGGAAGGAAAGGACATTCGCGTATATTGCAGGAATGTAGCCGTGCAGATATGCGTATATGGCAGAGTAAAGCCCGCCTATAAACCCAGAGCTGACAGCTATCAATTGAGCACCGATTTATACCTATTGCAAGCTAAAATTTTATAATTGATTTGATTCTTGAATGAAATAGGATTAAATGGTCGAATTTGGAATTTGCTGCGCTTTTCGTAATTAATAAATATGCTGGCGGCAAAATCAAAAAATAATGGGTGTTAGGTTGGAAGACAAAGTGGCTTCGATAATAAGCAAGGGCAGCATAAGGATTGAGGTAAAGCGTTCAGGGATGCTGCAGAAGATGCTGTTCACGGTAAAGAGGATAAAAATAGGAGAACATGAATTCGTCGAATTGTACCTGCCAAGGCACCTTGAGCTGGACGAGCTGCAGCGCGTAGCTGACGAGACAGGATTGCCTGTCGAAGCTGAAAAAATGCGGGCATTCCCAAAGGGGAAGGGAGCCGTGGACTTCATGGGCCTTTGAATCTATGGTCAGCCCACGTAGAAGTCCGCATAGGTAAGAGTCCCGTTGGCGTACAGCTGCTTGCCGGACATTGAATAGCTCATGTTCATGAAATATGTGGACACCGTGCTGGATATTGGTATTGACGGGAGCTTGCATGAGAATGATGCATTTAGGCTCTGGCCGGCTGCCAAGGTTTCGTTTATAGACGTTGTTGCGTTTACAGGCATATAGGAACTGCAACCTATAGCTTCTATCTTTATAGGGCTGCTGAATACGTTGCTTATCTTTACCCTGTACTTCCCGGATGTGGAATTAAAGCTTTCGTAACTGCACCCTATCGAAGAGTTGGCAAAGCTGCATGCATTGTTGTCCAGAGGCTCCCACGACGAGTACTGATTCGTAATATTTAGCTTTGTGAAAAGCGATGCGGCGTTGAAAAGGGCATCCTCGCTGTAGTTTAGATCAACGAACGAGTAAAGCTGCAACGTGTAATTCTTTGATATTGATATCGAATCCGAGAGCGAATAGTTCTGTAGTTGCGGAACTGATGACTTGAAGTATTCTGTGCACATGCTTAGGCCGGTGCTGTTGTTGACATATATGTAGCCAGAGCACACCCTATGGTATGTTGAAATGTTTATGGCCGGGTGGAATCCCATAATGCTGGCAAAGTTCCCTGCTGCCCCGTCTTCGGAAAGCGTGTATATTGAATAATTCTTGCCTATTAGGCTTATTGCAAAACCTTCGCTTGTTGAATTCTTGTAGGTGAAGTTCGCGTCCTTTGCGTATTCTGCGCTGTGGGACGATGTCGCATTTGAGAGCAGTGCGTATTCGGTGTCGTTATACTTGCTGCCAAGCATGCTCTCGCAATTGCTGCCCTCAGTAGCGTTGTAGTATATGAATATCTTTGTCCAGCCCTTGCTTGAATAGCTGCAGAAGCTAGTTGTATAGTTCAGCTTTGCGAAAAGTGCTGACGAATTCCCCTTTTGGAAGCCGTGCTCTGGGAACGAATATGTGGACAAAAGCGACTTTATGTCTGCATTGCTTATTGCGCCTTCAAGCCATAGCCCGTATACCTTTGTTCCGTTGGCATAGCTTGAATAGACGCCGTTGCCTAGATTTAGCAGGGGAGAAAGATCATGCATTATGCTGAATGATATTCCGGTATCTGGGCCGAGCAATGGCTTGAACTGGCTCACATTGTACTCTATATCCATCAGCGATGATAGCTCCATGCCCTTCGGAAATAGGGTAAACGTATAAGTCTCGTTGGTGTTCTGCGAAGGTATGTACTGGTAAAGGTTGGGCTGCTGCGGATTGCTTACGTTTATGCTGAACTGTGCGGAGGTTATTGACGAGTTTGCAATGTCAAGAATGTGGCTTGGATCGGCCACCACTGAAAAATTGTATGTGCCGTTCTGAGAATAAGTATAGTTTTCCCTTATATAGGCACTTTCATGGGCAGGTATCGAAACGTTGTAGTATTTTATGGCTTGGTCGTCCATATAAAAGCCGACCTGCATACCGCGAACTGGAGCAGAGCCCGTGTTGCTTATGGTTATGTTGAAATAGGTAGTGTTGAACAGGTAGGTAGCATTCGGATTGTAGTTAGGGGCATTCATTGAAACGTCAAGTTTATACGGGCCGGACGGTTGGAACGATACCACTATCGCTATGAAAACCGCTATGACTACAACTATCGCTATTCCTCCATATAGAAGTATGCTCTTATCTGACGACATATTATCACTTATTTGCTCAGCGTTTTTTAATTTCCCTTATGACAGAGGCTATCTTTTCGCGTATCGGAGATATTTCGGATTCGAAATAGCCGCGTATCCATGCGCTTTCGTCATATTTTTCCCCATCTTCCGGAAAAAGCATGGAATACCTGCCCTTCGAATGCACGATTATGTTGCTGGTCTTCAGCTGCAAAAGGTGGTAGCGCAGAGTCTTTTCGTTTATGGGCTGCCAGGACTTTGATATGTATTCCGAAAGCTCCTCCACGTTCGGATCCTGCTTTTTTTGGAACTGAAAGTAGAGCATGGCATCCAGCACGTATATTGCGCTAAGCCTTGTCTCTCCCGGATTTATTATGCCGAGCGACAGGGCAAGCCACCTTACCATGGACCTTCGGGTCTCTGTGACCTCCTTGGTAACCAGAAGATTCCTCAGCTTTACCTCTGCTTGTATGAGCTTGGCTTCGTTTATGGCTGGCATGTGCATCTCTTTGCGGGTTTAACGCTACTGTCATATTATTTTGTTAAAGATATAAAATACTTAAGCCGCATAAGTGTTATCGGATATGGTGTTTTCATGGCGACCGTTGAATTGAAAACAAGCTTTGAGCCGGAGGAGCTCAAGGCCTTTATGAAAAACGAATTCAGAATGAAAGTGGAGTTCAGGAACCACGACCCTGAAAAGACGTACTGGTGCGAATCCGACATAGTTGCAAAGGCGCCTCTCTCGCTGGCGCACGACATGCCGCTTGAGAATGGAAGGATAAGGATAGGGCTCCTAAGGCCAAATTCTACCATAAACAAGGTGGTAAACCTTTATACCCTCCCGAACAATTTCCCGGACAGCTACAAGATAAACTTTGTGGTTTACCTGTATGACGAGGAAGGGACCATAAGCAGCAGGATAGAGGAGACAAGCAGCATCGAATGCAGGCAGAACAAGGCAGGAGCCAGCGCAGGAGTTTCTAGCACAGCAGGGATAGAATCCTGACTAGCTGATTTCGAAAGTATCGTAGCTGTCGGTTTCTTCTTCCGCATGCGAGTCGATTTTGTGGACCTGTGGGCCGTGCTTCGTATCGACGTTTATCAATTTCAGGAACTCTTCTATCTTGGATTTTTTACCTATTGCAAGTATCTCAACGCTGCCGTCTGGCATATTTTCGACATATCCTTTTATCCCAAACTGTTTGGCTATTTCCGCAACTAGGGCCCTGTAGCCCACTCCCTGTACGATACCATGGACAGTTATTTTTACGGCAGGCATGCTCTCAGTATTGATATCTGCGAATGATATTTAAAATGTTAATTGCAAACCTTATCATGCGAAAAGGCCCTAAGGCGCAAAGCGCGATTGAGTTTATAACCACTTATAGCACTGTACTGCTCATAATAACAGTTGCCATAGCAGTACTTTTCCTTTTCATATCGCTTCCAAAATCCATACTTCCGACAGAATGCAATTTTTACAATAGCTTCGGCTGCTATGACGCAGTTTATGGAATAAACTATACGAGCAGCAACGTACCAACAGGTACTGCTCTGCTTGTTGTAGCAAATTTTGAAGACCCCGGAATAATAAATACCAGCAGCTTCAGCGCGTTTGTTGGAGGGGTAGAGAGCAATTCTGGCTATTGCGCCCCTAAGGTGGCGCTGCAGGGTCAGAAAGTGTACTGCATAGCGTTTTTCAAGGGGCAGACCCTGAGCCCGGGAAAGCTTTATTCTGGGACATTCAGCATATATGCAAACTATTGCGCCGTTGCACCCAGCAGCATATCAACGGCCTATTGCCCGCCACCCAACGCAACAAGCTATTATAGGTATGGAGGCGTTGTTAGGACGCAGGGGACTTTGAAGACCATAGGGGGCATATACGCGGTGCCGATAAACATAACAATAAGCAGTTTCAACTTCTTTGATTGGTTTTTTATAAATTTCATAGAGCCCGGATACCAAGTAAGGATAAGCTTCAATCCCAAAAACACATCGTATGTTCTGCACGAGTCGCCGGACTTGGGAAACGTGAGGTTTTATTACAATAACCAAGAACTTTATGATTGGTGCGAGAACTGCAACAGCAGCATGAGCGGCAATGCGATATTCTGGGTAAAACTACCGCAAAGGACCCTGTTCAAGCTTGGCTGCTTTTTCAATAGCTGCCCAACCAAAACTACGATATTTATGTATTTCACCCCGATAAGCACTACCTTCAGCGGAGTTCATTCCGGGCTGGCACCAGAGCTCACGACGCCTTATGGCAAATACGACAACGGCCAGAACGTATTCAATTATTATACAAACTTTGCCGGAACGTCATTGCCAAGCAGTTGGGAAAATTTAGCAGGAACGAACTACTCACTTGATAATGGTGCATATTTTACAGGATTTGCACTGCTACAAAAAATCAACAACTTCCCAATAAACATATATAACCTTACCGAAGCTAGGATAACGTTAACCACTTCTGGAATAGGCGGCATTGTTACCGGAGTCAACGGTACAGGCTCCAGCGACGAATGCAGCAACGGACCCTACGATAACAAATGGATAAGCGTTGGCGTAGAACCAGACGACTTATGTTATGGAGACCTATACAGCTTGAAGGGCATAGGTTCTGCCGCAGTGACTTACGGAACTGCAACCAACGTCAGCACCTCAAACCCAAATTCAGGAACTTTCACAATAGGGTTGGGAAACGGATTTTCCAATGCATACTTCTTTTACAACAACACCCTACAGGCCGAAGCCAGTCAGACTTATGGGCATTTCAGGGGCAAAAGCATAGGAGCAGTAAGCTATTTCGGGCTGGAAAGCCAGAGTGCGGTTTATAAGGTCAACTGGGTCAGATCTGTCACAATGCTGAGTGGAGGACAGCAGCCACAGATAACTTTCGGACCTGTAATAAAGGAATCCGGAACATAGCTATTCCATCCTTGAAGCGATGTCCTTGGCCGCTATTTCTATAGGATTTATTATGTGCTCTACGCCTATGCCTTTGAGGTGCTTTTCCATGTCGGGATTGTCTGCAACAACAGATACCGGCCTTGATGATGCTATGTTCTTGGCTATTATCGCAGCGTAGAGAGACCTTGCGCTATCGCTCGTGTCTATAACTATGTACTTGGCCTTCTTAAGCTCGAACTGCTCCATGTCATCTGCCAGCGTCTCGTCGGCAACATACGCCCTGTAGCCCAGCGATTTTATTCTGTCGAACGTTACCTTGTCCGATACTATTATTATGAATTTTGAGCCTTTCTGCTTGAGCATCTTGGCTATGTATATGTTCGTAGGGCCATAGCCTATCAGCACTATGTGCTTGGCAAGCCCCCTCCTTTCAATCCTTGATATTCTGCCGCTAAGGCTTTCTATTCTTGAATTCACAAAACCACTCGATATTATTGTAACCGCGCTCAGGAACACGCTGAGCCCGACAAGTATTAGTATTATTACAAAGGCACGTGCTATTGGAGTTACTGGCACGATATCGCCATAGCCTACGGTCCCCAATGTTACAACCACAAAGTAAAGCGCGGTAAGCGGGGTGTTTATCTTCACGTTGAAGTTCCCCGCCCTGCCAAGATAATAGGTTATTGTAGTGCCGATGATAACCACCAGTAGGGCTATCACCGCATAAGCTATAACTTGGGAAGCAATCTTCATTTATTCACAATAGAGTATCCAATTAGAAATTTAAATATAGATACGCAATAGACTAGTGTCTTAGCATGGTGAGGCGTGGGCTTTTGACTGCGGCTATTGCCTTAATAATTATCGTAGCAATAGCGCTGCTGTTGCTTGCAGAGCCTAAGCCTGTAAAAACAGCTCCGGAGTCTGCCATCCCCATATTTCTGTATGGCAAAGGTTTGCCATATACTCTTTACAATCTTTCTTCAAGCCTCGGCATTATCGTGGCGCATGGAAACGTTTCTTCTAGCTTCAATTACAGCAGCTTTAAGCCCGTTTCCCTGTACGATTCGTTAATGTACGCTGCTAGCTTGAACAGGAGCTCGGATAATGCCACGGTTGACTTGCTGGTAAAAAAGCCCCGGTTTTATTTTGAGCATGAAAATAACAGCTTTGGAAACGGGACCATAGCGCTGCCGTTGACATTGGATAATTTACATTCGGCAAATGCAATCTTAATAGGGCTGCGCATGTTCCCTTTGGCTTATTATTCCTCCTACCCGAAAATCGCATTGCGCAGCGGGCTTTACCCTGTTTATTATGGAGGTAATCTGAGCGAAATAAGCCAATTTGCATACAACGAGAGCGGGCCGGGTATTTTGCAGTATAATATAAGCAGCAAAGTGCCTGTTTCGTTCGGTATTGCGAATGCCAGCTCGGGATATGTATTGGACGTTAACGTTACAAACAACTGGAACAGGACACTTAACCTTACAGAAATAGAAGTTGCGGGTTACTTCCTTGGATCCGAATCAGGCAATTTTACGTTGCCGGTGGTGAATGTAGTCAGCAATGGGGACGCTTATACGCTGGCCGCAATGGGCTCTTTGGGAATAGATATGAACCTTAGCAGTACCCAATTGTACCTGCAGACCAACTCCAGTGCATTGAGCAAGTTTTTAGCCGAGGCAAATTCCAATGCCATAAGCGATTCTGGGCAGTTTTACTCTGATTTCAACTCTACGCTTAACGTTTCCAGGTTGAATTACCTAGAAAGCCTGATGCTTGAGAACCAGAGCTACTACATTGCAATGCACGAGCTCAACAATTTCGACCCGCTGAACTACTCGGTAGTAGAATATGCAGGAAGGATAAGCGCATGGGGAAATGCATACCGTGGAATGCTTGATTTTAACGTTTCTGGCGGTGGCATTTTAAACTTGCCCAGGAGCTCAAGCGCGCTGAATGGTGGTGGCTTGGCAATAGGCCCGGGAAAAAGCGCAAACCTGATTTATGATATCGGGAACCTGAGCTACATGGGGCAGAGCTCGTCACCGATTGAAGGCATGAACTACACGGTCTTCGCGTATTTCAACGGAGTCATGTATTCGGACTATAGGCACGCTTAAACTTCACACTCTCAAGATTTTGCGCACGTTTTTTTCAAGCTTAAGAAGCCTGTCGTATTTTCTTACCTGCTTTAAAGCGTAAGACGACGCAGACCTTATGTCTGCATAGGTACTGTTTTCGGCAAGCCATTTTATTGCTTCGGGATCGTGGAGATGAAATATTGCGGTTTTTTGGGAAATGTATTCCTGCTCTTCGAGTATGCGCATGAGTGTTTCGTGATCAGGCTCTGATGAAACTGCTGCCAGAGCAAGTATCATACTTTTGCTGCTGTCGTATCCGAAGAGCATATCATTGATAATTTCTGAGCCTTCTTTAGATTTTGAATCGAAAATGTTGTTCATTATCCCGAAGGCCACGGCATAGACGTCCTTTTGGGCTTTGATGAATTGCTTGAGATATCCGATGTCGCTTATGCTTATTGCAAGTGTTTCTACTATGTCCAGGCAAGGGCCATACCTTTTCAGCACCTCGTCGTATGCCGCTATGCCACCCATCGTAATTAGCTCAAGGGCCTTTCGGAATTCGTAGTAGTCAGAACCGTCGGTCCTGGGCACCCTCAGCATATTCTTGTCTGACATGTAGTGGTAGTCCAACCTTGCGTATACCTCGTTTATGAACGGGTGCTCCGAATTCTTGCCCCTTTCGTAGAGAGAATAAGATTTGTATCCGTACTGCAGCTTTGACAGGCCCATGTTGATCAAGCCTGATTTTATCAGCTCGCTTATGTACCTTTTGTTCGTGGTCTCCATGTCCCCATAATAGGCCTTGGCAGCCTTTGGAGCTAGCAGCATCATCAATATCTTTTACCTTCTCTTTCTTTTATTTTTTGCGTTTTTTACTGGCATCTCAGCGATTGCACGAAAGCGATAAATATTATTAACAGATTAAACGCTAATGATTTAATGGGCATACACAAGGATTTGGACGAATCTGGCAAAAGCAAGTCCATATCAAACAAAGAAGACCAGGAAGTAGCCCTAAGGCACATTGGCAGCTTCATAAAATTCAAGGAGAGCAGGATTGCCGAATATAATAAAATAGCGAATGAGACGTCCTACGACAACATAAAATTCAACATAATGTATATAATGTCAAAGGAAAACAAGTGTCTTGAGGAAGCCATGGCGCTTAGGGACGTCATAGAGAATGATAGGCTCAGCGAGATAAAACTCAGGAAAACTACCGATTTCCAGGTATACGATCATTTGGAGGGGCAGGAGCTGGAGGAGGCCAATGCGGGCAGCATAGGGGACATACTCAGGGCAGCACTAACCGAGGACAAGGATATGATAGACAGGCTTAAGCTTCTGGCCGTGGAATATGCCGGAACCCATACCGAGGAAGTTGCAAAGCACCTAATGAGCAGCATAATAAGCGCCAAAAACGACATAACTGACAGGCTTCTTAAGCTTGAACAGGGGGACTGGTAGATTGGATTGCGTTTTCTGCAGGCTCGCTGCCGATTCTGGAGACCATATCTACGATGACGCTAATTGTTATGTGGTCCTTGACATAAATCCGGTGTCCAAGGGCCACATGCTTGTAATAACGAAAAAGCACTACGAAAATATGCTCGAAGTGCCGAAAGACGAGCTCTCATTGTGCTTTAGCGTTGCCCAGGATTTTGCCAGGCTTGCCATGGAAAAATTGGGCGCCAAGGGAGTCAACGTTGGCACCAATATAGGGGAATACGCAGGGCAGGTTGTAATGCACACGCACATACATATCATACCGCGGTACTCCCCGGGATACTCGAAAAGGCATGAACTCGGCAGCGAAGAGAAGGCGGAGCTTTTAAGCGTTTTGAGAAAACGTAGGGTTTAAATCACTTTCGCGCTGGACTGCTACAAATAAATAGAACCGATGCCAATTAGTAATGGTGGTATGAATGGCAAAGAAAACATTTGCATGCAAAGACATCGGAATGCAGTGCGGATTTACGGCAGAAGCCGCGAACGAACAGGACCTTATGCAGAAAATCGCTAAGCACGCCAAGGAAGCGCATGGAATGAACAAGATAGACGACGCAACTATGAAGAAAGTAAAGGCTGCTATAAAAAGCGCTTGAATCTCCATATTTTAGGCTGTTGACAATCTATTTTGTTTTTTTCTCTTTTTTTGTATATTTGGGAATTTATTTTTCCGAACGTATTAAATAGCTGAAACAGGACATATTTGAGCGTTTAGTCTATTCGGTGTTTTATTGGCAAACATGCCGGAGCAATTGCAGAAGAGGATGGAAAAGCAAGGCTACCACTTCGTGGGCCAGCACTCGGCAGTGAAAATCTGCGAGTACACTGCCAATGGGCTCAGGGGCGATACCCTATGCTACAAGTATACTTTTTACGGCATAAGGAGCTGGCAGTGCATACAGGGCACTCCGGCAATAGGGTGCGATATCGGCTGCAGGTTCTGCTGGAGGCTGATACCAGAAGAAGAGGGCTTCAAGTGGAATGAGCTCAACGCACTGAGCCAATGGGACGATCCAGAAGGCATAGTCGAAGGGATGATAAGAGAGCAGAGGCGCATAGTCAGCGGCTACAAGTCTATTGCCGACAACGAGCTTAAAATGAGAAGGTGGAACGAGGCCAACGAGCCCAAGCACGTGGCCATAAGCCTTACTGGAGAGCCGACTTTCTATCCGAAGCTGGCCGGGCTGCTGAGCGCTTTCCACAAGAAAGGGATAAGCACATTCCTGGTAAGCAATGGAACGCTTCCGGAAGCAATAGCAAAGCTGGACCCGCTGCCTACTCAGCTTTACATATCGCTCCAGGCCCCTGACGAAGAAACATACATTTATGTCACAAGGCCGAAGATAAAGGATACGTGGAACCGGTTCATGAAGTCCCTGGACATGCTGCACACGCTTAAAACCAGGACCGTGCTCAGGATGACGCTTATAAAAGGGCTGAACATGAAGAATGAGGAAGGCTATGCCGGCCTCATAAAGAGGGCCATGCCCAATTACGTTGAAGTGAAGGGTTTCTCATACGTCGGAGGCGCTAGGAACGAAGAGAGAGGGCTGAGCCTCTCTAGCATGCCAAACCATTCGGAGATCAGGGATTTTGCAGACAGGCTCGCGGAGCTTACGGGATACAAGCGCGTATCCGAGCACGCACCGAGCAGGGTTGTTCTGCTGGCCAGGGACGAGGAATCCGCCCGCAACAGGATAATAGATTTCAGCAAGATAGGCTAAGCTTCTCATTTGTTGTTTTTGGTATCTTCCCTTCCCTGCAGGTACAGCTCGCTCGACAGCTTGTATCTTGATACCGAGTGCGCAACCACTTTGCCGTTCCCCTCGAACTTTGCCAGAAACAGGCCGACGCCGCCGAACATCGCAGTTTTTATGTTGTCAACGAACGTTATTTTGTATTTCAGCGATGCATCAAAACCTGCTATGTGCCCTGGATCTATTTCCAATGGGTCAGAGTCTGTGACATTGTATTCTATTATGTCTCCGGCTACGTGTATAAACAGGGTCCCTGGGCCGGTAAACCTCTGGAGTATTAGGCCAGCGCCGCCGAAAAAGGCAGCCCCTATCCCAACCGTTTCTATGCTGAATTTCACGCTTTCCTGCGCGGCTATGAAAGCATAATGCTCCGCTATAAACTCCTCGCCATCTCCAAGCTGTACCGCATATATTTTTCCAGGTATTATGCCTGCGACGTTCAATACTCCTTCTGAGCCGACCGCCTTGAATTCGGTAAGAAACCCTGAAGCGCCGGTGAATTTCCTTTCTATGGCACCTACAACGCCTCCGGCAAGCTTTGGCTCCATTTTTATGACAGACGATTTGCTTATGACCTTGCCCGAATCGGCATATATTGCTTCACCGCTCTCGAGCCTTATCGCCAGAGACTGCATACTGTTTCCGACTATTTTATATTCCAAGCAAACACCATAAGCTCTTGTTTGCTATTTTTTATATACCTTGTGCAGCTCTGTGCCGCAAACCATGCACTTTACTACCATGTACCCTCGGCTGCTTGAAAGCCTTGTAGAAGAAGTTATTCCTGGCACAAGTATTGAGCCGCAGTTTTTGCACACCCTGTACCTGAGAGACGGGCGTATCCTGTAATGTGACTGTATTTTGGAGGCAAGCTCTGCATAGCGTCTTGAAAGTTTCTGGTTGCCATCCCTGAGGGCCTTTTCAGACAATGAAATAAGACCGGCTACGCGCTTCCTTGCTATGGCCCGTGCCAAATCCTTGGTTTTTGGGCTTTGTCTTGGCATAGTATTACTTTATGTTGAGGTCCGAAAGTATCGAATCGATGCTGGACTCTATCGCAGGGCCGGAGCTTATGGTAACCAGATTTCCGGATATCTTGTAGGACGATGGCGAAGGCTCGCCGTGGAAAAGCCTTACAAGGCGCAGGGTTTCCTCATTCTTGGGCATTGAGAGCTCCTTGCCCTTTATTATGTTGGCCCGTGCCACGATCTTGACTGCGTTGCCTATCGCCCATATCTGCTTGCCTGCGTTGTCAAACACCATTGCAAGGTCCAGAAGAGGCCTGAACTCATAAAGCCTGGAAGTGTCGACCCCGTCTCCGTCGAGAAACACTATGCCGTCATAGTCGTGCACGTCGACGTTTGCTGTGTGCACGTCTGGCTTCACTGACGCGCCGTGCTTGCCCCTGCATTCTGACTTGGTATAGCTTGTGGTAGAATAGCCTATTCCCCATCTGTCGAAGAAAAGTTTCAGCGTGGATAGGCTTTCCTCCCTGAAATCGACCGGTGGCAAAAATATGAGCATGCGCATTTCAATCAGGAATAATTCGCAAGAAAAAGATTTATAACATTCCGAAAGGCACGTTCAGAAGGAGCGGGATATTCTTGAGAGCGGGTGGCCCTTTGCCTTGAGCTCCAGCTCGTAGAAAATCCCAAACGACATCTTCTTGACCGTGAAATTGCGGTCAAGCAAGGACTTTTCCAGCATCGAAAGCATTATTGCCGATTCCTGTGGAGAGGCGTTGTCGCCAAAAAGATGCGCGAACGGATTGAGCACTATAGTTCCTACCTTGAGCTGTGCCGCTATCTTCTGTATCTCGAACGTTACGGCGTCCACAGTGTTCTGCTTTGACAATTCGTCCTTTTTCTCGAAGTTTGCGAATATTAGGAGCGATTCCCCTGCGTCTATCGGAGATCCCTGCTCTATAACGCCAGACCTTCCCGCGCCTTTGGGCTCGGCCTTTACGTAATCCACATGCCAACACATGAAGCGCATTGTCACACCTGTTTTGTAGAAGAAAGCACTTCGAGAGATTTCTCTTTTATGATTTTTGATATCTCGGAATACTGTTTTACCGGGACCTCAGCTTTAAGGCTTACCCCGTAAAACGTGCTGTTTATGTCAGTAATCTCAATGTCGAACGACGAAATCTGCCTGCGCACCGACTGCGGCAGCGATTTGATGCTTTTGTTCATCTTTGACTTGAAGTCATCAAAACTTTTAGCAAGAAGGAGCTCGACACGCTGCTCGATGTGCATGGTTTCGCTTCTTTCATAATTTATGACGAGCGCCTGTATCAGTATTCCGTTCGGTATATATGTCCTTATGTTGTCCGGGCCCAAAAGCGACGCGTAGACCAAGCCCACCTTTTCTACCTTGCCTTCGAAACCGGGAACTATGAGGCCGTGGGGCCATGTCGAGGCTATGTTGCCGTACTGCCACGTTGACACCTTTACCGTATCGCCGATCTTGAAAGGCTTTGTGGCCATTATCTCGAATCCAGCAAGTATGTTTCCAAGAGTGTTCTGCGCCGCGAGGCCCAGAACTATGCCCAGAAATCCTGCCCCGACCAATAAGCCAGTCACGTTGACCCTGAGCTCGTAGAGGACGGTGATGGCAACTATAGTATAGGCTATGACCCTGAACAGGTCTGCAATGGCGGAGCCCTCCTCCTTAAGCGTTTTGCTGCCTATGAGGCGCATGCCCCTGGCTACTAGCTCTATTATTATTATGCTGAATATTACAGTAAGCGCCACGTTGAAGTACATGGAGTATGAATCTGGGACTACGCGGTAGGCGAGCAGCGCATGTACTAGGACAACCCCGAAAACGAGTATCGCTATCCCTGCCGCAAGATTCCTCTTGAACTTATTCAAAAAAACACTTAGCTTTCCATGTAAGGAGCCAGGTAGTACGCTACCTCAGCGTCGCCTATCTTGTAGTCGACCTTTATCGGCTCGTCGGTCTTTATCGAAAGGTTTATGTACGAGCTTGACGGGCATGCCTTGACTATTCTCCCCAGGTAGTCCAGGTTGAAAGTCGCGGATGCGGGCTTCTCGGACTCTATCTTCTTTATGACCTCGGCTGCGTTCATGTGCTCCTCTTCAAGCTCTCCGGCATCCCCCTTGGCTGACACCACGAAGGAGTCCTTGTCTGCCTTGAAGCCTATGTAAGTAGAAAGCATGTTCGCATCACCAAGTATGTCCTTGAAGGAGTCGCTTTTCACTTCGACCTTTGACTCGAATTCCACCTTTGGCTCTTTCTCTACGTCCTTTTTAACTTCTATCATGGGCAGCCTGTAGCGCCTCTTGCTCTTCTCGCCTATGAATTCTATTGCAAACTTGTTGTTTGAATCCTTCATTAGCAGCTGCTCTCCGGGCCTTGCGCTCGCGAGTATCTTGCTCAGGTTGTCTATGTTTAAGCCTATTGATGACTGCTTCTCCACCTCATACTTGGAAAACGCCTTGTTTGGTATGAAGAATGAGATCATGCTTATGCCGCTTGGGTCCATTGCGCGAAGCGTTATGCCTTCCTTGGATATCGAGAACGTTCCCTCGTCTATAAGGTTAACTATGGAGTCAATGCAATTCTTCCAATACTTAGCGTCGTCTATCTTTATTTCGAACAATGAATCACCAAAGATTAGCAAGGCATCAAGCGGGCACCATAGTGCTTTAATGTCGTAGCACTTAGATTTGTTGCAAAAAATATTTAACCCCTTCTGTAAGGCAGGAAAGCATTCGGATTAGTCAGCACATGCTGGCATAACATTATGGATATTAATTGTTTGGAAGGAAAATAGCTCTGATAGAATGATTGTTGCTGGAGTCACAGCAGATTACGGCATAGGAAAAGGGGTTGCAGAAGTTTTGGGATCCGACTACTGCAGATTCTTTTCAAAGACGTTTCCTGACGGTGAGTCCTATCTCAGGCTCGACATGGAAATGAAAGGAGAAGACATACTGCTCGTGCAGAGCATGGATATGAACCAGGACAAGCGCCTGTTTGAGATGCTCATGGCTGCAGATGCTGCAATAAATGCAGGGGCCGGCAACGTATACGGGCTCATAACGTATATGGCTTATGCAAGGCAGGACCATGCATTCGGTCCCGGCGAATCCATAAGTGCCAAGGTTGTGCTCAGGGCGCTGCATGATGCAGGCATATCCAGGCTTGCGGTCATAGAACCGCACAAGAATGAAGAGCTTTCGTATTTCAGGGGAAGGTCTATGCCTATAGAAGTTTTGGGAAGCGTTGTAGGGGAAGCCGTAAGGAGAACTGGGGCCGAGAAGCTCATAGCGCCAGATTATGGCAGTTCCGAGCGCGTGAAAAAGATTGCCGATGATCTTGGCATTGGATGGGATTACATAGAAAAGAAGCGCAGCAGAGTTGATGGCAGCATCAGCATGGGAAAAGGGCTGGAAAATATGAACGGAATGAAAGCCCTTGTACTTGATGACATGATAAGCACTGGAGGAACGGCGGCACAGGCTGTAAGCGAGGCCATTTCAAAGGGAGCTGCGGGCGTGAGCGTAGCGGCTGCGCACATGCTGCTCGTAGACGGGGCCTATGAAAAAATAATCGGGGCAGGGGCAAGCAAAATTTTTGGATCCAACAGCACGGGCAGCAGGAGATACGAGATTGTAGACATATCGCGCGAAACAGCGGATGCGTTGTCAAGGCTCATAGGGGATTGAGTTGAAATACGCCATAAGCATAAACGGCATAGGAAAGAGATTTGGAAATGAATATGCCCTCAAGGACATAAGCTTGGAGCTTGGGAAGGGCATAACGCTGATCCTGGGGCCGAACGGAGCGGGAAAGAGCACGCTTCTGAGGTGCATGGCAGGGCTCTACAAGCCCGATGAAGGCCGCGTAAAGGTGCTGGGAAAGGACCCGTATTCGGATGCTGGAATCAGGAAAAGAATCTCTTTCATGCCTGACAACTACGGGCTTTACGATTTCTTAAGCGTAAGGGACAACATACTTTTCTTCTCAAGGCTCTATGGCGTGAACGACGATACGGCAATATCAAAGGCCATGGAGACGCTCAAAATGCTAGATGCTGACGGCTACATAAACACAAAGGTCGGGCAGCTTAGCAGGGGCACGAAGCAGAAGATGCTTTTCTGCAAGGCTTTGGTTAACGATCCGGACGTAATACTGCTGGATGAGCCGACAGCGTTTCTGGACGCGAGCAGTTCCGCGCAGGTAAGGGAAGCTTTATCCGATTTGGCAAAAGCCGGAAAATGCGTGGTTTTCGTGACGCAGAGGGTCGACGAGGCAACAAGGTTCAATTCGCGCATATGCGTGATAAGGAATGGCAGAATAATCAAGGATACGGATACGCGCGGGCTTTACAATGAGGTGCTTAGCGGCATAACAGTGAGCATAAGGCTCGCAAGGCCAATAAGGCAGGAGATTCGCAGCAAGCTGGGGAAAAACGTGATAATTGAAAACGGCAACATAGTGAAGGCAAGGATACGCGATTACAGGGACATAAACGAAGTGATCGAAAGGCTCATCAAAAACGGGGCTTACATAGCCAGCGTCGATTATGCAGAGCCCATGATAGAAAAGCTTTATGCAGGTGACAATGACGAGGAGTAAGCCAATGGCTATAGCCATTAAGGACATACGCGAGGTTTTCAGCAGTGTGTCGATTTATGGGCCTATGATAGGGGTCCCGCTTTTCTTCGCGGTTGCACTGCCGTTCCTGACAGTGTACGTGGCCCTGCATGCTGCTCCGAGCATTGCCTCTAGAATAGCTATAACGCCCATAGCCAATGTGGCAAAATCGCAGGTCGACAGCCTTTCGTTCATGTACTTTTTCGCCATAAACGTCCTCGGGCCCATATTCTTGACGATACCCATATTCACAGCTTCCGTCATAGCAGCTGACAGCTTCGCCGGAGAGAAGGAACGCAAAACTTCGGAGAATTTGCTCGCGGCGCCGATAACCAACGGCGAATTGCTTTTGGGAAAGATACTTGCTTCGCTGATACCCACGATACTGCTAACGCTTGCCGTTTTCGGCATATACGGAGCTACAGTTAATTTCCTGTCAATACGCGAGTTCAGCACCGCAGTGCTCCCTACGCCCACATGGCTTATGATGCTGGCATCCGCTCCGCTCTTGGCCCTCGCAGCCATAGCGGTAGTGGTTTTTGTGTCTGCGCACGTCAGAGGCATAAAAGAAGCACAGCAAATCAGCACGTTATTGGTTCTTCCCATACTGCTTATACCGTTCATTTCGATACTTGGGATAGCGAACCTCGACGTGGCTTTCTTCGCATACGTAATAGCAGCATTGTGCATAGTTGATACTGTGATTTTCTATATAAGCGTGAAGGATTTCAAGAAGGAAAAGATTTTATATTAGGATAGCATATGAAGGTTTATTGCATCATTCGCTACAGAGGTTGAATGCGCCGGAATTTGCCTGGAAAGTAGAACCGGTAAATGAAGGCAAGAATGGCCGAAAAGCAGCTATTGCTTCTTTCAAAAACGGCCAAGAGATGCATAGCAAAATATGCATTAAAGAATCCAAAAGTGAAGCCAATGGCAACCATGGAAATTAGAAGGGAGCGCGATCAGGAAGTAATGAGCATGATCTCTAGGATGAAGGATGACGTGCATTCCGAGATAATAAAAGCAATCAAGAGCATTCTTGTATCGCAATCAAGAGACATAATCGAGGCACCCGGATTGATGGATATGCTAAGGTACTATCCCGATTCCATGGGCAAGTACTCCAGAGCTTCTATAATGATGCTTTCTGCAATGGCTGCAGGAGCCGATTATAAGGATTGCATACTGCCAGCAGCAGCCATACAGCTTTTTGAGGATTTTGCGCTTGTTCACGACGATATAGAGGACGGAAGCCTGCTGAGAAGAGGAAGGAAAACAATACAGACAGAATATGGGACCAGCAGGGCGATAAACGCTGGCGACATGCTGCATTCCGCGGTAGAGGGACTGCTTTACAGGGTATCAAAACAGAAAAACGGGGACGCCATATATAAAAAATTTAGGGAGATAGGCAACATAACTTCCATAGGACAGGATAAGGATATATATTACTCCGGAAGAAACGCCCTTGAAGCCACGGAAGAGATTTACATAAGCATAGCGGCTGACAAAACCTCGGCATACAGCGTATACGGGCCTCTGCAGATAGGTGCGCTCATAGGCGGATCCGGGCTTGTAGAGCTCCAAGTTCTTGAGAGCATAGGGCTGCCTGCAGGCATAGCCTTCCAAATAAATGACGACATAAAGGATGTAGAGGGAAAGGTTGCCGGTAAGGGCCAGTACGAAGACATAAGGCAGGGCAAAGCCACGTTGATAGCAATAAACACTTATAAAAATTCGGGGCCCGGAGAAAGGGAAATAATGGAATCCATATATTCGAAAAAGCCTTCGGACAAGAATGAGAGCGACATAAATTATATATTGGGCCTTATTGAGAAAACAGGCTCGGTAGGATATGCGAGAAATATAAGAAAAGAATACGAAAAGAGTGCCGTGAATGCACTCCTGAATAGCAGGGATATAATACCGGAAAACCCTTATTCAGAAGCCCTTATGGAGCTTATCGGCACCCTTTATTCTGAATAAGTGTTGCCTCCGTTTCATTTATAAGCCGTGAGCTTTTCACCATCTCCTTCTTCTCACAGCCAGGTACACTATCACTGCTATTACTATTATGACCACTATAGCCGCAACCAAATATTCTATAGTGTTGGGGCCGAGAGTTGTTGTAGGTGGCACTGTTGTGCTTGGTAGTGTCGTAGTCGTTGGCGTTACGGTAGTCGGAGCGGTTGTAGGCGCGGTGGTTACCGTATTTGAGGGGCTTATTGTAGTAGTTGTCGGTATGGTTGATGTCGAAGTAGTTGGGACAGTCCTATTATAGACAACTATATATATTGCAGCCACACCGTGGGTATTGGACATTGATGGGCTCGTTGCCAGATATGCAGTATAGTTTCCGGGAGTCGCATTGGCGTTAACCTGGAATCGTATTTTTCCGCTGTAAGGAGGAAGTCCGGAATTTGGTATGAATCCTATGTTTATTCCGTATGGAGCAAGAGCTGGGCTTGTGCCAACAGTCACGTTGCTTGCCGTGCCGTTATAAACGGTTATGGTGTAGTTGATATAATCGGTAGAATTTAGATACAGGAAAACGTGGCTTGGATTGACCTTTGGAAATGCGACTCCAGTAGGAGAAGACGCAAACGATATCAAAGTTATGGAAAAAAGCATAACTAAGGATACAGCTAAGTATTTTGGCATTTGAGCGCGCATTTTATACACCATTTTATATAGCTTAAACAAGATTTATATAACTAACCTTTGTCTCGTTTTTAAGAGAAGCGCCATCTAAGCTCTCATGCCATAGATGGCAGGTTTTAAGCAAGCTTTACTGTAAGGCATAAATATATGGTCTTATAGAGCGATTTTGTCTTTGCATGTATGATTACAGAAAGAAGCTGGGCTTGGCAATAAAGGCTGGCTACTTTTTAAGAAATTTGGAAATGGACCCAAAGGATGCTGCAGATCTGGCTGACTATCTCCTGTCATTCTTTGGCTACGAAGAGGAGATTATAGACAATATGCTGATGAGATACGACAGGGACGTATTTTACCAGATGGAAGACATAGGGATTCTCAAAACCAGCCAGACAGCGGAAAGAATTACAGAAGGCAAGTATGCAGGGAAGGAATGGACTTTGAATCGATGGATTCTTAGTAACGACGATTTGGACAGGCTTATTGAAAAGGCTTATGAAAAAACAAGGAGCCTGCAGGCTCCCGAAGCCGTTTACAAGAATCTTTTTGATTTCACTTCCATAGAGGATTTGAAAAATTCCGACAACAATAATTTACCGAATCCAGAATTCTCTTTTAATGAGGAATGGTATTCTTCGATGAAAAGGGATCTTGAAAAGTACGTAAAATCGGAAAAGGAAAAACGCGCCATAGAAGGTGATTTATGCGATTACCTTTCCATTTTTGCCACAATGCTTAGCCCTGACGTAAAGCCTCTAGCTTATCTTGCGATGGAGCCAGGGAAAGAGTATACCGTTTCAGGAATCCTTAAAGCTATGACAAATAGATTTGGATGCAGTCCGGAAGAACTGGAAAACCACGTAAACTTTGGATCGATAATGGAAAGCCTAGTGTCCATAGGGGCGCTCCAAGAAAAGAAAATTGAGATCCATAAGAAAGAAACCAGGGTTTACTCCAAAAGCCCGCAGCATGGGACCTTCGACGTCATTGCGGCACATGCGATAAAAGCATCTAGAGAAAAATTGGAACAGGCGGGATTGAGGCTCTCTGATGTTTTCTCTGTATCCGTAGCCCAGAAAATGATCAGGACGCATTCGCAAAACCTTTTCGGTCTGATGAAACTGCTTGCCGAAAACAAGGACAGGGGTTTTGCGCTCCATGAAATCAGAGAAATAATGGATAGCGACAGCGTAAGGCATGAAGTCCGATTGTTCAAATTGCTCGGCCTTTTGGATTATGAATCCTTTTCAAGCACGGGCGGATCCGAAGGCAAGCTGGATTATAAAGTATTAAGGACGACAAGCCTTGAAGAATTGCACAGAATGGGTTTCGTGAAAAGGCCAGAGAAATGCTTTAAGCTGGGAAAAGCCATAGGATTCGCAAACGAAAACCTGAATAAAAATATTAATAGATTTGATGTAGCTAGGGCTTCGGGAAGCGACC
This sequence comes from Microcaldota archaeon, assembly GCA_021834865.1. Next base: position 42,707 of record JAKBRD010000001.1, on the reverse strand, counting down.
TCGACTTTTCTTCGAAATACTTGGTAATGCTTTCAAAAGCGGGCGTGCTTGAACGCAAAGCAGAGTGGAATACGAAAAGATCCACGGTAAAGGCGAACGGGAATACCATTAGAATATGGAATGGATTGTTATCATGGCTATACAATATTGCAATGAAAGCAAGTTCTATGGACAGCGTTGAGGTAGGGCCTTTAGACAGGCTTGAGGCAGTTCTGCACAGTGATGACAGATACTCGCTTGAATTGCAAGAGTATGCTAGAGGCAGCGGGTTAATTGATGACTGTTCCGCCCATTTCAGATATATTTCCGAAAATAGGCACAGGATTGTGAAAAATTCCGAATTTGCAGGAACAATACTGGATGTTGCTAAGGAGGGAGTCAAGCTATATGAAATAGCCGAAAAGCTTGGGGAGAACACCAAAGTCACTTACGCCAGGGCGCAATGGCACGTAAATGAACTGCTCAGGAAAGGCTTATTGGGGAAGGAAGGGAACATTTATACGACGACAAACCCAAAACAAAAGAATAAAAGGCAATAAAACATCTGCGAGCTTTTTTTCAGAATTCATAAGGCACACACCACAAACCTTTTTATATATTAATGTATTATTATGTTATAACATTAAAATACATAGATGATATCATGGCCGCGTCAGAAAAGGAAAAGAGGAAATATACAACAATAACCATACCTGCGCCGCTGTTCGAGAGCATAAAAAAAAGCATAGAGGACACAGGATTTTCTTCTGTTTCGGATTACGCAACATATATCCTTAGGGAGACTACGGCCGAACTGAACTCAAAAAAGGGAGGGAAAAAATCCGAAGACAGCACGATAGTGAAGAAGCTGAGGGCACTCGGCTATATGTGACGATTAAACGCAATGGAGCTGGTTTACATGATAGAGCAAAACCTTGACGAGTTAGAGGAAAAGAGTATATATATAATGAGGGAAGCCAAGGAGCGCTTCGGAAACATCGCCGCACTTTGGAGCATGGGAAAAGACAGCACGGTAATGCTGGCGCTGGCCCGCAAGGCCTTCATGGGAAAGGTGCCATTCCCTGTAATACATATTGACAATGGGATAGACTTTCCTGAAACTTACGAGTTCAGGGAGAAACTGGCAAAGCAGTGGAAGCTCGATCTTATAGTACAAAATAGCGAGATAAAGCCTGAAATATCCGGATACGCCTGCTGCGGAGCAAATAAGACTGTAGCGCTCAAGAAGATAATGAGAGAGCGGGGCTTCGATGCCCTCATAGTTTCAATAAGGAGGGACGAGCACGGGATAAGGGGAAAGGAGAGATACATATCCCCAAGGACGAAGGATTTCAAGTGGAAGTACAAGAACCAGCCCGCGGAGCTGTGGAACGATTATTCGTCAAAGCAGAGCAATGGGGGCCACATACGCGTGCACCCGCTGCTTGACTGGAACGAGATAGATATATGGAACTATATAAAACGCGAAAAGATACCGATAAACAGCCTCTACTTCGCTAGGGATGGGACTAGGTACAGGAGCCTTGGCTGCACGCACTGCACTGTGCCAATAAAGTCAAACGCCGACAGCATTGACAAGATAATAAACGAGCTCAAGAACACTAAAGTTGAAGAAAGGAGCGGAAGGCAGCAGGACAAGGAGACGGCCTACATAATGGAAAAGCTGAGGGCGCTCGGCTATATGTGAGGTATTTGCATGCACATCCAACAGATAACCATGCTGGGGCACAAAGACCACGGCAAGTCCACACTGATAGGGTCCCTTCTTATGAGCACTGGGTCCGCCACGGAGGAACGCATTGCGGACGCAAAGAACACAAGCAAAAAGCTTGGGAAGCAGTTCGAGCCGGCGTTCATACTGGATGCGTTTTCCGAGGAGCGCGAGGGAGGCCTCACGATAGATACAGCCAGGGCGCAGATAAAATATATGGGAAAGGCCTTTGAGCTCATAGACGTCCCTGGGCACGAAGAGCTGATAAAGAATATGCTTAGCGGGGCATCCTACGCGAACACTGCGGTGCTTGTAGTATCGGCTGCGAAGGATGAGGGCATAAAGCCGCAGACGAAGAGGCACCTTTTTCTTGCTAAAATGCTTGGAATAAGGCATTTCATAGTTGCTGTCAACAAGATGGACACCATAAGCTATTCGCAGAATGATTATGAAATGATAAAGAACGACATAGCTGCTTATCTTGACGATATAGGTGTCCATTCCCAAAGCGTAAACTTCGTCCCAATATCCGCGTATAAGTCGGAGAACATAGTTTCAAAGTCGGAGAACATGCACTGGTACAGAGGCAAGCCCCTCATGGAACTGCTCCTTACGTGCCATACGAAGAGTTCTACTGGAAAGATGCCGCTCAGGGCGATAATCCAGGGAACGCTAGAGACGGAAAACGGAACTGCGTACACGGCTAAGGTGCTGAGCGGCACCATAGAAATAGGTTCAAGCATAAGGATACTGCCGATCAACAAGAAGGCAACCGTAAAAAGGCTTTATGTTAAAGGCAGAGAGGCACGCAGCGCGAAGGCAGAGGAGAACATAGCGATAAACATATCGCAGGATATGGGCAACATGCGCGGCGAGGTAATAAGCAATACCAACATGACAAAGTCTGCAAACGCTATAAGCACCATGCTTTTCTTCGTAAAACCGGTAAACGGTAGCGTTGAGCTCAGGTTCAACGGCAATGGGACCAAGGCGAGGATAAGCCTGGACAAAATTATAGACACCGTCACAGGAAAACCCAAGAATACGCAAAAGCCAAAAGCCCTGGACGCTGCAGAGTGCATAATAAGGCTGGAAAAAAAGATAGCGGTTGAAGAATTTTCGAGCTTTAGGGACCTAGGCAGGTTCGTTGTCTACAGCGCCGGCAAGTTTGCAGGGATAGGGGTTGTGGAAAAGGTGCTTGGATAGATGAAACTGCAGGGCGCCAGCGAAATAATAACAGAACTCCTGAGCACAAATTCCAGAATTAGCATTTCGGACCTTTCCAGGATATCCGGAGTTTCGAGGCCTTCTACATCGAAAATACTTGAAAGCCTGACCGAAGGGCTCGGGCTTAAATTCGTACTGGAGCTCGACGAAGCCAAGCTAGGATATCCAGTAATGCACAACGTAATTGTAAAACTTGGAAAAAAGGCCGATTTCAAAAAAATAGAGGATATAATAAGCCGCAACCCTGGAATAAATTTCGCCTGCTCGTGCAAGGGAGATTTCGACATTATGCTGCAGGTGCTTTCCAAGACAAGCGTAGAATACTTCGGCTGGGAAAACTCGTTCATAGACCAGATATGCGAATACAGGCCGAAATTAATGGCTTCGGAAATCGCAAAGATGCGCTTCGGATTTTTTCCGGTGGATAACGGCTTTGTTACTGCATCAGGACTGAATGATGAGGACAAAATGCTTATAACAGAGCTAAACACCAATTCACGCGCTAGCATTAAAGAGCTGGGACAAAAAACCCGCATAAACGGAGAGACCATAAGATACAGGATGAGGAAGCTTGCAGAAGAAGGAATTATAAGGCGTTTTACGGTAGCGTCGCAGAAACCGACGCGATCCTATGCTATTGCATACCTGTCAAACTATGTTTTCAACAGCAAAACGAGGTACAAGGCAAGCCTGAGGCTCTATGATTATTTCGATGCCGATAGATTGGGAATCCTCAATACATTCCAGAACATTTCGCTGCTTAGCGGAAGTTACAAATTTTTAGGCATTGGGATCTTCAAGAATGAAGAGGATGCGGTTGAGAATACCGTAGAAAAACATATAAGGGCTTTTGGAAAAGATAATGTTAGCATTACAAGCGCTAGAATCCTAAAAGCGCTGAAGGGCATAATGCCTTTCAGGAAGCTGAATATCAAAAGGAATTACATACAATAAAGATCGATATAAATCCAAAAGGTGTCTTGACGAAAATAAGGAGCGCTGACCTGGTTACATACATCAGAACCGCACTTATAATAGTTGTCGCTTACTTGGTGATTGCAAAATTTGACGCATTCGCGATAATAATACTGCTTGCAATTGCGATGCTCTCCGATGCGATAGATGGATATTTCGCAGTTAGAGAGGAGAGCAATGGAAAAATCGGCTTCATAACTTATGTCAGGGCTGCAACCGGAAACAAAAAGGAATGGGAGGTAGTACACAAAATCAAGCAGCACGTGAGCGAAAATGCGCCTTACGGCCCAAGAATAGACATAGCAGGAGACAGGATAAGCGAATATGTTCTATGGGTCACATTTACTTTCCTCCACATAGTCCCGCTGTTCGTACTCTTCATAATAATCATAAGGCATTCGTTTGCCGATGCATTGCTCGGCGCGAGAGGGACATCTTCAAAGATGCATTCCAGGATTGCGCGCTCTCTCTACGCTTCGAACGTAAGCAGGGCAGGCATACAGATAACCAAGTTCGTAACCTTCGCATACCTGGTGCTTGTGTACGTGCTTTCATACCCGCTCTGGATAGGCTATGTGCTCATAGGCATACTTACGGCCTACATACTCATAAGGGGAATTGCTGAAATCTTCGAGGCTTTGCACAGCTGAGATGAAAAGACAGCATATTTATAGCTTGTTTGAGATTATTCAACGATTAGTGATTGCATGGGTTTGACAAACGGCGCAACGAATAATAAGGGGCTTTCGTTCTGGGGCTATACCAAAAAAGCTTTGGATATAGCTCTGCATCCTAGCAGCGTAAATCAGAGCTACGGCGTAGGCGATGCCATAGCATTCTATTATAAAGCGGCAATAATCCCTGCAATAGCTGCAGCAGTTCTTGGATTTGTTCTGCTATTTGCATTCGGAAGCATTGCCTTGGGAATATTCGGCGCGTTTAGCCCGTTTTTGAGTGGGATAGCAGCTTATGCACCTGCGCTCATGGGAATATTCGGCGCAGTGCTTGGGCTTGCCTATGTCCTGCTGCTCATACCAATAGGCATAATCGTTGACGGGGCAATATACCATTTCTTTGCGAAAACGCTTTTCAAGCTTTGGAAAAATGACATATCAAAAACCATAACGGCCACCATGTATGCGACTTTTCCCGCAATGCTGTTGATGTGGGCCTTTTTCATACCTATTTTGGGCGAGGTAGTTGCAATTGTGGCATCAATATGGAGCTTTATCGTTTTGATAATATCTATGGCAAGGCAGCAGCAGGTAAGCGGATGGAGAGCCTTCGGAGGAATATTAATATCCGGTATAGTACTGAGCATAATAATTGTTGCGATAGAATTTATCTTCTTGCTGCCAGTGTTAAGCAGCACAAGCCCTGCGATATCTTCATACTGCATCCCGAATACTGGATTTGTATGCTCAAATACTTCTTTCTCCAACGGAGTTATTTCTGCCGGTGTAGCCCAGTCTACAGGGATTAGCATGATAAAGAGCAGGCTGTTCTTTGTACCGTTCGGTCAAAACCTGAGCACTGCGGATCCGTCATATTACATAGGAAACTTTAGCACCAATAGCTTAGTTAAAGTCAAAATTGGAGGAGTGAAGGAAGTAAATAATTCAGTATTAGGAAACCTAACACTGGAATATTATACCTCAATATCCCAGAGCACGCCATATATAAAGGCTCTTGGGACTTTCGGATACTATGGCTGATTGCGTAGCATATTTATAATAGTACAGTTAAATCCCTATACAGATTAGATGTCTGAGAGAAACGATGCTGCTTACCTCGTTCTTGAAGACGGTTCTGTTTATCCTGGAACCCGCTTTGGCTCCCATTCTGATGCAGAAGGCGAAGTAGTCTTTACTACTTCAATGAACGGATACGTTGAATCGCTCTCTGATCCGTCTTATAAAGGCCAGATTCTCACAATAACACATCCGCTCGTAGGGAATTATGGTGTGCCGGAAAAAATCAGGCGTAACGGAATACTCACTAATTTTGAATCTGAAGATATACAGGTTTCTGGGCTGATAGTAGGCGAGATAACCAATGGCTCGGAATGGAATTCTGGAAAAAGCCTTGAGAGATGGCTCGATGATGAGAACGTTCCGGGAATATCCGGAATAGATACGAGGGCTCTTGCGCTGCACATACGTGAGAAGGGCACAATGGCAGGCATCATTTCTAATTCGAAAGAGTTTAATAAAGTCAGAAATTACGAAAGCATAAATTTTGTAGACATGGTATCGATAAAACAACCATTAATTTACGAGAACAAAGGGCCAAGAATTGCAGTCATAGATTATGGCTTGAAGGAAGGAATTTTGGAATGCATATATTCGATGGGATATTCAATAGTCAGGTTGCCGCATGATGCAACCGAAGAACAGGTACTCTCCTATGACCCAATGGGCATAGTTCTGACCAACGGGCCCGGAAACCCATTGCTGCTAAGCAGAGAGACCGAAACCGTTGCTAAGCTGATGGAACATAACATACCGGTTTTGGGCATATGCTTGGGACATCAGCTTATAGCCATGGCGTCGGGAATGGAGATAAGGAAAATGGGCTTCGGGCACAGGGCAATAAACAAAGGAGTAATGGAATTGCATACAGGAAAGTGCATGATAACGACGCACAACCATGGCTATGCGGTTTTTGGAGATGTGCCTGACGGCGTTGAGATTTCACATGTTTCGCTTGACGACAAAACCATAGAAGGAATGGCAATCAAAAGGCATAACGTCATTACGGCGCAATTCCACCCTGAGGCAAGGCCTGGAACTAAAGACGGATTTAGAATATTTGAGCTCTTCGATTCTGCAGTAAAAGGTTTTATCAGTGGAAAAAGATAAGAAAAATAAGGTACTGCTCATAGGCTCTGGAGGCATAAAGGTAGCAGAGGCAGCGGAATTCGACTACAGCAGTTCCCAGGCGCTGCGTGCGCTCAGGGATTCCAGAATTAAGAGCATTGTGCTAAACCCAAACGTGGCTACCGTGCAGACCAGCTACACAATGGCTGATTCTGTTTACATATTGCCAATATCTTCCGAATATATCAAGCGTGTAATAGAGAAAGAAAAGCCGGATGCGATACTGCCAGGGTTCGGCGGGCAAACAGCACTCAGCGCATGCCTAGAGCTTTGGGACGAAGGATTTCTGCAGGCCAAAGGAGTAGAATTTCTTGGCACGTCTCCTGACGGGATTAAAAATGCGCTGGGAAGGGCGGATTTCCAAAGGCTGATGAGGAAGCTCGGAATACCGGTTCCCCCTAGCTTCGGGGTCAGAAGCGCCGAAGAGGGGATTGATGCTGCCAAGAAGCTCGGATTCCCGGTAATGTGCAGGGTAAGCTTCAACTTGGGAGGCCGGGGTTCTTTCGTAGCACATAGCTTGGAGGAGTTCGAAAACTCAATATCAAGAGCGTTTGCGCAGAGCGGAACAGGTGAAGCGCTTGTTGAAAAGTACCTTAGCGGCTGGAAAGAGCTCGAATACGAAGTAATGAGGGACAAAGATGGAAATACTGCCATAATCGCGTGCCTCGAAAACCTGGACCCTATGGGCACGCATACCGGAGAATCGGTAGTAGTAGCTCCCGCTCAGACCTTGGACAACTACATATACCAGGAGATGCGAAGCATGGCAATACGCGTAGCCGAATCGATAAGCTTAATAGGAGAATGCAACGTGCAATTTGCTCTAAATCCAAACAGCTACGAATTTTTCGTGATAGAAACCAACCCGAGGATGTCAAGGTCCTCTGCGCTAGCAAGCAAGGTGACAGGGTATCCGATAGCGTATGTAGCGGCAAAGCTGGCGCTTGGATACAGGCTTCACGAACTGCAAAACGAGATTTCGCACAGCACAAGCGCATATTTTGAGCCCAGCCTGGATTATATTGCGATAAAGATGCCGCGTTGGGACAATAAAAAGTTCGAGATGGCTGAGGATTCTGTAGGCAGCGAGATGAAAAGCATAGGAGAAGTAATGAGCATAGGCAGGAATTTCGAGGAGTCGCTGCAAAAGGCAGTAAGAATGTTGGATATTGGCGAGGAGGGCGTCATAAGCACGAACGAAGCGATAAAGACCATGAGCAAAGGTGAGGCAGTATCGTCCCTGAGGACGAGGAAGCCATATTGGTTTCTTTACGCCGCCAAAGCTTTTGAAGAAGGCGCAAGCGTTGGAGAAATTCACGATGCAACGGGAATAAACGCATTCTTTCTAGAAAAGATTAAGAATTTGGTCGGCAAATATGCGGAATTTTGCAATCTGAAAGAGGATAAGAAAAAAGGGATGGTTGAATTCATGCTCGGCCTCGGATTCTCCGAGAAGCAGCTTGGCTACAAAGGTCTCAGTCAAAAGGCAAAGCACATAGACACGCTGGCCGGCGAATGGCCTTCCGATGCAAATTACATGTACCTTACCAGAAATGCAATTTTGGACGAGGCAGAAAAGCAGGATGGAAAAGATAGCGTGCTCTTTCTCGGGGCAGGGTGTTTCAGGATAGGCGTTTCCGTAGAATTTGATTACGCAACCGTGATGGCTGCAAACGCGGCTAAGAAGCTGGGAAAAGGCGTGGTTATGCTAAACTGCAACCCTGAAACCGTATCTACCGACTGGAATTTCTCAAAAATACTGTTATTCGATCGCGTAGGCGCCGAATCCGTAATCTCTATATCGAAGATTTTCGGCGTAAATGATGCAGTTGTTTTTACAGCCGGGCAGATAGGCAACAATATATCCGAGGAATTGCACGGAAGTGGGATAAATATACTTGGCAGCGGACACAAAGCAATAGAAAGCGCGGAAAACAGGAAGTTATTTTCAAACATAATAAATGAGCTCGGCATCAAGGAACCGGAATGGGAGAGCGTAGCGTCAGTATCCGAAGCAGTAAATTTTGCAGCAAGAGCAGGTTATCCGCTCATGGTCCGGCCTAGCTTTGTGCTCAGCGGATCTTCCATGGGGATAGTAAAGAATGAAGACGAGCTCAGAAGAAAGGTTTTGGGAATAGAAAAACGATACATGCACAAGCCAGTAGTCATATCAAAGTTCATATCCGATGCTGAAGAAGCCGACTTGGATTGCGCGTCAGATGGAAAATCAATAATCGGGGTTCCGCTTTTCCATATAGAGGAGGCAGGAATCCACAGCGGCGATTCCACAATGCAGGCTTTCCCGACAGAGTCAAAAGAGGCCAAGAATAGGGAGCACGTTGTTGAAAAGATGAAAAGCATTGCAGAAAGCTTGGTGGAAAGGCTGCATATACGCGGCCCGTTCAATCTGCAGTTTGCCATAAAAGATGAAGTACCTTACGTAATAGAGCTTAACCTAAGGGCAAGCAGGTCCATGCCATTCAGTTCTAAAGCCACTGGAACAGAAATCCTGGATTATGCAATGAAGGGATGCTTGTACAATTTTGACTGGGACGGATTCTACAGCCCGAAGCTAAAGGCGTATGGGATAAAATCGCCGCAATTCTCATGGGCACAGATAAAGGGGGCGTACCCTTGCCTTGGAGCAGAAATGAAAAGTACTGGAGAGGTGGCCTCTTTCGATAAGAACATAGATGCAGCGCTTCTTAAAAGCTGGATTTCCGCCCAGCCAAACAGAATGCCGCAAAAGGGCGCGTTGGTTTATGGGAATGGAGCAGCTACCGAAACGCTCGAAAGGGAGTTGGAGGATAGGACAAGCCTAAAACTTTATGGCCTAGAAGGTTTTGAAGCCAGCAGAGGAGCAGAGGCATTATCGGAAAAAGAAGCACTGAATTTCCTTAGGGACAAAACCATAGATATAGTTTTTACTGACGGACACATCCCCGAAAAGGATTACAGTGTAAGGAGGGCTTGCGCAGATTTTAATGTTCCAATAGTATTAAATTCCAGGCTTGGATTAGGGCTTGCAAAAGCCTTAGGAGCAAAAACCGATGCTAATGAGCTCAAAGATTATTGGTGATGCTCCCTCCTTCTTTTCTCGTTTTGTTCCATCAGCTTGGCCCATAGCGTAGTGTTTTTCAGGAAGGCTTTCAGCATCTTTCCGGCAAGAGGGGGGCGCGAGAGGCCCTTTAGCGATTCCAGATATTTCATATCCTCGTCGGACAAGCTCCATGACAATGCATCTGCATTTTCCTCTATATGCTTAGGTGAAGATGCCTTTGGGATAGCCACAACTGTGCCTTTCCCTTTCTGCAGCACGTAGCGCAGTGCCACTTCTGATGCAGGCTTGGAATACTTATTCCCTATCTCCGAAAGCGCTTGCATTATCGATTTGTCATTAAATATTGCACCCCTTGCCAATGGACTGTATGCTATCAATGCTATGCCCTCCTTTTTGCAGAATTCAAGAAGGTCGGATTCCGGATCTCTTACTGATATGCTATATTCAACTTGGTTGGATGCTATTTTTGAATGGTCCAGCGCCTGCTGGGCCCTAACCATTTCCTCTACCGAAAAATTGCTTACCCCTATATTCATTATCTTTCCTTCGTCAAGCAGCTGCTCCATGGCATGCATCGTTTCTTCTATTGGCACCCTATTGTTGGGCCAGTGCAACTGATACAGCCATATACTTTTCTTGGCCAGGCGTTTCAGGCTTGACTCGCACGCCTTTATCAAATCTTCGTACCTAAAATGCGATGGTGAAACCTTTGTTGCCAGGAAGACGTTTTCTAGCCCTTTTATCGCCTTCCCTACGAGTTCTTCGTTTCCGTACATCTCTGCAGTATCAACAAAGTTTATGCCTAATGAGATGCCATGCCTTATTGCAGCAATGCCGGACTCGGAATCGTTAGGGATCTTCCATGTTCCCAGGCCTATCGCAGTAATCTTTGCCTTAGAATCGCCATATCCGATATTTACATATTCGGCCAAATTATCACCAATTCTTTTTATTTGTGCAAGCAACGATTTACTGAGCAAATCGGGAGCTGTATAAGCGAGAGCGCTTCCCTCATAGGTTGAAGCGCTCAAGCGTTATTGGCGTATTTTATGTTTATACATATTTCTGTGGTTCGCTTTTGTTATACCATCGTGAAAGTTTTGCATTCCTTTCGTTTTGCTGATTTTTGCAGTTTACGAATAGCTTTATAATATGAATTGATAATTTAATGTGATCCAATGGAAGCACGGAAGAAGCGCATTGCCAAGCCAAGAGGGCGGAAGGCAAAGGCCTTAAAGAAAAAGCCAAAACTTGGAGTTTCGCTTTTGGTTATAGCAGGAGCGATTGCCGTTGCAGTAAGCATAATAATAGGGATAACTGCCTTTTCTGGCGAACCTATATTCGCTGTCGCAGATGCAGGAGCAGGAGCCATAATAGGCGTCGCAATAATAGCCGGAGCTATGAATGCTTACACAGCAGATGCCAAAAAATCTGAGACTTGGGCCGTTGTGGTGCTGATATTATATTTGATCGAGATACCTTCTTTGTGGGGTTTTGGGATAGGCTTCATAATCGCACTGGTCGGAACCATAATAACCCTTAGAAATTGAGACGTTACCATTTTCTTACAGCATTATATATGTATCCCTTGAACTTTGATGGGAATAGCCTGTTTAACCTTGACCTCGATATTCTGAATCCCAGCGTAGCTATAAACATTTGTGGTACTTGCTTGTGAAGTACGAGCTTGGTGCCCTCATTCACCTGATGATAAGTTATTGGTATTTCTTCCACCTTTAGGCCAAGCGTTTTGGCAGAATAGAGAAGATTTATGTCGAAGCTCATATCCACAACCGAAAGCGTAGGGAGTATTTTTCTTATCGCATCGGACCTAAAGACCTTAGCTCCGCATTGTGTGTCTTCGTAGTTTATACCAAAAAGCATACGGATCATAAGATTGTAAAGCCTGCTCGAGATGTACCTGGAAAATGGAAGGTAACCGATAATTTTTCCGCCACTTGCATACCTGGATGCTATCACGCCTGCGATCTCCTTGCTTGCTTTTAGGCGATTAACCATCCGCAGGAACTCTGATGCATAAACTGCGTTGTCGGCATCGACAAAACCTATTATGTCATTTGATGACGATTCCGAAATTGCATGCTGAAAGCCTTTGGTTATTGCTCCACCCTTGCCCAGCCTGCGCCTTGAATAAATGAGCGATACGTCACCGTGCCTTCTTTTGATGTCCTTAACGATGGAATTTGTTTTGTCTGTTGATTCCGAAACCACTATTATCGAATGCTTTATTGCATTCTTCCTGAAAACGTCTTCGTAGAATTTCAGAGTGTTGATTATCCTGGCCTGCTCGTTATAAGCCGGTATGATTAGGTATACTTTCATCGATAATCAACTTCAGCCAGCATTGTTGCTGAAAAGGGTGTCTACATGCTGTTTGAAGCGCTCAAACCCTATTGATGCTATCGAGTTTATGGATTTGTAGCCTTTGTAATACATATCTTTTAAGGAACGTTTTACGTCGCCGCCATCAGCAATTACTATGGCTACGGCAAGTACGCGGCCCACTAGGTCTATGGATTCGTAATCCTCCTCTATATATATGCCAGAGATGAATTTTTCTAGTGAGCCTCCAACTATGTTTTTGTATAGCAGAATCAGCATCTCCTTTAGATTTGGTATATCGACCAGTTCCTGCCTGCGAAAGATGTTGCCGGCAAGAAGGGCAGTAGAATTGTCAGTGTCCGAAGCCGTTGCGGTAAAAAGTGAAGAAAAGCTTATCTTTAGCAGTTGGTCTGTGGCATAGTTTGCAGGGAAATCGTTGTCGGAAGCGGTGCGATGCTTCTGCTTTTCTTGATAGTAGTGTGCTGAAACTACACCGTTTATTACCATACGCAGGAATTGCTCTCCGGTATCTTTGCCTGCTATTGTCATCGTATTGTTGTTATTCTCGTATTTTATGTATAGTTCTTTGCTTGTAAGGTCAAAGACCAGTTTTGGAGCCGAAGGCATAAGCTTTTCGGGATTCTCACCCAGAAACAGCGAAAATTTCAACACTGCAGATTTCATGATTTCAGAAGCTTTGCTAGCAATTTCGTAAGTTTTTGCGGGTTTTTGATTATCCAACCAAGCACCGTGGCACGCATCCGAAGGCTATGCTCATGAACAGTTGAGCTTATAAACATAAATCTTTTGCGGAATCGATGGTTGCGAGTAGTTGAACACCATTTTGAAACCAGAGTCATTGAAGAGTGCAAGCGTCGTAGAGTTAGGATTTTCAAGGTATGCGTAGGAGACATTATATTTTATTGCGGTAGTGCATGACGCCTTGGATACTATTTGCATCGTTGCGCTTATCATCTGAGGCGGCGGATACTTGTATATGCCACCGACGTACTGGCTTATCGAAATCAGCGTCTGCCTCATTGCTATGCTTGAAACAGGATTCCTGAACGCATTATAATCATTTACAACAAAGACAGCTCCTGGAGGCGTGTTGTTCGTTATGTAAGATGCCGCTGCAATTTCTGCATTTGTTAGGAGGGGCTGCCTGAAAGCAAAAACATCATGGGTGAAAAACAATGGGAAATTTATGATGACCAATATCACTAACAATATCCCAAATGCCCTCAACAAAAGGCCTTTCCTCCACATTGCATCCACCAGGTAAGCCATGAAAAGGCAGAGCATTAAGAACACATATATGAATATCTTGTTTGAATCCGCAGGATTTGGCTGTGGAGTATATACAGTCACGAATACCCATAATGCCATAAATGGTATGAAGAATGCTTTTGAATTGCGTTTTGCGTAATAAAGACCCAGCAATCCCAATATGACTGGTATTCCTGCAACCTGAAGCCAGAAGAACACAATATTTTCCATGCTCAGGACAGCAGTAACGAATGCGTTGCTCCCATGCAGCACATAATTTTGGTATATGAAGTATGACCAGTTGGCTTCCCTTTTCTGCGAATTCATGTATAGCAGCTCTATGGAACCGATTATCGCAAACGGTATCGCAACAAGCACGAAATTGTATAAGCCCTTGAGCCTGCCTTTTTTTGCAAGCACGTAGAACAGGGCGGATATTCCCAGAAATACGACAAGTATTACGCTCTCGGCATTGGCAAGCGGAAGCATTCCTGCCAGTATGCCTAAAAACAGGTATTCCTTTGCCCCAAGCTTCGTTTCGGAGAAGAAACCCAGATATATTATGTATATTGCGGCTAGCGCAAGCGGAAGGCCGAGCAACAGATCTCTTTGGGCAAGAAGCATGCTGTTTATTATGCTGGTCCAGTAGGATGTAGGTATTTCGGACATCTTTAGGACCGAATATATGAAAGAAGGTATAGTATTGTGCGGTTGTGGCAAATAGAAAAGATGTGCGGGCTGGAATAATGGAGTGATCTGTTTTATGAACGGGAAATCGAGTATTTTTATAAATCCAACTCCGCCGAACCAGAACATTATAGTTGATATCACCGATATTCTGGTGCTTTTTGATATTGCATAAGCTACCATCATGCTCAGCCATACGAATGAGAACACGAGCATCACGTCGGGCAGCATCAGTGCACCGACTGTCCCAAGGCCGAACCTGTGGAGCATGCCCATGTAAAGGTCACTCATGAATGGGAAAACGTTTTTTGTCCCAACGGTAAAGTAGTATTCCGGAGGGAAATGGCCGAATGCCACGGAATAACCAATGCCTATGTGGTAAAGGGCGTCGGAACACGATGCATCTATGCAGTATATGCCGTTGGCATAATTTCCGGTGCTCGCTATGAATATTATCGCAATTATAACAGTTATTGCAAGCGCAAATATCCAGGCCCACCTGGGAAGAGAAGTTATCGGTATCTTGAAATTGCTTTTCTTGTGCTTCTTGAGGCTGCTGAAAGCTGAATCATAAATAGGCTTTGAATAAACCGCGGCCAGCGCGGCGAGCATAACCAAGAATGATAGCCCTATAGCATATGAGTTTATGCTTCCGAAAGCGTAGTCAAAAGCAAAAAGGAGAGATGTAAATGAGACTATTCCAAAGGGTATTCCTATTGCAATGGATTCAACAGCGCTTCTTGAGAATTGCATCCTCAGCGCTATCAGCGCGGCAATCAATGAAGGAAAAACTGCAATTATGATCCAAAAAAGCATCGAAACACAATTTATTATATTTGTAAAGTTATAAAGATTATTATAGCGATTTTATAAAATCAGTTAGTCAGGGGTACATAGGATGCACTTGAGCGCTTTTACATTGACATTGATATTTGTAATAATACTCGCAGGCATACTTCTTTATGCCCAAGAGGCGCATGCATCAAATCTACATCGTACAAATGTGGATGTAGGTTCCCAGAACAGCGGGATTGCTGAGCAGATAAGCAGGGTAAAAAATATAACTTACGAGTATATATACTCAAATAATGGAAAGCTCAAAGGCACCGCCGAGATGGTCGGTATAAATGCAATAACAGTTAACTCGAGCGCCCAGGATATTAAGCCCGGGAAGCTGTTTTCAATACGCATACTTTACAATGGCTATTTCGGTTTCAATACAGGGGATTACAACAGCACCGCATTCCTTCAGAAGACAGTCAACCTATATTATTTTGGATACAGAAGCTCTGGAGCTGATAACCTTCTCGTATATGACAACTTGATGAATGTTTCCAAATATTTCGTACTCAAAAATTCTACCATGGGGGTACCTACAGGCTTGAACCCTTCGAATTACCTGCAGGAAACCGTTTACTTGGAGCCAACATCCAACGCGAGTGAAAAAACTTGGGATTTCTGCGGCGGGCTTTTCCTTGCATACCTTAATGATACGCACAGCGGAGGGCAATTCAGTTATTTAAGCTTCAACGGTACATATGTCCACAACTCCAGCATGCTGAACTTCTTATCAGATAACTGCGCGAGCGTGAAAGTTTCATGAACAGAAAAACCGCACTGGTTTATTTTATACTTGCAATAATAGTTGCGAATGCATCGTATTACGGCTTCACCCATTATGAGGGCCCGAGCGTTTACGGCGACGACCCAAACTATCTCTACCTTGCTAGCTCCATGATACAGGGCACATACATAATGAATCCAGGCTATATATTTTCTCTAAGAGTAATGCAGTTCGCGCCGATAGCAATGTTTTATGCGATATTTGGCGTACACACATATTCTGCATCAGCATGGGATATATTTTCATACCTAGGCGCGATAATAGTCACGTTCCTGCTTGGAAGATTCTTTTATAGCAACAAGGCAGGGCTGTTCGCAGCGTTTACCTTGAGCATATTTCCCCTGCTGACGAAATACGCAGTTACAACTGGCGAAGATCCTCCGCTGATGTTCATTTCTTCGCTGGCCATACTTATGCTTCTGTACGGCATCAAGACCCATAAACCGAAATATTACATCGCAAGCGGGATCTTGCTAGTTGCCGACTGGCTGATAAGCTATGAAGCAGGAGTAGTGATTGCATTTGTTTTGGTGATGACGCTTTATTACACGATTAAGCGCTTTTACGAGCATAGGAAGCACTTTGGCAACGCCGTAGTAAATTCGTTCTATGCGTTCTTTGACCATCTGGCAAAGGGAAGGTACGGAAAAATATACAGCCAGGCCAGGCATTTTTATGATTGGCTTGGCAAGCAGGGAAGCGTATTTCTTGCCTTAGGAGTAATAATCGGGTTTTTGCTGACATTCATATTCAGCGCCTACTTCTCCAATTCCGGACCGTACGTTACAGTGACCAGAAACCTAAACTTTTACAGCGCAGTAGGGAGTTCAATCAATGGCCTGCCAACCATACCCACTACAGACGTGAGCTTGATGTTCTATCCAAACGACATGTTTCCGTACCACTTCATAAGCATGCTCATGCTGCATATGAGCTTGGGCCAGTTGCTCAACACCATTGGCAACAATGTCTTTGGGATAGGCACGCTGACAGAATTCGGAATTTCGTTCTACGTGGTTGTGCTTGCAATAATAATACTGGTGCTTGCGAGGGAGAGAAAAGCGCTTTTCGTAGGTATATGGTTCGCATTCATGTTCCTTTTTCTGCAGTTTGGGCCGATGTCAGCTGGCATAAGCCTTGATCCGCTGAGCATTCATTACATACTCGCTTACAGGCTTGGAAGATTTCTCATAATAACAATACCTGCGGCTTCGGTCATGGTGGGCATTGCCTTTTCAAAGCTCACCGAATTCAAAAGGCTTTACTTCTTAATTCCTGGAATAATATTGGTCGTAGGCCTGTTGGCGGTGATGTATTTCAACAATAGCGTAGTATCGACTTTCTGGTATTACTGGCAGTATTACCCAGAGTCGATATCCATACAGGCAGGAAGGTACATAAGGTATGACAGCAATGCGACTGCCACGACTCCGATATACACAGAGGCGTTCTACAACAATGCAGTGGTCCCATACACTGGCTCCAACATGCCAGAATACCTGGGAGACCCGTCTACAAACATGCTGCATTTTGAAATAGACAACTCGACTTCGTGCGGTGATTTCTACAACGGCAGTTATGTAATATGGCACGGGCCAGCGCACTGCAACAACTGGATAAACGTCTTCAATGTTTCAAAACCCAAGGGCATACCAGAATATTTCATAGAATACGAAACGCCTTCGCTGCCGTACGTTCCGACAAACGTTTATTATGTAAAGTGAGAAATTGTCAATATTGAAAAGGGATAAAGAACTTTGCTAAAAAACCCGTTTGTGCTTATATGGCAAATAAGGCATTGCTTGCTGCATTCTTTGGCGTTATGCTAGCCTTGGTGCTGTACGGCGGCGTTGCCCATGCGGCGAATGCGGGATCCTACTGCAATATGGCTGTGAGCTCCAACGGGACTTATAGCATAGGTTCTTCTTGCAACGATACGGCCATAAGCTTTCCAGCAGGAGTGTCGCAAGCCAAAGTTTACTGTGGACCAGGATCTAGCGTAAGGAGTGTGCTTTTCGGCAACAATACGTACAACAATACGCTTTTCAACTGCACGTTTAACAATGCCAGAATAGCAAGCATGCACGACGCGCAGAACAACATAATAAGCCCGTATGGCAGCTACAACACTAGCTTCTTGGGGAATTCCTCTAACTTGGCGGTTGGATATTACTTCGTTTTTGTCCCAAGAGGACCAAATGGAAACTATTCACTCGGCGGCTTTGCTGCGATAATGCCTGATGCGCTTGTCAAATTCAATCCTGGAGTAGGAGGTTCCCAGCAGACGACATATGAGCAGATAGTCCAGGACGCACAGATAAACAATTATACCCTGCCGCGTTTTGGTGCAGTTGCGCCAGGACCAGTGCTCTTAGGCCCACAACGCTTTGCCGTAGAAGCTTACAGCATATACAAAAACCACACGTTCAGCTACAACCCGTATTTTTTCATAAGCCCGTTCTGGGGCTGGGATGAGCTTACGTTCAAAGTCATAAACATAACCTCAAACGTCAACTTCACACCGACGCTCGTATATCCGCGCATGACTGAAAATGTCCAGTTTCCGGATAATACTTCCATATACTGGAACTACACTGTGGTAAAATACAGCAATGCCACCAATATGACATTCTATTTCTGGAAAGGGTACCAGGTTTCCCCAGAAGGCAGGATAATGTATGAGGTCCACAACGTGACTAACGGCAACTATAACTATGACCGTGGAGTTCAAACCCCTGGAATACACGAAACCATAGCCGTGCTTAAATCACCAGAATTTCAGGAGCACGACAACTCAACCACCGAGACATATGGAGTAGGGCTGGCGTTCTGCACGGAGAAAGAGCCGGCCATTTTCATGCCGGGATATTACACAATGGCTTACAAGTACCTTGGTATGCTTAATACGTTCTTCCCTTCAAACCAGACTTGCAATACCACATTGACAGTAACCAACAGCAACATAAAGATAAACTGCTTGGGCGGAATAATAAACTCTACGAATACAAGCATACATGCGATAAACGCAAACAATTTGTCTTTGGAAAATTGCAAGATATATGGAAATGCGATTGACGCCATAGGATCCAAAAACATGAGCATATACAACAGCACGATAACTGCAAACAATGGCACCAATGTGCCTTTCATTCTTAACGATTCCAGCCTTTACTTGTACAATACCGAACTGATAGGGTATTCGCATAACGGGACCCTGGCCCACAGTTCAAGCATAAAGTCGTACAACAGCTCTTTTGACATCGTAACTACAACTATAGATTATAACTCCACCACCAAATCAAGCACCATACCTAAAACGACAACCACAGTTCAGCCCGGTGCGCCTAAGGTAAACAACGTTGAGGGGGGCCTCTATTCACATATGCTTGAACTGCTCGTAATTTTTCTTTTCACTACGCTGATTATAGCCGGGCTTTATCTATTGGCTATAAGTGCATTTAAAACCGCAAAAACGAAGCGCTGAAAATCAGGGCTTGTAGCCGAATTTCTTTAGCATTTCCCTTCTTTGCTTTATGTGTTCTTCGTCTTCAACCCCAATGCACGTCTGTCCATCCACCACACCAATTACTGCCTTTCCTAGGTCTGTAGAAACCATTACTACCTGCACTCTGTTTGCGGTAGCGCAGAATATTTCGGATACTTCCGGGACCGACCTTACGGCATTGACAACGTTTATGGGAAAAGCGCCGGTAAAAAGTATTATGAAGGTATGTCCTGCCGCTATGCCAAGGGCGTTCTTTTTAGCAGCTTCTGTGAGCTCATTGTCGTTCCCTTCGTACCTCACCAATCTTTCTCCGCTCGCTTCGACAAAGGCAAGTCCGAATTTCACGTTGGGGGCCGCAGAAGCCATTGCCCCGTAGAGATCCTCCGCAGTTTTTATGAAGCCCGCATGACCTATTATGCACTGCCAGTCGTCCTTCTTGTATACTTCATAAGCGCTCATCTCCAACCGAAAACACCCCTTTTCTTGTTGTTTTTATATGTTATTACAACTATATCTTCAAAAAACATGTGCTTTTTGCCCAGTACCTGAGCATTCAGCGTTTCTACATCTAGATCGTATTTGTTCACCGTGCTCTCGACCATTATCACTCTCCCATTTGCAGACAGGTGGCTGAACGAGTCTTTGATGAACCGATCTATTAGATCGCGGCCATCTTCTCCGCCATCGGTTGCAATTTTCAGGTAGTCTTTCGTTTCGGCACCAAGGCGAGCGGATTCCAGATAAGGAGGATTGAATATTATTGTGTCAAACCTTCCTCTTATGTCTTCGAAAAGATCGCTAACCACAAATGTGCCCTCCACATCATTCTGCTCGGCGTTGTGCCTTGCGCATCTTATCGCGTGTATGCTCACGTCTGAAAAAGTGACCTCGCAGCCCTTCTTTGCCGCTATTATGCCCTGTATCCCTGTACCTGTGCCCATGTCAAGGGTTTTGCCGGAAGCTAGTCGCTGCACTGCCTCAGACAGCAGATCCGAATCTTCTCTTGGCCTGTAGACGTCATGACATTCTGTTATTTTTACCCCATTTTTTACGAACAGCAAATCACTTCGTCAGTTTATTATGCTTATGCTAACCATTTTATCTTTAACCATATTAAAAATTACGATACTTATGGATTTCTTGGAATACATAGAAAATTACAGGAAGCTCGTATATGACAAGATATGCGAATACGTGCCTATGAAGGAGCCGCTGGGCCATTATAAGATAACCAGGGACTACATAGACAGGCAGGGCAGCTACAGGAGGCCTGGGCTTGTAATGCTAACCGCACAGCTTTACGGAGCCACACCAGAAGATGCACTGCTTCCAGCCGCTGCACAGCAGCTTTCCGAAGACTGGATACTGATACAGGATGACATAGAGGACGATTCGGATCTGAGGAGAGGTTTGCCGGCATTGCACAAAAAATACGGAATCGTGCATGCCATAGATGCAAGCGATACAGGACAGATAGCGATGTGGAAGATGCTCAAGGACTACATAATACAGGCAGGAGTAGAAAAGGGCAACAGGCTGTATGAGAAATTCTACGACATGATGGCTTATACCGTAGAGGGCCAATATATTGAAAACACTTTCATACAGGACACCAAGGACCTGAGCAAGGCAGACGAAAGCCTTTATATGAGAATAGTTGACAGCAAGACGTGCTATTATACTGTTTATGGGCCGATGCAGCTAGGGGCCATCGTAGCAGGCCAGAGCGATGAAACGCTCGAGCTGTTAAAGAAAGTTGGAGAGAACGCAGGGATCGCATTTCAGATAACAGACGATATCCTTGACATGACTGCAGACGAGAAAAAGTTTGGAAAGAAGAACTTTGGGGACCTCTACGAAGGAAAGCTCACGCTGATAATACTGCATTCGTACAAGAGCGCTACTACAGAGGAAAAGCAGAAGATAGATGCTATATACAGGAAAAAAAGGCAGGAGAAAACGCAGGAGGAAATAGATTATCTAAGGTCAATCATAGAAAAGTACGACGGCATAGATTATGCCAAGGGCGTGGCGAAAAAATACGGAAGCAAGGCGCAGGAGCTTGTAGAGCAATACGCCAGCACTATACCCAAGAACGAATATACGGACATAATAATATCCGCAATGCAGAAACTATACAAAAGGGACAAGTGAAGACGCGTTAGTTTATATCTGCAATCACGGTTGCAGCACACTCTGGCGGCATAGTTTTGCATTCCTTTTTAATTGACATGAGGTGCGTCGTTGGAAAACTTGAAAGAACTCAGGAAAGAAATTGATAGGATAGATAGCGAAATTTTAGGGCTTATATCAAAGCGATTTGCAGTTGCAGGGGAAATAGGAAACCTGAAAAAGTCCATGGGAATGGAGATATACGATCCCGAAAGGGAAAAAGAAATCGCGCAAAAATGGAAAGCAGAAGGCAAAGAGCGAGGGCTTGACAGCAAAATGCTGATGCCAATATTGGAAAGCATACTGAGTTTTTCCAAACACAGGCAGGAAAGACATAAGGATACTAAAAAGATAGTCATACTTGGGACCGGAAGCATGGCAGAAGCGCTGGGAATGCTTGCATGCAACTCGGGCCATGCCGTTTATATAAGTGGGAGAAACAAGCAAAAAGCGAAAGAGCTTTCTGCCCTTATAGGGGCAGAACCGCTTCCCGAAAATGACATTGCTGCTGATTACATAGTGCTTTGCGTTCCCCCGGAAGCCCTAGACAGAAAGCTTCTTGCTCTGGTTGCAAATTGCAAATGCGATACGCTTATGGACATATCCTCTTCTAAAACCGAATTTTGGGAAAAGGCCAGGGAACTTGCCTCTGAAGCGAAGATGAGGCTGATATCTACGCATCCGCTCTTTGGGATGGAGGATGCTTATGCAGGCTCTAAAATAGCCATAATAACTGACAACTGCACATCCGAAGAAGCGGAGGAAGCTTCAAGATTCTGGTCTTCCACTGGTTTGGTCCCTGTGAAAATGAGCATGGAGGAGCACGAAAAAGCCATGGCGGTATCGCAGGTGCTCAGGCATGCTTTTGCCCTTGGGTTCTACGACAGCGTGGTTGAACTTTCCGGAAAATTGCACGCGGATTATAAGAAAGCAGCTACCGCAAAGTTTACCCAGATGCTGGAAAACGCCGAGGCTATAAAGTCAGAGGAGTGGGTAGCGGTGGAAATAGCAAAAAGCAACCCTTATTCAGAAATGGCTTACGATATAGCAGAAAAAGGCTTAAGGAAGCATGCAAGCGCAACGTTTTTAAACCTTAAAGATTAAAATACAATGCCAAACGGTAATAGGAGCAGGGAAACGCCCGATCCCATTCCGAACTCGGAAGCTAAGCCTGCTCACGATATGTGTGTACTGTCTGCGGATGGGAAAGCATGTTGCTGTTTGGCACTTGTATTTTAATGCTATTTTTTACATAGCGTAAAGCTCCCAAAGCAACCTTTTTTATTTTTTGGCTTTGAGATATATTTAGGTTGTTTTATGAACGCAAAATCAGCAGCGATGCTAACATTATTCTCTTTTGTATTGCTCAGCACAGTTTCCTTTGCTTCCGGGATAGGCACATCGAAAATAACTTTCTCCTCAGCCAATTTGACAATAGCCTCAGGGACTACCGGAACTGTATCGTACACTGTGGGCCTTGTAAGCGGAAAGGTATGGGGCACCAATACCAATCTGGTCAATTCGGCGAATCTTAGCAATGAGGGCATAAACGTAAGCCTAAGCAAAACATATTCCGACCCGAATTATACAGGAGTAATGACAATAAAGGTATCGAGTGCCACCAAGCCAGGGAGGTATGCAGTACTTCTGAATGCCACCGGAGACGATCCGTCAGTAACCAACGCGCTGTTTACCGTTTTCGTTAAGACAAGCGCAGTAAACACTACTACGACAGTTCCCCCTACGACTGTGCCTGCATTCTCGCTTTATAATTCAACCACAAAAACAGTTAATGCAACCAAGGGTGCCAGATTCTCGCTAATGGCAATGGACGGAAAGCTGATAAATGTCACAGTCCCTGCAGGAACATATGTTGAGATGGACAACAAGACGCTTTCAAGCTACAACTTCACACTGGCAATATACACCATATCAAATCTGTCAGCTCCGTCAAGCGCGAGCAAGGATATAGTGACATACGGATTTGCATACCTGGTAAATGGGCTGATAAGCCCAAACATCAGCTTCGTTAACGCCACCGGAGCGGACATGCCATTAATAACAACGGCGCAGTACAACTCAAGCTGGACATCATGGACGCTGCTTGGAGGCAAGCAGGTCAACACTAGCTATGTGGGCGGCAGCTACAAATTCGCCGACGTATGGACGTACAACAGCACTAAAAACGAGATTGTCAACACCCAATTCTTCAAGCCGGTAATGTGGGTATTCATGATAAAGCCAAGCAACGTAACTACAACATCTACTGCCCCAACAACAGTGTCCACAATACCGACTACTACACCTACTACAATATCGACCACTGCGCCGTACACAAGCAGCAATAACAGCAGCACAGATTACTATGCAGCGGCAATTATAATCATACTGATAGCAGCAGTGATAGCATATGCAATGCGCAGGAAGAAGTGAACAACAATGAATAGGTCAGCCCTGGCAAGCCATGCAGCATTGCTGCTAGTATATGCGTCAGGGCTGTACTTGCTTCTTTTTGACAAGCTTTTAAGGCAGTTCGGCTATTTTCATTGGATAATACTTTTGGCATACCTGATAGTAATGGCAGTGACCCTGGCCATAAGGTATGTAACAAGGAAGAAAGCACTTACGGCTTTGGCCGGCATTTTCGCTCTTCTGATGTTCATTGCGCAGATTGCGGACGCTGCGCTAAACCTTCCAATAAGCGGATTTAAAGGAACCAATGGATTCTCGTACCTGTTTGGTTTTGGAACTACGCCGTTGTCGTCCTTCGGCACTTCCACAGCGTTCACCATATTTCTAATTTTCAACCTTGTGCTTGCGGCATTGTGCTTTGCGCAGTACAGAAAGAAGTAGCTTTATTGAAGCTTTATTTGCGGCCAAGCTTGCATGATTTGCATATTCCGAGTTTTTTGTCGAAATCCTCGCTGCATACCCTTCTTCCGCAAAGCCTGCACGTATGGCTGGCAAGCCTTTTGCCACATATGTCGCATAGCACCGTTAGCTCCATAGTATCACTTTTTGCCTTTCTGCACCGGATTTTGGCTCTTTCCTAGGTCCACATATTCCCCTAGCAGCTCCCTTGCCTTTGACAGCGAAAGAGGCTTCATGCCCTTGTTCTTGGCGTAGTTGCACTGGTAGCGTATGTATGTCTCGCTTACGTCAGTATTTGGGTTGAGCTGCTTGCATTCGTCTATGTACTTCTTTATTGTTTCAACTGCCTGCTCCACGTCCATACCCTTGACGTTTATAAGGTACGGCGCAAGCACAAGGTTCACGGTCCTGTGGCGCACATCAGGTATAGGCGTAGCAAGAACCGTGTCCACCCACGTGCTGCCCTGCAAAGCAGGTGCACGCTTTGATATCGATTCCGGCAGCTTTATTTTTGATGAGGAGTAATAGTCGAGAACTTCTTTTGGAAGCTGGCCCTTTGGTATTGGCAATCCTGACATTACCTTGAGGTATATAGAATGCTCGAGTGCCCTTGAGAGCTCCTGCCTGTCCATTATGACAAAACCGTTCTTGAGCTTCATGTTTACAAGCGCGTAGTGCTCGCCGCTCGGCTTCTTCATCAGGTATTCTGTAAAGCTTATTATGAATTCGCTGCTGCCGTTGCTTGATACGTTGTATGATAGCTGCTTGGCAAGCCCCATTATGGTCTGGTCCGTCTCCTCCCTTAAGGCCATTCCAGAGCGCTTGGCCTCTCCGGATGCAAAAGCCTTTATCAAGGGAGGGTTTGCGCTTGCGCTTACGAGCATTCTAGCGTATATGTAGCTTATTACATAGCCGAGCTTTACGTTCTCTATTTCTATTCGGAAATAGCTTTGCTTCTTGTTCATTGCTGCCTCTACCCTGTCCCTGCCTAGCTCCAGATACCTGTAGTCTATCTGTTTGGGCCCTTTCTCGGCTATGACTGCCCTGGCCTCTTCCGAGAAAGGGTATTTGTACGCTATGTCTATTTCTTCGCTAGTAACCATACAAACACTGAAGTATACAATTCAAATATAAACCTTTTCAGAATTAAATAACTAGTGTTGTTATGGAAAAGCAGAAAAAGGCCGGTTTCGATTCGTCCCTGCTAAGGGTTGATAATACTGCTTCGGATTACAGTTCGGGAAGTAGACCTTCGCAAAAAATTGAAGGCGAAAAAGATTTTATAGATGCAGATTATGAAGATGAGGAAGAGGCCTATATCCCAATAAAATACCCTGCTTTTGAAAACGCCTTCAAGACATTCGTTGAAGAGCTGGATTTTTACGCCGTTTTCGATAACAATGATTCGATTTCTTTTGAGCTTGAAAAAAGGATAGCCCCTGAAAGCCTTTTGGAAAGGGTAATAAAAAGGAACAATGCAGAGGCAGACATACAAAAGATAGAAAAACAGCTTGGCGGCTATGTAGAAACGTTCAAGAAGGCATTAAAAGAGATAAGCAGAATGGAAGAAGAAAACGTTCAGAAGTCAAAAATAGAAAAAAGAAAGGGAGAGCTTTTTGCAGATATTGTTATGAAATTTGACGCAGAAACTGAGGAATTCGGTGATTTCACATACGAATTTGTCCTAAAACGCTTATACATCGATTTAATGCAAACCGCCAACATGAACGGAAAGCACGGATGGGATATATTTGATTACTTCTCGATGTCTGAAGTAGATCCTGAGTACAGGAGAGATACATACGAAGAGTTAGTAAGCAATATCTACAATAACTGATGCTGTGCAATGCATGCGATTCGTGGAATTTTCAAAAAGGTTAAAAGCAAGCATGGATAAAACTATTTGCTCATAAAGTAGTCTTATTTGGGGCTGTACGCTAACCTGGCAGACTTCCAGCCTCGGGCGCTGGATATCCGAGTTCAAATCTCGGCAGCCCCATGCTTTATCGTAAATCTTTTAGCAATGCACACCACAACATATTCTATCTAGGGTGTGCATTTCTGGATACGCTTAACATAGAGTTTAGGTATGTGAGGATATACCTAGAGCAGTTGCTTGGCAAAAGGATAGACGAAAAGCTCGACGCGGAGCTCAGAAAATACCCAGAAATATACTCTGACTACTGGAGCAAGTATTCAGCAACAATACCAAAAAAGCTTGTTGAAATATCGGGGCTCGAATGGAGGGAAGCCAGCGTTACCTGCTATTTGGTCGGCAAGCACAGGTCATTCTCTGACCCGCTTAGCATAACCACATACCAGAAAGAGGGGCCATTTGTCGCAACGCTATTACATGAACTGATACATAGACTGCTGTATCAAAACCGTGAGCGACTGCGAGTATTCTGGAATTCACTAAAGCAAAAGCATCCGGATGCCAAGCCGCTTGCGCTCAGGCACATACCAGTATTTGCCATACAGAAGGCTCTTTATATAGATATTTTCGGCGAAAATAGTCCGGAATTCAGAATGATTAAACCATCTGGAACAAGCATTGAAAGTGATTATCCTTTAGCATGGGAAATAATGGAAGAAGAAGGCCATGATACTATAATCAAAATGATCAAGAACAACAAAAGCGAATACGCTTAAGTGCAGCGGTATATCTTAACTTGGTGTGCATATGAAATTCGATGAGATAGCTAAAAAGACTATGGAATTAGGCCTCCGCATCGGAGAATATGCGCTTTTTGGCTCTGTGCCGCTTGCAGCCCATGGAATCAGAGAGTCGCACGACATAGACATTATAGCAACGCACGAAGTTTACGAAAGGCTCAAAAGGCTGGGATGGAAAGAAGAACAGTTGCCCAACGGCAGGAAGATGCTGCAAAAAGATTGCTTTGAAGTGGGCGATGACTGGAATTTCGGAACATATAACCCTGGTTCGGCTACGCTAATAAAAGACGCTGAAATAGTCGAAGGAATCCCAGTCGTAAGGCTTGAGGAAGTTCTAAAGTGGAAGAGGGCATTAGGCAGGGAAAAGGATATGACGGACATTGAGCTTATAAATAAGTTTATGAAGCAAAAAGAGAGCCATGTTCAAACGTAAAAGAGTCTCTTATCTCAGTTCGAATATTTCCCTTCTAAATTGGTTATAGATTTGTCCCATTTCCTGTATCTCGAATTTAGAAGCCCCTGCCGCTATGGCTAGGCCTGAAACAGGTATGCGCGAATCTTGGAATGTTTGGAGAAAAGAAAATATGATACTATTACGAAGTCGATGATTATTGCGCCGTGCATTATTGTGCAGTATAGGCATATTGAATGCACGACGAAAAACTCAAGATATATTAAGTATGGAACTATTGCCAGCCCAAAGAAGCGCCATACAAAAAGCGCATAGAATACGCGCTTGGCCAGTGGCTTAGCCATGTACGTTAGCATGAATACAAGGCTATGTTTATTATGAACCAAAGAGAGGCGAGGAAATCCAGGGAAACCCCAAAGACGCTAGAATAGCTGCTAGTAAGGACCTTCATGCAGTTGAACGGCGTGGAGGCAATGGTAGTGTTTATTACGCAGAAAGGCGGCGGACGATGTATCACGTAGAGCTCATATATTACTATCCCGGAAGCAATCAGCCCTATTATCGACATTATAGTAAGTATGGCCAAATCTCTGTTTGACATGTTGTGCGTTTTGCCACCTGATTAAGATTTATAGATAGTTGCCTTTAGCCAAAATAATGAATATTAAAAATTATGCCGCGGAAATCCGCGGCAGCAAAACTAAAACCTGTTATGGGGGCGAGAAAAGATGCCCGTATATCCCGGCATAGCCTATGAACAATGCTGCAAATGCTGCTATTATGAGTAGCACAGCAAGAAGATAGTAGGCATACTTGCCGTTGTTGCTCTTCGGATCCAGGTACACCAGCGGAGAGAGTATTGCTGATAGCCCTGAAAATACGTAAAGACCCATCGAGCTTAGAAGGTCAACGCCTGTCTCTAGCTTGAAGTTGAGTATTGCAACTGCCTCGACGAAAATGTATATGCCAAGGAAGAACCCGAATATCGAAAGGACTTTTAAATTCATGTTCTTGTACAGCATGTAGCCTCCCATCACCATAAGCAGCCCCAGGAAAAGCAATGGATCCCCGAAAAGCATGTTGTATGCAGGAGGAAGCGGCCATGTGAATGACATGAGGAAACCGCTGGCAAAATCGAACAGACCGAATCCAATTATAGGTATGGCGAGATTGTTTATTGTTTTCTTTTGCCTTACAGCATAGAGAAAGTATAGAGCTAACAGAGAGGCACTGGAGCCCAGCGCCAGCAACATTATGGCTAACGAATCTACAAACACTGCTGCCGTTAAATCACCTAAAATACATGAGCTTGGAACCATTAATAACTTATCATTACTGCATGCGGCTGTGCATAAAAATGCGGACTATATAAAGCGAAAACAGGTTATTAATAGTTTAAGTTGCAGTAGATATACCTAGTATGGCGATAAAATGGCCAGTGGTACAACATCAAATAAAAAAGGGCACAAAAACTTTTGTATAATTCAGCACATGCTGGATGAACATGAACTGCAAGGCGAAACGCTAGAAAAGGTAATAAAGTCCAATTGGCAAATTACCGTCACGTTTATACTGAATGCAAAAGCGGACGGGATGTTTTTTAATGAGATATTGTCGGAATCGGGACTCACCGCAAGAACTCTTTCTTCTATTTTAAAATCGCTGGAAGCGGAAAAAATGCTCAGCAGAAACGTAGTTGATTCCCGCCCAGTAAGAGTGAAATACAAGCTCACCAATATAGGGAAGAAACTGGCAAACTCCGGGTGCCCGGCAATAGCTTTGGGCGTGCAAGGCTAGTTTCCGCACGCATATTAACCTTTTTGTAGCATTAAGAAACGATGATTTCTGAGCAGAGCCAGAACGGAGAAGAAGCATTCGACATAAACAAAAAACTAGAGGAGCTGCCCGTAGAGATAAGGCTCAGGACCATAGACAGGCTCAAGGTTGCTAGACTGCGGCACAACAGAGGTTTATGGACAAAAATACTGCTTATAATAGCGCTCATAGGTCCTGGAATATTGGTAATGGTGGCTGACAATGACGCTGGAGGCGTCATAACCTACGCGCAAACAGGCTCTATATTCGGGCTCGGATTTTTCATACCTCTTATGATACTTATGGTGCCCACGGCTTATCTCGTCCAAGAGATGACAGTGAGGCTTGCAGCAGTAACTAGGAGGGGCCATGCTGAAATGATATGGAAAAGATATGGGCCTTTTTGGGGAGCATTCTCTCTAGGCGATTTGGTCATAGCGAATTCGCTCACATTAGTTACTGAATTCATAGGGATAACATTCGGCATGAGCATATTCGGGGTAAAGCCGCTAATCGCAGTCATAATAGGGATAGCGTTTATATCCACGGTAATGCTGACGCTCAGGTATCACAAATGGGAGCGCGCCAGCCTGATAATCGCTTTCTTCAACATGATATTCATACCGTTAGTGTTTTTTGCGCATCCCGATTGGAGCCTAGTCGCAAAGAGCTTCCTGACTTGGCACATCAGCGGAGGGATAAGCACCCTCTTCATATACGTGCTGCTTGCCAACATAGGCACGACAATAGCGCCCTGGATGCTTTTCTTTCAGCAGAGCTCAGAAGTTGACAAAGGCACCGTGCCTGAGGACATAGGAGCTGGAAAGAGAGATACTTTCGTAGGCGCATGCATAATGGCTACAGTCGCAATATGCATTCTTGTCCTGACTGGAACACTAGTTTTCAGCACAGGTCACGTAGGAAGCACGACTTCTACTACGAGTTACAGCATAGCATTCATACTGAGCACCATATCAAAGAAAATAGGCACAGTGCCTGTTGAGCTGTTCGCGCTTGGGCTTATTGACGCTGGCATAATAGCGGCAATAGCGCTTACCGCAAGCACCTCCTGGGCAGTTGGAGAGGCTTTCAACTGGCCCAAGAGCATAAACCTGCCTTTCCTCGAGGGAAGGAAGTTCTACATACCTGGAATAATAAGCATGCTGATTGCCGCTGCCATAGTCCTAGTGCCAAACGTGCCCCTTGGCTTTCTCAACCTAACTGTGCAGGTGATAGCTTCAATATTCATGCCTGCTGCACTTCTTTTCCTTTTGCTTCTGGTCAACGACAAGGAGGTTATGGGCAAGCGCGTAAACAAGAGATGGGAAAACGTTTCAATAATAACGATAATGGTTGTGCTGGTGAGCATGA
Source organism: Microcaldota archaeon (assembly GCA_021834865.1). The sequence goes on along the minus strand of JAKBRD010000001.1, from coordinate 12,109 downwards.
GCAGCCTTTACGGGCTAAGCTTGGTGTTCCCGCACTTGCTATAGGTGTTTTGAATGGCTTTGGATGGAAAAGAGTTTGGATTCATAAAGAACGATAAGGATTGGGAAAACTTCCTTAAGAGGGAAAAGCTGAAAGACTATTCCAAGATACCGGTAAAGCGGGCCAAGGTAGGAGGATGGGTCAAGTTCGCCTTCATTTTCCTTAGGATATACATAGTCATAATGCTTGTGCTCATAATCCTTGGATTCCTGAACATAATATGAATTATTTCTTTATCTCTTGATCCGATATTATTAGAATTCCTGCCTTTTCAATTGCAGACTTGTAGAACCCGTATGCTTTTTCATCCACTACTACGACTGCGAATCCGTAATCTCTTGTCCTTTTGGCCAGCATTCTTGATGTCGACGATGCAGATTTCTTTCCGGTTTCATATTCTAATGCCATTTTGTTGCCGTATGCATAAGCTACAACATCCGGACCTGCGCTGTTATCTATCGCACGATTTTCGATACCGTTAGCGGAAAGCCATGAACAAATTGCGTTTACTCCAAGCTCGTGACCTATGCTAAGTGATGGATTTTTGGTCATTAGCCATTCAGAACCCGATGAAAAGCTGCTTGATATTTTTCCCGATTTTTTTAACGATTCTATCTGTTCTTCGGTAAAACCCAGCTTAAGTGCTTCCTCTTTGCGCATTGGACGCTTCAAAACGTTTTCAGAAGCGTAATTTTGATAATCGTGATTATTGTTTTCTAATGGCTTTGCAACCTTTATTGTTATTTTCACCGGAAGCGCGAATTCAGGGCATGAGAGTAGGAAATGATATTTCTGCAGAAAGGATATATCGCCATAGAGAAACTTTTCCATTGCCGGATCGCCATGCGCCATTACAGAAGCCATATATCGCCTTTCCGATGGGTCCGGAGAACCAAAAGTAATTATGCATGAAGAGTTCTCCACCATGTCCTTGGGAAGGGATATGGCCATGTGCGTAGATACGATTATACCTATGCCGTACTTTCTTCCCTCTCTGACTATCTTTTTTATTATTCCTGTTTGCGAATCGTAGTCGGATATTACAAAGTCCAGCTCGTCTATAATTATGTAATTTGAAAGTTTATGCGTTATTGGCATCGACTGCATCCTTGAATATAGCCTTTGCAGAAGCTCGTGCATTATTATCCTTTTTGCATAGGGGCTTTTCACATGTCTTAGAGGTATTGATACGACGCCTTCGAAAAGGTCATTTATGCCGGCTGGGGAACTGTCTCCATGGCCCAGGTTTAAAGAGCCGAGCCTGTTGAGTATGCTATAAAGCCTTGACTTTTCAGCTGCGGTGCGGGAGTTTGCAATGAATGTATTTATTGTCCTGACCAATGTTTCCATGCTTGGCACGTTTTCGATATTTGCTTGGTATATGGAGCGCATGCCCGAAACAGAATAGGCATAACGTATGCACGAGTGCAGTGAATTTGACTGCAGGTAACCGAAATTGAATACGTCGGAAAAAATGGATGTGAGCTCTTGTATGCGCTCTCCAGCGCTCAGCCCGTCAAGCGCGAATATGTTTATGTCTTTGAAAGGATCTATGGTTTTACCGTTGACTGCGCTTATTATATCATAATGCTCGCTGTCTGAATCAAATAGAAGGATATTTGTACCTGAAGAAGCCAGCCCGCTTATGAGCTTTTTTAGCAGGGTGCTCTTGCCATTGCCGCTTGCTCCAGCTATTATTATGTGCGGGCTGTTGTATTCATGCGGATTTATGAAAACTGTTCCCTTTGAGGGTTTCCAGGCAAAATTGGCAGATTTTTGGTCCGCGGAACGGAACATAGGTGCATACAGCGACGGATAACCCAACGCCTCGCCGATTTCTAGCTCGTTAGTTAGTGCCGCATTGCTACGATGCGGCCTTTTTTGTGAGAGGAATTCCATAAGCCTTTCAAGGCTTGCGCTAATATCAAACATTTTATCGCCATTTACATTTACAACATTTCCGAGAATTCCCTGGCATTCTTTAGCATCGCCGCATCGTTATTGAAAAAAGCATAAAGGCGCTTAGGATGCAGTGCGATAGCCTTTGAAGCCATGCCTTTGAGCTCAGGCTTTCCATATTCGTAGGAATACCAGCTTCTTCGACCGTGAAACCTTATGTATACCGAATCGTTTTTCTTCAATACCCTGTTGTTGAATTCTGGCGAATCGGGGGATACAATGACACCATCGAAGTCCAGCTTAGAGAAATCGTACGCGTACCAGCTGTCGTGCCTGAATTCCAGTGCCATGCGCTGCTGGCTAAAAGAGCCTAGAAAATCGCTAAGCCTTTTTTCCATTTTTGTGCTGAAGCGTGGAGAGAGCTGAAGCAGAAACAGCTTTACCGAAGAGCCCATCTCCCCGAAAGACTTGGTAAATTCAGAATATTTTTCGTAGGAATTTTCGTTAAGCATGTGTACGTGCGTTATGGACCGATTGACCTTCACTGCCCAGGCCAGCAAAGGTTTGGATTTGGCCCATGACGAGATCTGCTTGCGGGAAGGGAACCTGTAGAAGCTCGAATTGAGCTCAATGGCGTTAAGACCTGAATTCTTAGCGTACCACTCCAGGCTCTTTCCTTCGTTCCAAGAATAAGACCAGCCCGAAGTTCCAACATAGGTTTCCATAAGGAAATGATACATTGAATGCTTTATATACTTTTTCAGCAAAACCTGTAATGCTTGTCAATATGCCAGGGTGGCAGAATCTGGTAACGCGCCGGTCTTGAGTTTTCAAAACGTCAAGAGCTGATTAGTGATGCGAAAAGGCGCGACAGGTAAACCGGTGCCCTCGCGGGCTTTAGGGTTCAAATCCCTACCCTGGCGAATCCACTTATTGGAAGTTCACGATATGCTTTTCGAAGCGCTCCTGCGCCAAGATTCGGAATTGCCATGCTCGCCCCTTAAAAGCGTTGTACTGCTTGGCGATAGTTCTTCCTTGCGGAGTTTATTCAGGAGCCCATATATGGAGCCCTGCTCGTTCTTGAGCTGCAGCTGCATGCCCAACACGACGTTATAGGGTATGTACCAGACCTCGTCGCATATGTCCTTAGTTCCATACCCGTACTTCTTAAGCTCTATCTTCAGCTTGTCCGGCTTCTTGGGCATTTTGTCTGTTATGAGTATAAGGTGATACTGCGAGCTTACGGGATTATGCTTGAAAGAATTCATCTTTTCTATGAACCTTTTATCTATGTATCTCTTGCCATGCGTCTCTATGAGCACGGTTTTGTCGTTGTACGCGTCGGTCAGCACAAAATCAGGAGTGTATGTTATGACCTCTTCGTTGCTGTTTAGATAGAATTGAAGGCTTTTGTAGGAGAATCCAATGCCCATCAGGTCTAGAGCGGCTGCGACATTTGCCTCAAATGTGGAGGAAAATTTGAATTTGTTTTTCTCCATTATGTTTACTGCCATTTGTTCCCAAAGCTCCAACAATACACCTCGGCAAAGCTAGCGCTAAGGATTAATCCCTACTTGGACGCGAGCAACCCATACCCTCAATAGCTTTTTATTGCAGCCTTTTTTATTGCTTGGCTTTTCTATAAAGTTGTTAGATTTATTTCTTTCCAAAAAGTCTTTGGAGCTCGTCCCTTACGGCAGTTTCTGACGCGGGATTGAAATGGGCAGCACCCACCATGCATACGCCCAGGTCCGAATAGGTTTTTATGGAAAGCTTGGGCACACCTTCATTCGGCCCGATCGCGGATTCCAGCTCCTTTATCAAATCTGTGAGCTGAACTACGAATCTGGCTATTAGGTCATAATTATGCGGCTTTAGATATACTATTGCAAAATAGCTTGAGCTGCCCCTGAAGCGCATTGCCATGCCTACGTCTTTTCCCAAAATCGACCTTTCTATCGTTACTTTTGGCCATGAAGGCACATCCTCCTTTGTCATATACTCCGATACTATTGAAGATGCTGTGCGCAGGATTGCTTCATGCCCTTCGCCTATGCCTTTTTGCATTATCGACCTTATGCTTATTTCCTTTATTCCTTCCTTTAGGGACGCATATTCGTTTATGAAATCGGCAAGATTGTTTTTCAATGCCTCGGTTGCCGAAAGGACCTTTTCCACTACGTAAGAAAAGTTCGTGATATCGGACTGCTTTTGTGTTGCCGCGATTATCTTCTTGGATGCGATTATGGCTTCTTCCTTATCTATCTTTCCGTACGCCTTCCTGCTCACGTCAAGAAGCACTTTGGCAATGGGCCATGAATGTTCGCTTAACTCATCTTTTATAGATTCGAAAAGTCTGTTTTCATCAACGCAAACCGAATACGGGTCGTTTTTAATAGTCTTGAGGCCAAGCTCTTCCCTGACGTAGTCCACTACCAGCTTGTAGTCCGTAGCGGCGTTCACCACCAATGCAAGTTTCTGCATGTTGGAATAGGTATTAGTGTAGCTGTTTATGGCCTCGTTGAGGCTATGTGCCGCACGTATGGTAGTTTGGTCCTTTACTCTGAGAAGATTATATAGCACAACCCCAGACAGCTTTGACACGAGTTCTAGTCTCTGCTTTTCTATATTTTCGCCTACTGGAGTATAATATTCTGCTTTTAGGAAATTTTTATTGTTTTTTTCCATGCAAAACATTTTGTGTTTTTAAACATCAGTTTTTCGGCACTTCGGCTTTGTAGCTTATTTTCATGTCTATTACTTTGTTCGAATCCCCGAAAAGGAAATGCGCATCCACGAATTTCCCACCCAGCACGTATGGCAGCCAGTATTTGTCGTCATCCCACATCATATCCAATGGTATGGAGCTTATTCTGAACCATTCCGGCTTCATCTCCTCACTTTCTGATATCTCCCCCTCCCATTCGTCTGCTATGTACACGTGAACTCTCTGGTTAAATTCGCTTTTTGGTTCGCTCCCGCCAAAATAAAAACGTAGCAATGCAGCCTTGTAATAATTTTTGGGGCGGGCACCGACCTCTTCTACAGATTCCCTTATCATTGCGTCTTCCACAGTTTCCCCAGCCTTGAGCTTCCCTCCAGCGCCATTCAGCTTGCCTGCTCCGAATCCACGCTTTTTCATTGCCAGCAGCACTTTCGAGGCTTTTTTATCAACAAAATAGCAAAGTGTTACGTCTCTCAAAGAATCAGAGTACTTGTCAATGTAATCACTTATTTTGTTGCCATCCATAAAAGTTTGCCCCAAATAATAGTTATAGGAATAGATGATATAATATTTATTTGTTAACTGCTGGAGTAGGTGCCCATATATTCGCAATGCCCTATGACACTGGCTTTTAGCTTGTCGTCCATCGGCTTTCTGTGCATCCCCTTTGGCAGCTTTTCCAGGGATGTTGCATATGCCCTAAAATAATACCTGTGCGGCTTTCCCCTAGGAGGGCATGGGCCGTTATAGCCTTCGTTGCCAAAATCGTTTATTCCAAAACTTATATCAGAGTGCTTTGAAGCATGGTCTATCCTTCCAACATCGGGAGGTATGTTGTAGGCTATCCAGTGCGTGAATGTGCCCATAGGAGCATCGGGATCATCCATTATTAGGACTATGCTCTTCGTACCTTCAGGTATGTCGCTTATCTCAACGGTCGGCTGAGTGTCTATTCCTTTGCAAGTAAACTGATCGGGTATGCGCTCACCCTGCCCGAATCCCCTTACCAATATCTTCATGCTAATCAAACTGTAATAAAAACTGCAATAAAAAGTATAAATTACTTTGTAGGAAGAGAGTGCCAGACTTGGTTAATTGGCTTATGACCCCATTATTGGCGCAATATCGGTTCAAGGCCATTTCCTGCCTCTTTTTGGACCGCATCGCTTATTTCTTTGATTAGAGCGTCTATCTTGAGTTTGGTTTCTTCTGAAGGATACATGAAAAGGCTCTTTATTTGCATATTTGCAGATTCATCGCCTTTTTCTAATGAAAACTCATAGTGTATACCGCTTTTTATGTCAGAAAATTCGCCGCGTGAGATTATTTTATCGGTTATCCTTTTTGCTTCTCCAATCATTTCTGGAATAACTTTTACAGAACATTTGGTTTTCAGCCCGGCTTGCTGTACTTTAGCTTCGTAAACATAATCTTGCATTTGGCTCACGTATAATAGAGTGATAGGAAATATTCCGCTTTAGATAATATTTATAGCTTTCTTTCTGTTGCAAAGAGGTTTGTGCGGGAACAAGCTTAAATCCATTGCATGCGATTATTCAAGAGATTGTCGCATGAATGGCATAATATCCGCGGGCTTGGGTTGGATTCTAGCAGGAATGGTATCTGGAGTAGTCTGGTTTGTTTTGCTTTCTCGCGGAATAGACAACTACGGGATGCTTGCCGTGACTGTTGTTGTGCTTTTGACTGGGACAGGAATGATAGCAATGAACAGGAAGATAACCGCGATTAGGGATTCGATAATCGCAGGAAGGGCAAAGCATCAATAAAAAAAAGAAAAAGGGCCTTTGGTTACTTATGCCCAAAAGCCAAAAAACTGAAGCCAGAAGGAGTTGTTTCGGAGTTGTGCTTGTAAACAAGCACCCTGTTCATTGTTCTTTTTGTTAGCTGTGCGGTCATGTCCTCTTCGGTAACCAAGGCTATCGCCCTGACGAGCTCAGATACAGTGGAAGTAATTACCTCCTCAGGGTCTATGCCCACGAGCCCGTACTTGTAGTCCAAGAGCTTTTCTATGCCGTTCCGTATTTCCTGTTCGTACATGAACTCCCTTCGCAATTTTCCTTCAGTTGGCTCACGCTCACCTTCTTCGTCTTTGTCCATTCTAACCCCTCGGACGCGCCCTTGCTACGCACAGGTACAACCCCAGAAAAAGCTGTCTGCCATATTTGTATTGTGCATGGCTTGCGCACTGTCCAGTCAGGTTTTGCGGTTAAGCTATTTATACTTTACTATAATTATTTTACTTTAATAAGTAATTAAGGAATTTAGGTAATGTTTAAATACCTTTATTGCGTATTAAATACTGCCAGGGAAACTTGGCAAAACCCCAGAGGACGCGCCTGCGCTATGCGCAGGCGCTGTCTTTAAATAATAAGGATTATTCTACTCCTGGCTCAAGCATCTCCATCGTGCACTGCGAAGCATCAAGCTTCACCCTTATGCCCATAGGTATTGTTGTTATGTATTTGCCGTGGCAGCAAGCAAACTCTATGAACGCCGGCTTCTTTGGCATCTTGTTTGAGAACAGGTCCTGCAAAGTGCTGTGCATGGTGGCGTTTATGTAGTCTTCTATGAAAAGATGTTTCATAAGGTACGAAGTAACTCCCTGCGATTCGGATATGTTTTCTATCCCGTAGTTGGGCAGCTGTCCGAAGACTATGCCGTTGGCCTTTTTCAATACCCCCTTTATCACAAGCGACGTTAATAGGTTGTCGAGCATCCATGGCTCAACATTAACGTCCTCGAAGAAAAGTACCTTGCCGCGCGCATCAGGTATGTATTTTGTGCCTACGATTAGCGAGAATACTGTAAGGTTGCCGCCCATCAGCTGGCCCTTCGTAGTGCCATCGTTTATGGATTTGGCCCATCCACTTTCAAGAGGATTCTTTATCATCGCCTCTTCGCCCCTGCTTATTATCCCTATGAGATTGTTCCAGTTCGTTTGGAGGGCAGCTTCGTCCTCTTCGAATAGGTCTATGAGCATAGGGCCTTGGAACGACGCCATGTGGGCCATCCTCATGAATGCCAGTTGCAAGAGCGTTATGTCGCTGTATCCTATGAATACCTTGGGGTGGTCCTTTATTATGTCGTAATCTATGCTGTTGAGTATGTCTATCGAGCCTGCTCCGCCCTGCAGCACCATCACTGCGTCGTATTTGTCACTCTTGAATGCATTCTCTATCTCGTTCTTCCTCGTTGCATCTCCAGCAGTCAGGTAGCGCGTTGGAGATTCCCTTATCATGCTTGGCGCAAGGCTCACCTTGAAGCCCTGCTTTTCAAGAAACCTCACTGCCTTTGGCAGGGAGCTGGTAGATGTGGCTGCGCTGGACGGAGCTATTATCCTTATAGTTCCCCCCTTCCTTAGCCTCGGGGGCTTGACCATAGGTTCGTACATGGTTGTAATTTGCCCGGCAAAGGATTTAACACTTGGCACCTGCGTTAGCTTATTATTTTATTGCTGTAAAGTATGTGCGTGGTAGTATGGCTTATCAGGAGAGAATAGATGCGTTAATAGAACACCACAGAAAGCTCGCGGAAAAACTCGATGCAGGGAGAGATAAAAAACTTGCAAAAGAGATAGAAGACAAGTTCGAAACGGCCCAGATACTCATCAGGGACTACGAGTTCAGGCTTGTCAAAAAGGGTATATAGATAAGTTGGGGGTGTAGCATACGAAGAAATCTTTAGAGTTAGGGCGACTTGTGGTAATAACTGGACCCATGTTCTCCGGGAAAACATCAAGGCTAATAGAGCTTCTTGAGCGGGAACGCTTCGCTGGAAGGAAGGTCATACTTTTCAAGCCGGAAATCGACACGCGCTCTGGCGAAAGCAAGGTTAAAACGCACAAGGGTGTGGAACTCAACGCAACGGTAGTGAGAACCGGCAAAGCGGGAGTCAAGGCCATATTCGACGTTAGCTCGGATTACAATGTTATCGGAATAGACGAGGCCCAGTTTTGGGATGACGACTCTGGGCTGGAGGAGACGCTTAACAAGCTGGCATCAATGAAAAAGATCGTTTACGTATCTACCCTCAACAAGGATTACAGGGGCATACCTTTTAACATATCGGAGAAGTTGCTCGCATATGCAGATTACATATATTCCCTGACTGCAGTTTGTACGAAGTGCGGGGAGGAAGCCGTATTCTCACAGAGGATGATCGACGGAACATCAAAATCCGGGCCGCGCATAGTAATAGGAGGCAAGGAAGCCTATCAGCCAAGATGCAGAAATTGTTTTGTGACTCGCTAGGCTTCGAGAACCAAAGCGATGGGCTTCTTGAGCCCTAACGCTGCGCTTATCCTTTCTACTGCATCTTTTGTGGATCCTACTACAACGACATCTTCGTTTGGCTCTGCAGCAATGACGGCAGAAGCATATTCGCTTACAGGAATGAGGCGCTTTACGCCCAGCTTGTCTGACAAAAGCCTGGCCTGCACCAAAGCGCGCGGATTCTCATATGCTATGGCGGTCGGCTTGCGGCTTATGTTGGAGCATAGTTTGTCTATTTTCCCATAGATGGTTGAATACGGGTCTTCCGGATACGAAGCGAAATGCTTGCGCAACTCCGGAAGCATTGCGGGATTCGCTTTTTCGAATTCTGAAAGAGCCTCATTTTTCTCATAATCGAAAACTACCCATGTGTCGTCAGAAACCTCTTCGGCGTATATGTCAGGTTTTATCTTAGAGCGCGGTTTTGCCAGCATTGTGCACGTTACAAACCGTTCTTTTGGGAATGCGGCATGTAGTCGCTCCATGATGCTGGCAAGCGTTTTTCCAGTATCCACGAGCTCGTCGACAACTAGGACATATCCATTTCCGCTTGGAATTTTGAGGGCATCGACGCCACGCACGAATACCTCCTTTGTTGATGCCCCTATATCGTTATAATAACTTGCAGATATGCCGTATGCTTTTACGTTTCCAAGTCTCGGATAAAGCGCCGAGGCAAGCGCCATTCCACCTCTTTCTATGTATATCATGCTCTTTGGCATGCCTGCGTCCTTAAGCGATGCAGATATCTTCGCCGCGCTCGCATCGATATCGGCAATGGATTTGAATATTATCTTGGTTTTTGATTTCAAGAAATTAAAAAACTCAAGCCATTCTCCTGCACTTATCAAAGGTTCGTCAAGCAGGCCGGCGTTAATTATGCCCTTGGACAGCCTTACCGATTGGGGCTCGGACAGCGACGAAAGACGAAGCACGTTTTCGTCCATGAAAAGAGCTTCCGGAGTTCCATCGAATATTATCGATCCCTTGCTCATGACTATCGCCCTGCGGCAATATTCGGCCACCAGCCGCATGTCGTGAGTTATCAGCAAAACTGTGACGCCCTCTTCGTTCAGGCTTTTTATTATCTCCATTATTTCCATGGCCATTTTGTAGTCCTGCCCAGTTGTGGGCTCGTCGACTATAAGCACTTCCGGCTTTATTACTATGCTGCTGGCTACCGCAAGCCTGCGCTTCTGGCCTCTTCCCAGGAATACAGGGTCCTCTTCGGCCTTGTCTGAAAGGCCTACGCGCTTGAGTATGTTTGTGATTTTTTCGTCTGCTTCCTTTCCAGTTATGCCGGCGTTCTTCAGCGAATAATTGACCTCGGAAGTGACGCTCCTTGTAAATATCTGATGGTCCGGATTCTGGAAAACATAGCTTACGTGCAAGGGCAGCTTGAGCCGGTCTCTCTTTGAGCGCGGATTAAGCCCGGCAACCTCTGCAGTCCCAGAACCTGGCGCTAGTATCCCGGATATTATTTTTGAAAGCGTGCTTTTTCCAGAACCGTTCTGGCCCACCAGGGCCACTAGCGATCCCTTTTCTATTTCTAGGTTTATGTTTCCCAGTGCCTTTGTCCCGTCGTCGTACGAAAAAGATACCCCGCTTAATTTTATTATTGGATTTGATACTGTGGGCTTTTTCCGCTCTATTTTGAATCCAGTTTTCGGTATTCCGAGCTTCGGGCTTTCGTCTACGGAAAAATAGTCGGAGAGCTCCGATACTTCTGGCGCGTATATATTGTATTTGGATATCAGCTCCTTGTCAGAATATATTTCTTCTGGCCTGCCGGTTTTGACGATAGAGCCTTCGTACAACAGGGCCAGCCTGTCGGCGAATCTCAGCATCACGTCTGGATTGTGTTCTACCAGGATTATGGTCATTCCGGATTCTTTCTTTATCCGTGCAATAGTTTCTATCACTTCCATTTTCCCCTTCGGATCAAGATCCGAAGTGGGCTCGTCAAGTATCAGTATCCTGGGCTTCATTGCCAGGAAGCTTGCTATCACTAGCCTTTGCTTCTGCCCTCCGGACAGTTCAGATGGATGAATCTTTTCTGCATAGTCATAAAGCTCTCCCAGGCCGACGAGCTCCAGCGCGTCCTTTATGCGTTTGAGCATTTCCTTCTTTTCAAGCCCCATGAGCTGCAGGCCCAAAGAGACCTCGTTCATGACGCTCATGCTGAGAAACTGGCTTTCGGGATCCTGCATTACGAGACCCACATCCGGGGCCGTGATGCCAGTCCCGGAAAGCTTGAGCTCTCCGTTGATTATATCCGCTTTTGTTATGGTTTTGCCCAAGACGCTTATTTCGCCCTTTATTCCGTCTTGAAAATTTAGTGGCAGCTTGAGCTGATGCGGTATAAGGCCAGCTATGGAATAGCAGAGCGTGGTCTTTCCGGAGCCGCTTGGCCCCGTAATGCCCAGGAATTCGCCTTCCTTTACGCTAAGGTTTATCCCTTTCAGGGCATAGTTGCTTTTTATGCCGGTAAAATTTGGATATCTCCAATAAAAATCACTTATAGTTATGGAATCCATGGTTACACCTGATCAGATAAACGGGAGGACCAGCATGAAAGCGCCAAATGCCATTATAACAGCGTCGCTAGCTTTAAACCTCTTTTCCGAGATGAAGTCCGACATGCCCTTCGATTTGGAGAATCCTCTCGATTCGAGCGCAAATCCCATGTCCACGGAACGCTTTATCATGGATGTAGTAAGAGGTATCGATAGCATTACGAATGAGGTTACTTTCTTTACTATGTTTGTCGATGTGCCGCCTGCGCCTCTGGCAAATTGGGCCTGCCTTATCGAATCCAAGTCGTCGGACATTATGTTTAGGCTCCTGGCTATCAGCGATGCGAAGAACACGACCTTAAACGGGGCCTTAATTTTTTTCAATGCGGATATTATGTCGGCATCCCTAGTGCTCATTATCGTAAGCAGAGTCATGAAAGCCATAGATGCATACCCGGATATCTTGCCTATGCCCACGTATATCGACAGGCTTGTTATCTTTAGCGTAGCCCCTAGTAGTGTCATGCTGAAAAGAGTATTGGTACCTATCTGGTTGAAAACTATCCACCAAGCCATCATGACGAAAAGCGCAACGACTAATAGCGCAAGATAACTCTTGACCAGATATTTTATGGTAC
>JAKBRD010000010.1 GCA_021834865.1 Microcaldota archaeon | reverse complement strand
AGCATTATGCATATATAGCCGAATGCGGTTTTTGACAAAGACATGTATGTTTTCTCCTTATACCCTTCAATGGAAACGTCGGTCTTTATCGTAGCTCTCCCCTTGGATTTCAGCGAAGCTTCAATCGCGGCATAATCCGCTGCGGGGATCATATTGTTCAGCCTTAAGCTTTTGATGTTCATGCCGTCTACGCTGTCCCACTTTCCAAGCCTGCCGAAGCCGCCTATGACCCTGAAATTTTCATCGAGGCTGAGTGCGACTGCCTTGCCAGTGCTGGCTATGCTATCGCTTATGCCGTTGACAAGTTCGTTGTCGCTCACGTCAACGAGCGACACGTAAACCGTTCCCTGGTTTATGCCTGAAGCGTTAACCTCAAAGACGTGCTTCTCCCCGTTCACCGGAACCAGCCTTCTTATCGGTATGTCAGGCTGCATGCCCTTGAGTTCCTTGAATTCCATTCCCAATATGCTCTTCACGTCAACGCTTTCCGACTGGCTAATCCTAAATAACGCCATCGCCTTCTTGTTGGCTTTTATTACCTTTCCAGCCTGGGAAACAAGCATGTTGGCAGCTCCGCTGCTGAAAGCTGAGTCGAAATAAGCGGCAAGATTCCTGCTCCTTGACGCTTCTCCGGAATAGCTTACGGCCAATCCTATGAAAGCAGCGCCTATGGAAAGGCTGTTGAGGACATCCTTGCTGAACCTGTTCTCCATCTTCGAAAGCAGCTCAAGAACTCCTATTATCCTGCCACCCACCATAAGTGGCAGTATGGCGCAGCTCGAATAGCCCAGGTTCCTATAGCTTATCAGCTGCGGAAATTCCGAATAATCGCTGAGCTGGTTGTCTATGTAGACCTTCTTTGTATTCGCCACATAGCCGTATACCCCTCCGTTCTCCTCTCCGAACGAATCCAGCTTTTTCAAGCTGGCTGCGTCTACTCCGAAGACCTCCTTTACGCTTTTTGCAAAACCTTCAACGGTGTCTTTTTCGCTGTATTGCGACATCGCAAGCGGCAGCAGGTCGTACATGAACTTTTCAAGAACTATGTTCTCAGACATGTCCAAAATCGCCGTTTAATAATTGAATTAGGAAGTTATTTAATCCTGTTTTGAGATTGCGTAATGGTGCATGGCTTGCGCGGTTTGAAGCGCGTGCATGCCTGTTCCACGCGGTCGGAATCGGGAAGGGAGCTTTCTGTGCTTGAGAGGGCTTCTATGTACCTGGAAAGGGCTCGGCGCTCTTTCAGGGAGAAGAGGCCAAACGAAGCCAATGCCTTCTATGAGAAGGCGCAGAGGCTTTTGCTCTCGATGTTGCGCAAGAAGGGAATAAAGCGCGGCGTAGAAATGTCCGACCTTTCAGAAGACGAAGTGCAGGAGATAAGGGATGAGTACATAACACAGCTTATAGAAAAGGCGTGGAGAAGCATGGGCACGTGACTGGGTTCGGCAAACGCTATTATTCTTGCTAGTCAAAACACTCTGAGGCATTTTGCCGAATCGGTGGTTAATTGGAGTCAAAGGAGATTTTCAAGGGAGTATTTTCAATAGGCGGCAAGCTTGCAACGGAAAACATGGTCAAGGGCTCCAAGGCATACAGCGAGGAGCTGGTTGCCATAGGTGCCAAGGAGTACAGGCTTTGGAATCCGTACAGGAGCAAGCTCTCGGCAGCCATAATGAACGGAATGAAGGAAATGCACATAGGCCCTGGCTCAAAGGTGCTCTATCTTGGCGCGGCGACAGGAACAACTGCAAGCCACGTAAGCGACATAGTAGGCCCCAATGGTTCCGTTTACTGCATAGAGCTGTCCGATAGGAATATGCGCCAGCTCATAAAAGTCTGCGAGAAAAGGAAGAACATGCTGCCAATACTGGGTGATGCAAGCGACACCGACAAATACAAGGATTACATCTCAGAATGCGACGTAATATATCAGGATGTTTCTTCGCGCGACCAGTCGGGAATACTGCTTGAAAATTCAAAGTTCCTCAAGAAGGGAGGATTTGCATACTTCATAATAAAATCGCAGAGCATAGACGTCGGAAGAAAACCGTCCGAAGTCTTCGATTCAGAGCTCAAAAAGGCGGCAGAGGCTTATGAACTGCTGGAAAAGGTGAGCATAGAGCCTTACGATGAGCTGCACATGTTTGCCGTATTGCGCAAAAGATAAATAACCCTTTTGACAAAGACACGTATGGAATTGAGGGGAGTTTTTGAACGTTAAGAGCGCTGCTTTAGTGGCATCATATGCTGCATCTTCGGGCATGCTAATAAAGTGCCCTTATTGCGGCTCAAAGACCATATCGCTGTCAGACCACTGTGTTTGCTCATGGTGCGAGGCCCTGATACACAAGAAAATTTCGGAAACGAGCAGCGACTCGCTGTCAAAGGCCGTTTCTGCAATAAGCCAAAGCTATTCATCCAAAGATTATAATGCAGCGGTTTCATCATGCGATGGCGCATATGCCGCATCCAAGAGCGCATGGTTCCTATACCTAAAGGGGATAATACTGCTTAGCGCTTCGAACAACGAAACTTCGCTCATAAGCTACGATAAGCCTGGCTTTATGGAAGAGAACGCAACCCACAGGGCAGCAGCGTCAAAGCTCTACGCCGATTCAAGGCTTTCGCTATACAAGGCAATAAGCGAAGCGGGAAAGGTCTCTGCCGATTCCAAGGCTCTGGATACAACATTCCTGCAATTCATAGCGAGCTTTAAGCTCAAGGACAAGCCAGCGGCAAAGCACTACCTAGACGAGCTTTCCGAGATGAACAATACATTGGCTTTGGGCTATGCGAAGATGCTGCTGTTTAATCTTAACGGGCTCTATGAGGAGTCGCTTTCGCACGCCGAATCACTGCTCACCAAGAAAAGCTTTTCGGTTGGCGCGCTGTACTACGCGGCGCTCGCGCTTTTCAAGCTACGAAAAATGGCTGAAGCAAAAGCGCTTGTAGGAGAAGCAATAAAATACATAAGCACGCCTTCCGCATTGGCATTGCATGACGACATAACGAACTTTGGAAAAATATGAATCATTTCGTCATGAATATGAGGCGCATCGGGGCTTTGCTGTCCATGGTTGCAAATCCAAATCTTTCGAGCTGAACAACTTCGCCTTTATCTATCTTCAAAGCATAAGGCTCTATTTTTCCTTTTATCTCCTTGAGGCTTTCAGGGTCGAATTCCTCTTCCGAATTTGCAGGATTTCCAGGTATCACTACTATCGCATCAAGCGAATCATCAGGTATCCACTGTATCGTATTTACGTAGCCCTTCTTTTCGGCTGCACGCTCGGCGTAATAAACATTGTCCTTATTCTCAAGCCTGACAATCCCTATGCCCTTAAGCCTTACTTCCTTTCCGGAATAATTTTCCGCATCCTCGCCGTTTATCATCACGTGGCTGCCCTTTATGTAATATTCCCTGCTTCCAAGCCCTTCGTTGCTGGGATGCAGCGGTATGCTTGCGTTCCCTATGCTGCCATACTTAAAGTTAAGCTCAACTGGTTCTGTGACGAAGAAAAGCCTCTTTGCATTCTCGTCAACGAGCCTCTTGTTTTCGTCCAGCAGCATGGACAGCCTCATTGTGCTGTCTACCTTGCTCATTCCCTGCCTGAGCACGAATTCCTTTATCGCTGCCGGCATTATGCCTCTCCTTCTCAAAGCCGATATCGTTACCAGCCTTGGGTCGTCGAATCCAGCGATCAAGCCCTTGCTTATCCATTCTACTAGCTTTCTTTTGGAAGTCACGTTGCCCTCTATGTTAAGCCTTGCTTCAAGGTGCAGCCTCGGCACCCTAAGCCCAAGGGCCTTAAGCACCATCCTGTAAAGCTCGTCCCCCAATTCATATTCCTTGCTCCTTATCACGTCCGTGACTCCGTTCAGGGAATCGTTTATCGGGGTATTGAAAGAATAGGTCGGCCATAAGATATACTTGTCGCCCTGCCTGTAATGCTTTTCCCTCACTATCCTGAATATGTTCGGATCCCTGAGGGTGGTATTTGCTGCACTCATGTCTCCCTTGAATCTTATTACCACGTCATCTTTTGTGTAGCTGTTTGCCAATATGCTCTCAAATATTTCAAGGCTTTCGTCGGCTGGCCTGTCCCTGTGTGCGCATGCCCTGCCATCAAACCGGAGCTTTTTTATCTCCTCTGCGCTGCAAGAGCACGCGTAGGCGTGCCCATCATTTATAAGCTTCCTGCAAAGTTCGTAAGTCTTCGGCACGCTGTCGCTGGCGTAATATTCTTTGTCGAATTTTACTCCGAGCCATTCGAGATCCTTCTTTATTGCGTCAACGTATTCCTGCTTCTCTTTTTTTGGATTTGTATCGTCAAAATACAGGAAAAGCTTTCCTTTGTATATGTCCCTGAAAGCTGCTTCCAGAAACAGCGGCTTCGCATGGCCTATATGCATATATCCATTTGGCTCAGGCGGAAACCTGGTCGCAAAATCGCCCTCGACGGCTCCTTCTAAAACCATCCTGGGCTTTGCGCTTTTCTCCTTTTTCTCCTTGTCTGCGCTTTCGAACTCCGCTGAATATTTTTCATAGCTTTTCTCAAGCTCCTCCCTGCTCATAGAATTTACTTCATTGACCACGGATTCTATTTCGGACCTTAGCTGGGGTATTGCTACGCCATCCTTCTTTGCCGCGGCTATAGTCTTGTTCAAAACTATGGACGGGTCAGCCTTCCCGTAATCCATGGCATTCTTGAGCGCGTGCTTCCTTATGAGCTCATGAAGGCCATCGCTTGCCATTTTAAATCACCTTGATGCTCGAGCTTAGCTCAGCACCGTTACCTCTGTCTGGTTGGGCAGGAATTGCCCCCTCGGGCTTATCAATGCAAGTATGTGAACGCTGGCGTTGCTGCCAAGTGTTGGGAGCGGGCTTATCTTAACGGCGTATTCAGAAGTAGGCGCATTAAGGGTGAAGCCCTGCGTTCCTTCATACATTTTGATTGTCTTGGGAAGCCTTATGTAAACTGTGCCGCTCACCGTAGCATTGCTGCCGAACCTGCTGTAAAGCTCTTCCTGGAGCGCGTATGCGCTGAAGCTTCCGTTAAGCAGCACGGAGAACTGGTTGCCGCTTGGAGAATAGGTTATTATTGCACCTTTGTTTTCCAAACTGTTCAGGTAGTTCGTTATTCCGAGCTCGCTGGAGTTGTATGAAGAGCTTGCTACGGTTATTGTGGGTGAATCTGTGTAATTTGCCACTATGGCATTAACGGTCCCTGTCATAGGGACTGCCCCGCTATAGTTGTAAGCCACTGTTGTGGTGGTGCTGCTGTTGCTGTTGTTTCCCGATGCTGCATACGAAGTTATGAACATTATCGCCACTACCAGCGAGCCTAAGAAAAGCATAGTGTTCTTGGCTTCCCTTTTTCTCTTCTCTTCTCCCATAAAACAGACCTTTTGCGCAAGCCTTTAGCTAAACTTGCGTTATTATAATATTAAGTATTATCCTTGAAAGCTTTTTATAGTTATTCGGCATAAATTATTCTGCTAGGTGTAAATATGGCATTCAACGATGGTGATTTCCTAGAGATAGAATATACAGCACGCAACGATTCGGACAACAGCGTGCTTGCGACAACGGACGAGAAGACAGCAAAGGAAAACGACATATACAACAAAGAAATAAAATACGGCCCTGCCCTGGTTATCCTGGGCTCAGGCGCAGTAGTCAAGGGCCTGGAGCGCGAGCTCAAGGGCATGGAGCTGAACAAAGAGAAATCATTCGTGCTTGAGCCGGCAGACGCTTTCGGCGAGAGGAATGCAGATCTTGTAAAGGTAATGCCTCTTTCGCAGTTCAAGGCACAGAACATCAACCCATACCCCGGCATGAGGCTAAACATGGACAACGTTGCAGTAACCGTGGTAAGCGTTGGCTCAGGCAGGGTAGTTGTGGACGCAAACCACCCCGACGCTGGAAAGAGGATAAAATATGAAGTAAAGGTAGTCAAAAAGGTCGATTCGGATGAGGAAAAGGTGAAGTCCCTTTCAAAGACGTACGACGTAGAGCCATCAAAGATAGACATCAGGAAGGACGAGATAGAAATATTTTATTCGGATGAAGTAAAAAAGAACGCTGATTATTTCGTGAACAGGGCAAGCCTTGTTGCCTCAATACTGGCATATATGAAAAGCCTGCAGAAGGTATACATAAGGGAGGAGTATGCAAGGCATTCCGAGGAAGAGCACATCCACAATCATGAAGAGGACAGCAAAGAAGAAGAGAAAGGCGAGCAGTAAAAATACTGCCTGCCCTTAAAAGTTCAATCCTTTATGTTGAGCGCAAAGACGCTGTTGACTTTTATGTCAAGCTTCTTTGCAATCTCTGACATGTCTGCGTTTAGCACTATCAGGTAGCCGCTCCACCTCCTTGTGAGGTTTGAATTCCCGCAAAGCGGGCATTTGTCTCCGTGGCTTATTATAAGCCTGCAATTGCTGCATACCATTTCTTCCATTGAAATCACTCAATTCTTTGCCTTGCTTTTCTTCTGCCCTTTCTCCTTGTTCTGCATTGCCGAGGTGTACCATTCAGGCTTTCCAAGCCCGTCAGACTTCATCGTAAGCGCTATCTTCGAATCCTTTACAGAATTCTTCATGCTGACCGTCGAAATTTTGGCATATACCACGTCGCCCTTCTTGAGGTTCCTTCCGCTCCTCTTGGAGACGAAAGCAGGTATCTTCTTGTCCAACGAAATGAATTCGTCGGTTATCTGTGAAACGTGGACAAGCCCTTCCATGGGGCCTATGCGCACGAATGCACCGAAGTCTATGAGCTCTGATACCTCTCCGACTACTATCTCGTCCACTTTTGGCATGTACGTAAGTATGTCAAACGTAACCTCGTGGTGTGTCGCAGGATCTCCCGGGTAAATCATCCCGTCGCTTATGTCCCTGACATTGTAAACGGCTATGATTACGCCAAGGTCCTTGTCTATGGTGCCTTCGTACTTGTTCCTGAGCACTTCGACTGCCACGTCCTCTATATCGTCATCAAAGTACTCTGGAGCCATTTTGAACGTGTCTTTTATCGAATAATTATAGTACATTATTTCACCATCTACTTGAGTATTCCATTTCTTGAAAGCTTGAAGACTGCTATATTTTTGAAGCGCAGCCTATTAAAGAGCTCCGTATCGTTCGTAATAACGCAATAAATGTCGCTTTCTCCCGCTCTTGAGAGTATCCAGCGGTCAACGTTTCCTGTATTACTATCTACTTTAACATTTTTAAGTTTTAGTATTTCAAGGCAGGACCTGGCTGTAGCAGCTCTTTTGCCCTTTCCGCTACCTATGCCCGAGAGCTCCTTTATGACTCCCTTGGATATCAATATGCTTTTTCCGGGGTACTTCAGCTCTACAGTGTCTATTGCGCTTTTCCTTGATTCCATTGCGAACAGCATTGAGCTTGTGTCTACGATTACATACATATGGGATACCATGTATTTGTTGTCTGCCAAGCATTTTTAAACATATCCAACTATATTATATAAACAAATACGCATGTAAAATCTTTGTAAGAATGGTGTGGAAATGGGAAATTGGTCTAAACTAGCTCCATACTGGTTCCTATTGTTTACAATAGGGTTCGGATGGTTCATACTGTCTCCGTTGGTTCCCATATTGGGCAAAGTTTTTGGAGTAAACCTGACGTCAATAATACTTCTAATATCGGCATACGGATATACAATGGTTGTCCTTGGCCTGCTAGCCGGGTACATATCGGCAAAATTCACTGTGAAAGCAGCTCTGTATTCTGCTGCCATAATATCCGTGATAGGGCTCATAGGAAGAGCAATATCTCCTAACTATGTCGCATTCCTGATAACTGGCATAATCGCTGCAATAGCGTATCCGCTTGCAATGGCGCCAGTTGGCACAGTTGCAGATTCCATATTCAAGGACAAGGCGCACACCGTTATAGGGATAAGCGTTGGAATGCTTTTCCTAGGGATGGCATTTGGCGCATTCCTCGGCCCTGGCATATTCGGGACATTAGGATTGTCCGGTGCGCTGTGGACCACGGTAGTCCTGGCCATAATAGCTGCGATATGGATAGGGGTAGGAATAAAGGGATATCCTACATTCTATAAGGGCAAATCGCTTAAGGGCTCGTTCAAGCCTGGAATGATAAAGAACTGGTACGTGGGCCTTTCCATATCTGCCATATCTGTTATGTTCGGCGGCATAGCTTCTACTGTGCTGCTGCTTCACAAGTTCAGCGTGGCAAGCGCACTGTCGTATGGTGGGCTTATGGGCGGGCTTGCATTCCTCGGCTCGGCTCTCGGAGCAATAATACTGCCTCCTCTGTTCGAGAAATACAAGCAGTTCAGGCTGGGCTTGGTGTCTACGGGAGTGCTGATGTTCGCTGCTACATTGCTCATGGTGCTAGGGCTTTCGTACACTAGCGCCATAGCTGCAATAGCTGCAGGATTCTTCTTGTTCGGCTTCTTCGGAAACGCATACTGGTCTATGGCAATGACTTCGACCACAAACTACGTATCCGATCCCGCGCAGGCAGGATTTGCTACGTCGATGTACAGCGTATTTACGAACCTCGGCGTGGCATTCGTTCCGGTGATACTGGGCGGATACTTTGGCAGCTTTTCTACGATAGCGATTGGCGTGACTGCGGTGCTTGTGCTGGAGTTCATATCAATGATTCTATCGCCTACACTGCTGGTTAAAAAGGTTGCATCAAAGGTAAGATCTGCGGCACGCGGAAGAAAGAGAAAAAGCAGATGAAATACAAAAGGGTGCAATTGCGCCCTTTCTTTTTATTTTTTGTATCCCTGATCCATGCCGCAAGGCTCTCAATGTGCCTCATGTATAAACGGCAAGACTTAAAGTATAGCACCGTTCTTTTTAAGCAGCTCCTGCAGTTCCTTTATCGGGACATCTTTTGCTTTGAGCTCCTTGTCTATGGCCATCTTCGCTGCAGCAGCTGCAGCCTGTCCCATTGCCATTGCAGTGCCAGTTACTCTTGCGCTTGCTTGAGCGTAGAACTCTGCGCTAAGGCACCTTCCTATGGCGAAAAGGTTGTCTATGCCTTTTACCACTATGGCGCGATAAGGGACCTCGTAAAAAGAACCGTCGCCTCCTTTGAGGTGCGTATAAAGTACTCCTTTGCTCGGATCATGCACTTCTATAGGATGTCCACATCTGGCTATTGTATCTTCAAACCTGGCATTGTTCAGAACGTCGTCCATCTTAAGCACGTATTCTCCTACTGCCCTTCTGGTTTCCCTCAAGCCTATCGACGGCGCTGAATCTATAAGGTAAGCGTCTTCAAATCCGCTGACCTCCTTGGTAAAGAACTCAATAGAAGAAAGAACCTGCTTTCTCGCGTCTTCTATCGCTTTCGCCATCTGTTTGCCGTCAGTGAAATCGCCTATGTTGACATGGGTGGCGTTGCATATGAATTCGCCCTTTTTGCTTGTATTAAACATGAATTCGGCATTGGCATGCGGCAGGTAAAGCCCGTATTTTTCCTTAGCCAGCTTCACGAAATCAGGAAGAACCCTGAAGCGCTCGAGCCTCCCTTTCTCGTTAACTTTAACAGATATAAGATTCTGATGTTCTATCGCGAACAGCATTATCCTCTCTTCGTTTATATTGCCTATCCTGAACGGCAGCGTAGCCTCCTGGTGTATTCCGGAGTTTTCCATTCCGGACATGGTTTTTGCCCCGGAATAAAATGCCATGTCTGCATCTCCAGTAGAATCGACAAAAAACTTTCCCTTGACTTCGATATTGTTCTTCCCAGAAACATATATCGAAGATATGCGATTGCCGTCCTTCTTAGCTCCCTTTACCAAGCTGCCGTAATAAACAGTTATGCCCTTCTTCTCCGCAAGCATATCCAGAGTAATCTTCATCTCGTCGGGCCTGAATGGAACAAAGTTGCCCGCCTGCCCTTCAGTGCCGCCGTTCTTCTTAAGCTCTTCAATTACTTCGTCGGCTATTCCTCCAACTATCTTGTTTTCGCCGTCATATGTGTACATGCCGAGAACGGAAAGAACATATCCGTTAGTCCAGTTTCCGCCGAGCATGAAATGCCTTTCTATTATTGCGGTCTTAAGCCCCATGTTTGTAGCGCTAAACGCGGCGCCGACCCCTGCAGGCCCTCCACCACATACTACAACGTCATAATCATCCATAATTACACCGATTCATCTTTTGCATGAAAAAAGCTAAATTATAAAAT
The DNA here is from genome assembly GCA_021834865.1 of Microcaldota archaeon. Next base: position 14,974 of record JAKBRD010000010.1, on the reverse strand, counting down.
AAAAAACACCTTTATTTAACTTATTATGGATAAGTAATCGTGATTGAATGGCAGCACAAGACGAAGCTGACAAAACGGCATACGAGATACTTTCCAAATATCACGTGATAGCAGTTGTAGGCTGTTCGCGCAACGAGGGAAAGCCGAGCCATGACGTTCCCGAATACCTTCAGTCGTCAGGCTACAAGATTATACCGGTAAACCCCAGTGCGGACACGATACTTGGGGAAAAAGCGTACAAAAGCCTGCTTGACATAAAGTTTCCAGTTGATGTTGTTGACGTATTCAGGCCCTCTCCGGAAACGCCGGAAATAGCACGCCAGGCAGTCCAGATAAAAGCAAAGGCGCTGTGGCTGCAGGAGGGCATATTCAACGACGAAGCAAAAAAGATAGCTGAAGACAACGGCCTGCTTTTCATAATGAACAGGTGCATGATGAAGGAGCACTACAAGCTTTTCTGAAGGCTCATTTTGCCTTCTTAATCTGTTCTATGCGCTTGTTGAGCATCTTGAAAAGCACAACGCCGTTGTTGTGCTCCTTGTCGCTGGCAGCATAGAGCAGCGTTATTGGGTCTGTGCTCAAAGCAATGTCAACAAGCTTCTCGAAAGCGGGATTATTCTTAAGCTCCTTCTCGTACCTCCTGCGAAACTCCGGCCATTTGTCTTTTTCGTGGGCGAACCACTTGCGCAGGTCGTCGCTAGGGCCTACTTCCTTGAGCCACAGGTCTATATTGGAAGTGCTGCGCCTGACTCCTCGAGGCCAAAGCTTGTCTATAAGTATGCGCGTGCCGTCCCTGATGTCGACCTTCTCATAAACGCGCTTTAAGTATATCATCTAGATAAGAATACAAATACATATTTTTAAATCTTATTCCTTTTTTGATATAAATACTTTTCACATGCAGGCACTGACTTCATATGTGTTATTGCGCAAATACCTCGTCATATCGCTACAAGCATTACAGAAAGATTTAAAAGAACTAACATAGAATAGCTACTGAAAGGCGATTAGAGCTATTGATAGGTGACTAAATGGGTTTCTTCGACAAAATGGGCAAGAATCTTGGTACTTCAAAAGAACTGGACATAGAAGAGTATATGAACTCCGAAGAGATGGCAGACGTAGACGTTATGAACGAGCCTGCTGATTTCTACGTAAAGCCCGTTATACTCAAGGAGGAGGCTGACATAGCTCTCATAGAGGCTGAGCTTGACAAGAGAAACATAATAATAGCAGATATCTCCGAGCTCATGAAGAGGGAGAATACGCGCAGGGACCTCATATCCAAGCTTAAGGAGTATACATCAAAGATTAACGGCGACATAGGGCAGCTTGGCGCAGACAAGATAATGATAACTCCTGCAAAGGTCAAGATAATAAAGACAAAGAAGCAGCCTCCGAAGTGAGCCTGCTATTTCTATTTTTTCCTATTTCTGTTCTTTTTTATTCCAAAAGCTACCAGAAGCGTAGCCATTTCGCTCTTAGTTGGCCCTGAACGCTCGACAACATGCCTGAATGCACGTTTCACCATATCCTTTTTCCTTATGCTGCCGTTGGAATCTACGAATCTGCCGAAAAGCCTTAGCAGCATTTCAATCTCGCTGCTTCCAGCGTAAACGCTGCCGAAATCTTCCTTTGCGGCTTTGCTGATGTTGCCCTTGAGCGCATAAAGCAATATCGCCAGGGCGTGCGATATGTTGAGTGTAGGATAAGAATCGCTAGCGCCTATGTAGACTACCGCATCGCAGCCTGACATCTCTTCGCTTGTCAGCCCTGTGGTGTCCCTGCCTATCACCAATGCCATCTTGTTCATCTTTCCGGATCCGAACCTCTTGGAAAAGTCTGAAAGCTCGTAAACATTGCTCATCCCGGAATAAGCCTTCTGCCATATTGCAGTGGTCCCAACTACAGAAAAGCCTCTTGTTGCTTCTCCGATGCTCTTGCATATCTTTGCGTTTTCTACCAGAGAATGCGCGTGCTTGGAATACTTTATGGCATTCTTGCCGTTGTATTTGCATTTGGGGTTGACTATCCACAGCCTGTTTACTCCGAAGTTCTTAGCTATCCTGGCCATGTAGCCTATGTTTATCTGGTAATGTGGCTCAACTATGACAAGCCTGAACTGCATAATATACACCAAACATCAAAGGAGCAGGGCCAATATCCCCAAAAGATTCACTAGCATATGCGGTATTATGGTAGAATACAGCGACCTGGTGCGCTTGAATGCATAGCCTGCTATCAAGCCGAAAACGAAAGCAGCTATAAATTCGGATATGGAAGCATAGCTCAGGAAATGCAATATCCCGAATATCAGTGCGCTCAGTATTATTCCTATGCGAGGAACAAGGAAGCCCCTGAAGAGTATTTCCTCGTCTATTGGAGCTACTATCACTGCGAAAGCAAAGAAATAAGCCGGGAGCCCGCCAAGAAGCTGCCTGACATTTGTTGGAAGGGATATGTGCGTTGCCGCCTGAAAAGCGCCCAGGCCTAATTCAAGGAGCAGTATTGCCAGGAATATCGTTATGCCATAAGCCAGTGCCTTCCTGTTCATCGCCCTTCTGGATAGACCCAAATCTATTATTATCCGCTTCAGGTTTTTTCCCTTTGCCATAAGATATGCAAACACCACCAATGGGAAAAAGAACGACAGGCCGATGCTGGAATCCGCATTTGCCGCGTTTATGCCGATTACGCCTTCGGCATACAAGTAAGGGAAAAAGAATATCGAGATTATGGAACCCAGGAGCAGTATGTAAAACGCGTACCTTATAGAAGCCCTTTCGGGCATTTCTTTCTTTGCTGCTCTTTTTGCAATGGGCTTAGCCCTCGCAGCATTTTTAGGCTTGGCCTTTGTGCTTCTCCTCTTGTTGCTTGAGGCCATTAAGCACCGCTCTTTTTCTGGCTCTTGAATTCTGTATAACTGCACTTCCCGCAGGAATACCTGTCCGCATGCTCAGCCATTCTTGAGCCGCACTTGGGGCACATCTTGCCTGGCTTATAAGCCTTCTTAGCCTGCTTTTTCTTTCCTGCTTCATTGCCTTTTTTTTCAGCCATTCAAAACACCATCACTCCTTCTTTTCGCCCTCTTCTGCTTTCTGCCCCTTGCTCTCAGCTTTGGCCCTCCTTTCGAGCTTGTGCTTCTGCTCATTCTGTGCCATTGCGTCAGCTGTCTCATAGGATACTGCAGTGCCGTTGCACATCCTCTCGCCGAAAGCCTGATAAAGTTCTTTTATCAGCGTAGCATCAGGGCTGACGTTTAGCTTCTTGCAAAGCTCCTTTTTCACCTGTGCTGCAGAAGGCGTCTTCTCTTCTCCCACAACCAAGAAGCTTATTTCGCGCCTCTTGAAAAGCTTGTTTTCCTTGTCGTTAGATATTTTAATTTCCATAAAAATCACTCGTTGCTGCCCAGTATCCTTGAAATTGCCCTCTTTCCCATGGCTTCGAGAACCTCGACCATTGTTCCGGATTCAAGCTTTCCCTTAAGCTCTTCAGGCACTGGAAGATCGAAAACTTCATAGGTCTCAGGATCCATAAGCTGCGCAGTTGTATCCGTAGCAGATACCACCTGCGACTTTTTCTTCTTTATTACAGGCACTTCGGTATCGCCATCGCTCGGCTTGAGCAGCGTCTTCTTCTGGCCGTCAAATATGCCTATTGCAGTTATGCGCATCTTTGCCGATCCGTGCTTTCCAGGCGAGCTGGTTTCTATATCGACTACCTTGCACGGTATGTCGTCTATAACTATGAATCTTCCTACTTTAATCTCCTTCATCGAAGCTCTAAGTATCTCTCCTTCAGTCATCAAAATTACCAATAGTGATTGTACATAGGATTAGTATACAAAAGTTATATAAACATTAGACAATGCTAAGCCTTAAACAATGGAAAAATTCAAAGGATGGGCGCAAAGGCGCCCAAAATAACTTCAATAAATCCTGTCAACTCCAGAAAGGAATTCGGTGTTGTACTCCGTGCTTGCGCTTTTCGGGACGCTGCCGTTCAGATTTGGCGTCACGCCAGTTACTATTGACATGACTCTTATCTGGTCGTTCATCTCCGGGCTCAGCCTGGAGCCGAATATCACGTTTGCCTTCGCATCCATTCCCTCGGTCACGCCGCGCCCGATTTTGGTCGCTTCATCAATTGTCATTGATGTGCCTCCTGTAACGTGAATCATCGCGTTCTTGCCGTTGGTTATGTCTACGTTCAGCAATGGGTGTGACAGTGTGGACTTTATGGCTTTCTGCACTCTCTCGGTTCCGTTTCCGAATCCGAGGTTTATAACTGCCGTGCCTCCATCCCTTAACACTGCTCTCAGGTCGGCGAAGTCTATGTTTATCAGGCTAGGCAGCGTTATTACATCGGTTATTCCCTTTACTGCGTTGTAGGCTATGTTGTCTACGAGCTCAAAGGATTTTTCCACCGGAAGGTTCGGCGCGTAGCTCAAAAGCCTGTCGTTCTCCACTATTATCGTGGTGTCGGCATTCTTCCTGAGCTGCTCCAGCGACCAATCCGCCTTTGTCTTCCTGCTTCTTTCCAGCGAGAACGGGTATGTTACGAAGCCTATCACCAGTGCGCCCTCCTCCTTTGCGAGCTTTGCTATCACTGGCGCTGAGCCTCCTCCTGTTCCTCCGCCCATTCCTGCCGAGACGAATACCATGTCATAGCCTTTTATCGCTTCTAGGATTTCGCCCTGGCTCGCTTCTGCCGCTTTCATTCCCACTTCCGGGAATCCGCCGGCTCCGAGCCCTCTTGTTATCTCCTTTCCTATGAGCAGCTTCTTGTCCGCCTTTATCATGTTGAGGTGTTTCGCATCGGTGTTTACGGCAATAGTCGCAGCGCTTTTCAATCCATTGTTGTAAAGCCTGTTGACAAGGTTGCTGCCCTGTCCTCCTGCTCCAACTACTGCTATCTTTGCCTTGAAAAGCTCTTCATCTTCCATATCAAAGTTGTTCATTTGCCCACCGATTAGCCTATCATCTCCAGGTCAGAGTACGAGCTCTGCCTTTTCTCTTCAAGCTTGCCGACTATGCTGCTGCCCCTTACGCCAGTGACTATCGCCACTATCTCGATCTGGTCATCGTAACCTGGTATCAGCCTCGCGCCCCACTTTATGTTGGCCTTCGGGTCCATCCTGTCGGTTATGATTTCTCCAGCTTTTATCGCATCGCCTATTGTCAGGGACGCGCCTCCGGATATGTGTATAAGGGCACCCTTGGCGTTTTCGAAGTCTACGTCAAGAAGCTTGTTCTTTAGAACAGACTCTGCAGCTATGTTGACCTTGTCCGTGCCCTTGCCGCTTCCCACTGCAATAAAGCCTACCTGCCCGTTGCCCATTATGGACCTTACGTCAGCGAAGTCTATGTTTATCAGGCTCGGCTGAGTTATTGTCCATACAAGCCCTCCTATTGCCTTGGCAAGAACCTCGTCCGCAAGTGCGAACGCTTCGTTCATCGGAAGGTTTGGCACCAGCTTTACCAGCCTGTTGTTGTCTATGATTATGACGCTGTCGCAGTACTTCCTAAGCTCCTGTATTCCCTCTTCGGCCTTTACCTTTCTTATTCCTTCAAGGTCGAACGGATACGTAACCATGGAGACAACTATCGCGCCCTGCTCCTTCGCAATCTGCGCAGCCACTCTTATGGATCCTGTTCCTGTTCCTCCGCCCATTCCTGCGCATAGGAATGCGAGCTGTGCGCCTTCAAATGCTTTTTCTATCAAAGGCCTGTCAACTTCGGCAGCCTTCGCGCCCAGAAGCGGGTCGCCTCCTGCGCCCAAGCCCCTTGTCAGAGTTTTTCCTATCAATATCTTGTTAATTCTGTCGTCGATTATTTTGAAGTGCTGGTAGTCGGTGTTGAAAGCTATAAATTCGGTTCCCTTAACTCCTGCTTTCACCAGCCTGTTCACTATGTTGTTTCCGCCTCCTCCAAATCCTGCCGTTATTATTTTTATTTGGGAAGACCCCATCTCCTGTGTTTCGCTCGTCGAAGCGTTTCCACCCAGTATGTTGTTAACGAAGTCGCTCATTCAGATCGCCTTTTTTGGTCGAAAAAATTTCTCTGATAAGCTTTAAAAGCCTTTTGTTAGGCAAAATATTAATTGTAGTCCAGAATCGTGTACTCTTCTAAACACCTATATTAAAGTAAAATAAAGATATATTGGTAAAAATAGCGATACTTTAAAATAAATAAAAGTATTAGTATAAATGGATTTTTGCTGACTATCAGTTTATCGAATCAGTGTAATTGCTCGCATTGACCTCTGATGTAGCCAGTATTGTCCCATTGGCCCCCATCGCCGCATATAATACTTTTGCGGTGTCCGTGGCGTTATATTTTATAATCCACGCATCGGTTGAATTTATGCCTATAGAATAAAGGAACGAGTTTCCTGTCCTGTAATAGCTTGCGTACGCGCTGGTATTGTTGTATCCATATTCGCCGACATAATTCAATATCGACGTGTTTCCCGATTCATATGCCCTTGTAATGGCTATGTAGGGCTGTGATATGACGTAGTCAGGAGCATAGCCGAAGCCGTACACTTTGCAGTTTGACGAGTAAACCACCTCGTCGCTGGGCACAAGCGTGACTGCAGGATAATCAAATCCCTCAGTCATAACTTCAGGGCACGCCTTTGTTGAATTGTAAACTACGTTGAGCACAACGTTCCAGCTGTCGGCGGTTAGATTGGACTTTGATATGCTTATGACGTTGAACACCGCATTTGGGTATTGCTGCTGTATATCCTTCAGAACAAGAGCTTCTGCCTGCGCAGAGGTAAGCGGCTTGGATAACGGGTGGTAAAATAGCACTCCTGCTCCGAATATGACGCCGAAAATGAATATAACTGCTATAGTGGCTATTGCTATTTTGCCGAAAAGATCCATAGTGATATATTCTAGGACAAATTTTATATAATGTGCATTTAAAGCTCAAGCAGCTATTGCTGCTTCAACGAGAGGAAAAGCAGCACCGCTTTCGCTATCAAAAGCTTGTTTTTTGCCTGTTCCCATACTATGCTCCTGGGCCCATCTATCACATCGGCAGTTATCTCTTCGCCCCTGTGCGCCGGGAGGCAATGCATTACAAGCGCATCCTGGCCTGCATATTCTAGCAGCTTTGAATTCACCTGGTAATCCTTGAACATCTCGCGCCTTTTGTCGGCTTCGCCTTCCTGGCCCATGCTCACGAAGGTGTCTGTATATATTATATTGGCCCCGTCAAGCCCCTCCTTTATGCTGTCATATACATATACGAGCCCGTGCTCCCTTGCCTTGTTGAAATAGGTGTTGTTCGGCATGTAATCTTTTGGGCCGACCAGGGATATCCTGCTGTTGAGCTTGGTTGCAGCCAGCATCAGCGAATTTGCAGTGTTGGTAGCTATATCCCCTACAAACGCTATGCTTATGTCTTTGAAATTCTTTATGTGTGAATTCATTGTATACATGTCCGTCAATGCTTGCGTTGGGTGCTCCAGGTCTGTGAGCGCGTTTATCACCGGCACTGCTGAGTTCTCAGCCATTTCAACGATGTCGTCGTGCTTGTAGAGCCTTGCCGCTATGAAATCGCAGTAGCTGCTCAGCATCTTTCCTATGTCGGAATAGCTTTCGCCTCTGCTCCTCTGCGAAGTCGCAGCGTCTATGTATATGCCTTTGCCTCCAAGCTGAGATATGCCTGCTTCAAACGATGTTCTTGTCCTTGTCGAGGGTTTTTCAAAAAAAAGCGCAAGGGTTGAATTTTCCCGAAGCGATGCCTGCTCCTTGTTCTCCTTAAGGTTGTCGGCAATATCAAATATCTTCAGCATGTCTTCCTTCGAGAGGTCGTTGATGCTGAGTATATTCATCCGCACTACCCGAAAATGGATCCGAATCCGGCGTTCGCACGGTCCTCCTCATCGTGTATTGCCTTTATTACCTTCTGTGAAGTCTCATCGTCGGCCTTGGCGAAGCTTTCGTATTCTCCCTTGAGCCTGTCCTCGGCATTTTTAAGGAATTCATCGTTTGCCTTAAGGTACAAATAGCATTTGTTTGGATCAAGGCCCAAGGATGCCCCTTCTCTCAGGCTGTATTCCTGCCTGGCAAATATTACGTTGAGGCTTTTGTCGTTTTTGAGCCTGTCTTTTGCATCCTCTATGCGCTTTTGCATAGCCTCATACTGCTCTTTCGCTTCAGGGTGCTGTTCTATGTAATTCTTGTCCTCGAATTCCTTTGGCATGTCAGGAAGCAGGTTCTTGTCCAGATAAGGATCGTAGGAAAGCGCCTTGGAAAGCTTGTCCATGGCTGCCTTGTCGAAAGAGTAAACTCTTTCAGACATAAAATCACGATATAAGCTTGGCTATGACAGTGCCTTCCCTTCCTGGCCTGTTCACAACCACTGCCTTTCCCATGTCTGTGTTTATTATCGTTCCCTTGGTTATGATGTTCTGCCTGGCGAAGTTCCTGTTGTCCTTGGACTCCAGCACTCCCTTTATCTCGAGCTTCTTGTAGCCCTCCTTGGTCAGGACGTTCACGCTCTTGGCAGCCTTGAGCCTTACTGTCGCAGAGCCTCCGCGCCTCCTCACCGGCTCGGCTATGTCGCTGGCCGAGAGCTTCGTTGCGCTGAAGTAATTGCCTGCGTTGCTCCTTCTCTTGTCCTTAAACTTTATCTTCCTCTTGCCGTTGCCAGAGCCCTTCGTTTCTGATGGGCCGTGTACCTGCCTGCTAAATTGACTCATAAACTCACTTTTTTTATCCTAAAAGCAAACGAAAAAGATGCTTATATGGGTTAATTTGCATATATAAGCTTTTAAAATTTTGTATGTGCTGCTTAAAAGTTCTCAAGATTCATCTGCTTGTATTCGCTTTCAGGGTCGCCACCATTTCTCAGCATCTTTCCAAGTTCTTTCGCTGCTTTTGACCTTGCAATACTCATATCGCTTAGCACTATATTGGTGGTAATCTGGGTGCGCTCTCCATTCTTGTCAGTGTAATAAAATGGGCTTAAGTAATAGATATTAAGCGAGGTAGTATTTCTTGTCCTGTTTCCTATTTGGTCAAAGTACTGTAGTCCAGACAGCTTATAATGCAATTTGGCGTCGCCATCAGCATCCATGCTTGCGTACAACACTGGAGCACCTGCTTCGTGCAATATCTTCCTCTTCGGTTCTTTCGAAGCATAGACGCTCAGCAGGGTATTGCCAGAGGTTTCATTATTCATAACTATAATATTTTTTATTGCATCCAACACCGGCCTCCCTAAGCCATTTGAAGACATGCAAAGCACGTAATAATCGCTGCCCTTTCCAGAAGCTTGCAAGTCTATGTGGTAATTTCCATTTTTCAGATGCGATACAACTCCTACCAAGTCCACAGAAAAGCTAGCAAAATGCGCCCTTTTGTCACTGTGCAGAAGTTCCGACGGGGAAAGCGTTCTATACCTGATTGGCTTAGTGCCATACTCCCTATATGTCTTGACATCCATAAAGATTATTGCTGCTTCGGAAATATTTATTCCTTTCAGCTGTCTTCCTCAAATCTTTCGAGCTCCTTGAGCTGCTTGTCGCTTAGCTTTGAGAAAACAGGTTCCAGCCCTTCGAGATTCAATTCTTTCAACGGCTTCTCCAGGCCGGAAAGCTTTGGTTCCGATATGCCGAACCTATTCAAAATTTTTGACGAAGCTTCCGGAGCGAAAGGCCACATTAGGATCCCTATCCTTCTCACTATTGAAACCATTCCTCCCAAAAGCTCTTTTGCTTTTGCCTCGCTGCCCTGCTTGACGCCATCCTTGCCTATCAGCTCCCAGGGCTTGCTGCTGCTTATCATCTCGTTGCCTATGTCAGCTATTGCCACAAGATCCTTGAGCGCCTCCCTCATCTTGAGTGCCTCAAAATCTTCTGCATACTTGCTGGTCAGCATTGCAACTTTATCCATGCTTTTTTCGTCCTCGACGAGCTCCGAAGCTTTGAGCCCGGAATTCTTAAGCAGCGTAAGCACCCTGTGCACGTAATTGCCTATCTTGTCGTTCATTATCTTGTTGACTACCTCTACAAAAAGCGCTATGGTGAAATCGTTGTCAGAGCTTTCAGGCGCAAGGTACATGAGCGCAAACCTCCAGTAATCAGGCCCCGCTATCTCAAGCGCGTTTTCCATGTTTAGCCCAATCCCTCTGCTCTTCGAGAACTTGAGCCCTTTTGCGGTCAGGTACTCGTAAGCATATATAGTATGAGGAAGCACGAAGCCCAAGCCCGAGCCTATGAGTATGCCCGGCCACATCATAGTATGAAATTCTATGTTGTCCTTTCCCATGAACTGTATAAGCTCTGTGTCAGGGCTCTTCCAGTAATCTTTCCACTTCTCAGACCACTCCATGCTTATTCCTATGTAGCCTATGACCGCGTCAAACCATACATAGAATACCTTGTCCTCGAAGCCTTTTTTTGGGACCGGAAAGCCCCACTTCATCTCCCTGGTTATCTCCCTTGGCTCAAGCCCCTGTTCCAGGTAGCTCACTGTTTTGTTGGCTGCGTTCCTGCTCCATGTGCCCATCCTCATCTTCACAAAATCGAGTATCTCGGGCTGAAGCTTGTCAAGCTCTATGGCCAGGTTTACCGTCTTCTTGAACTCTATGTCCTTGTTGTGGCACAGGCCGCAGTATGGGTCTATAAGATCCTGCGGGCTCAGCAGCCTTCCGCAGTTGTCGCACTGGTCTCCCCTTGCTCCTTCAAAGCCGCAGTACGGGCATTTTCCCTCTATATACCTGTCTGTCAGGAATCTTTTATCTATGTTGCAGTAGGGCATTACTGACTCGGCTTCCTTTATATATCCGTTCCTGTCCAGCGCCTCAAATATCTCGTAGACTGCCTTCTTGTTGCTATCAGAGTTCGTCTTTCCGTAATGCGTGAAACTGCATTCGAAGCTTTCGAAGACTTTTTTCATGCGCTCATGAACGCTGTCGGCCAGGTGCTCTGCGCTGAATCCCTCTTTCAGCGCCCTTATTTCTATCGGGGTGCCGTGCTGGTCAGAGCCACATATGAATATGGAATCGCGGCCGGCCAATTCTTCATATCTATGGAATACGTCAGCGGGCAGTATCGAGCCCACAAAGTTGCCTAGATGTGGTATTGCCTCAGAGTACGGCAGGGCCGACGTTATTATAATCTTCTTGGTATTATGCTGCATCTATTCTCACTGCGACGTTTGAATGCTATAAGTATATTACAGAAGCCTATAAATAATTTAAATCACAATCCACTTCAGGCTGTTCCTATAGTGCGGCTTATCGGGTGCTTAACCTTGGAAGATGCTGTCATATCTGCAATAAAATCGCGCTTCGACGAATTCCTTGAAATGTATTACAGGGAGGAAATAGACGACATAATAGTTGCCTTTCCGGAAAAGCGCAGCCTAGCGATCGATATAGCAGATTTGGCCAAATTCGACCCGAACATGGCCAGCGAACTCGTCAACAACCCTGATGTGGTTGTGCGCGCTGCGAACGAATCGCTCAAAGCCAAGCTTTCCGATGTGCAGCTGGGCATACACGAGCCCCACGCCAGGTTTTATGGCCTTACAATAAACAATCCCCTCGTACAGGACGTGGGGTCATCTTATATATCGAAGCTTATCGCTCTTGACGGCCTGATAGTCAAAAGGTCCGAGATAAGCCCAAGGGTCAGGATAGGCGTATACGAATGCACCTTCTGCGGTGCAAGGCAGACCGTCCAGGCAGACAAGGATCCGGTGCCGGAGATATGCAGGGAGTGCAAGAGAAAATCGCTAAAACAGGTTCCAGAGGAATCGCAGTTCATAAACCTGCAGAAGATAGCAATCCAGGACCCGCTAGAAAAGCTAAGGGGCAACACGCCCACGTGGCAGCTCGAGGTATGGCTTGAGGACGATCTTGTCAATACCGTCATACCTGGAGACAGGATAGAACTTACCGGGGTTCTAAGAATAAGGCCGCGAAAGAACCAGAGGGGCAAGACGGAGCAAAACCTGTACACGATGTTTGTAGAATCGGTTTCAATAACGCCAAAGCAGAAGGAATTTGCGGAGCTTTCGATAACAGAAGAAGAAATAAGGGAGATAAGGGAGCTTTCCAAGGACCCGCAGATATTCGATAAAATAAGCAAGTCGATAGCCTCGTCAATATACGGGCACGACGAAATAAAGCAGGCGGTAGCCCTGCAGCTCTTCGGAGGCACGATGGGCAAGACTCTTGTCGACGGAGGCATAATCAGGAGCGACATGCACATAATGCTTATAGGAGATCCAGGAAGCGCAAAGACGAGGATACTGCAATCCGTGTCGCAGCTTGTGCCAAAGGGCATATACGTAAGCGGGAAATCGGTAACTGGAGGAGGGCTTACCGCAGTTGCGGAAAGGGACGATTTCTCCGAAGGCGGCTGGACCCTGAAGGCAGGAGCGCTTGTTCTTGGCTCAGGCGGCATAGTCTGCATAGACGAATTCGACAAGATAGGCCAGGACGACAAAGCAGCACTGCACGAGGCTCTCGAATCCCAAACCATAAGCGTAGCCAAGGCAGGCATAATAGCCACTTTCAGCGCAAGGGCTGCGGTTCTTGCAGCGGCAAATCCAAAATTCGGCAGATTCGATCCGCACCAGTACCCGGCCGAGCAGTTCGACATACCTCCGACGCTGCTTTCGAGGTTCGACCTTATATTCCCGATAACCGACGTCATGAACGAGGACACCGACAGAAACATAGCCAAGCATATACTGGTGCAGCACGAGGCTGCAGGAGCCAGGCTTGCAGACATAAAAGAATTCGAGCAGGTAGAAGAGCCTCCGATAAGCCATGACCTGCTTCGCAAGTATATAGCATATGCGAGGAAGCACATATCCCCCAGGCTAAGCCAGGAGGCAAGCGAGCACATACAAAAATACTACGTAGACCTAAGGAAGACCGGCATGAGGCAGGGAGCAGTTCCAATAACTCCAAGGCAGATAGAAGGACTTGTAAGGATGAGCGAGGCAAGCGCGAAGAGCAGGCTTTCAGACGTGGTTGAAATATCTGATGCCGAGCTCGCAATAAACCTGAGCAGGTTCATGCTCAAGTCGCTTGCGCTGGACACTGGCGGCCGCATAGACATAGATACAATACTGACCGGCATGCCAAGGGAGAAAGTGGACCGCATGAACTCAATACTCAACATAATAAAGAAGCTCGAGCAGGAGGACAGCAACATAAAAATGCAGCGCGTCATAGAAGAGGCGGAAGCATCCGGCATAGACTCTGCAACTGCAAGCAAATACCTGTCGGAGCTTGAGCGCTCCGGAGACATATACAGGCCAAGGCAGGGAGTCATAAAGCTCGTCCACCACGAAGCAGACTAAGGTGTATCGTTGGAGAATAGGCTCATCGAAAACAGGCAATTGGTAGGAATACTTACAATGTTCATGCTAGTGCAGTTCGCAGGCATAGCACTGGCAACCCTGTGGTTCAACGGTGCGACATACCAGCAGATAACGAGCGCACAGATAGCAAGCGGGCCTTCGAACGTGCTGCTTCTCCTCGCATACATAATACTCCTTGCAGTGGCAATGATACTTATATTCAGGTTCTACCACGGCGCCAAGCTTTTCAGGGTCATAGAGGGAGTGGTAATATTCATAGCTTCTTTTTACGTGTTCCTCGTAATCATAGCCTACTTTACCCAGAGCTCCAACATCGCGACGATAGGCGCTGCAATAATAGCAATACTGCTTGTGGCAGCAAAGAACAAATGGGTAAAGCTCAAGAATGTCGCGGCCATAATCGCGAGCATAGGCGTCGGGGCCGTCCTCGGATTCGGGTTCAGCTTTATCGCGGCCATAGCGTTCATGGGGCTTCTCGCAATATACGACTTCGTTGCTGTTTTCATAACAAAGCACATGATAACGCTTGCAAACGTAGTGACCGACAACAACCTCGCGTTCATGGTAGATATGAACGAGGTGGAAGCAGTTCCAAAATCGGACTTCAACAAGAAAGAGCTTTCCGAATACAACAAATATGTGAAATCTTCCGGCCAGAGGGGAAAGAAAATACTTTCGGCAATGAAGAAAACAGGCAGCATGGGAATGGTCCCAATATCTGCAAACGTGGCTTTAGGGACCGGCGACCTTGCAATACCCCTTATGGTTGCAGTATCTGCATACAAGCTTACCCTGAGCTTCGTGCCGAGCTTTTTCATAGCCTTCGGTGCGGTTCTTGGGCTTATACTTACAATGTTCATACTTAGGAAGTACAAGCGCGCGCTCCCTGCGATACCACCGCTATTCCTTGGCGTCCTTATAGGATTTGCCCTTTACTACCTCATCTACTACGTTATTTAAATCCCAGAAGAACCTTATGGACTTTATATAATCCTTGGATTCTGCAATCTCTATGCTGTTCGATATCGCTGCTTTGTACATGCGCCAAGAATACCTTTTGTCCATAAAGACAAGCACGGCTCTGTCTTTTTCGCTGCGTACCGCTCTTCCTGCTGCCTGAACTGCTTTCACTACCGCAGGTATTATGTATGCGTAGTCCATCCCCTTTCCGTCGAACCTTTTGTCCAGGTAAGCAATCCTGGCCTTCAGTTCAAGATCCGGAACAGTAAGCGGTATCCCGACTATGATTATGCCCTTAATAGAATTGTTCTTGTAATCCACGCCTTCGCTAAGGCTTCCTCCCATGACTGCCATAAGCGTAGCTCCGTCATCTTCCATAAAACGCTTCAGCAGCGGCTCGATGGCTGAGCTCTGCATGTCACGCCTTTGCATGTATCTTTTATCTACGCTTACATGCCTTGACACACCGTCCAGCACCGTAAAGCTCGGAAAGAAAACTGCAAGGTTGCCTGGCATGTTCTTGCGTATCTCCTCTATCTTCCTCGCCATCATCATGTACTGCTCGTTTGACCTCTGCGAGAACTTTGTGGTGAAGTTCTCGTCAATGAAAGCGATCTTGTTTGGCTTTGGGAACGGGGACGCGTAGCTGCGCAC
>JAKBRD010000039.1 GCA_021834865.1 Microcaldota archaeon | reverse complement strand
CCACGAACGACGAAAGCTCCATAATAGTGACAACAAGCGGAATGCTGAGCGGAGGGCCGATAATGTACTATCTAACTAAAATGGCAGGAAATTCGCTCAACAAGATGATACTCGTTGGATACCAGGCCGAAGGCACAATGGGAAGGGCCATGCAGGAAGGCGCGAGAGAAATAACGATAAACGACTCGAAGATAAGGGTTGAAATGGCAGTAGAAACCTACCACATGTCGGCACATGCAGACAGGAAGCAGCTCGAGAGCATACCTGGCAAGATAGCTGATCTCAAGCGCATATTCATAGTTCACGGAGAGCGCAGCAAATCCGAATACCTCAAGTCGGAATTGGAGAAGCTGCCAAAGAAGTACGAAGTAACTGTGCCAAACATAGGGGATTCTTTCGACGTATGAATAGCTTGCGGGTCCGAACCCGCTTTGCCTTTTCTGCGCAAAAAGCTTTTAAATAACCTTCGGTTTAAATATGAGCGGATTCAATATTTTTGAAGCCGTCCAGTGAAGGGGTTATGAAGCAAAAGAAGCAGGATTCGAAGAAGGAGGTAGAAAACCTCAAAAGGCTCCGCGAGATAGAAGCAATGATACAGAAGGGCGACATAGAGAACGCTTTCGTATCCAACGCTTCGAAGGATTCGGAAACAGTAAGCAATGCCGTCGCGGACGACATACTGAACAAGCTGGAATCGGAAAGCATAAACACGCGCGACATAAGCAACATGATATCTTTCACTTCCAACAAGACAACCACGGTAATAAAGAGGCCGAGCAGGAGCGCAAAGGCTGCAAAGGCAAGCAAGCCGGCAGGCAAAGCACATGCAGCCAAGAAGATGGCACAGGCTAAGCCGAAGCCCAAGCTAAAGGCAAGGCCAAAGCCGAAAATGGCAAAGCCCAAGGCTAAGAAACCGCAGCACAAAAGCGTTCAGAAGAAGAGAAAGCACTGAAATCGCGACATTGTTTTACGCGGAGAAAAACCTAAACGAAGTTTTCGCAAGGCTTATATATTGATTTTCCATAATCCTATTTGCTTTTGAGGGCTCTTGGCTCAGTAGTAGAGCACCCGCTTTGCAAGCGGGGGGTCGCGGGTGCGAATCCCGCAGAGTCCACATTTCTAAGTGCTGCTATGTTAATAAAAGTGAAAGTGATTCCCAATTCCAAATTCGAGGTATTACAAAAGATAAACCCTACGAGTTATAAGCTTAAGGTTAAAGAAAAGGCGATTGAAGGACGTGCTAATATGGCCGTAATAAGTGCTCTTTCGTCATATTTCAATGTGAAAAGAGCAAATATAAGGATAATAAAAGGCGCAGCGAGCAAAGATAAGATAATAGAAATTACAAGCCAGTAAGCCTTGCGAAGTCTATTAATTAATAGATAGGCGCTAAAATTATATTTAAAGTAACGGAATATACTTAAGCAAACTAAAGACCCCATAGAAATTGCGACAAGCTTATACTTTTACGATTTCGTCAAGATGCTCTTTCTTTGCTTTCAGGTGCTTTATTGTGTGCCTGTCTGCTTTTATTTCCAGAGGCTTTAGCTTTGGATTATATCCATTCTCTTCAAGCTCCTTAAGCTTTGAACGATTGTTCGCTATTACCGTTATTGGGTGATCTCTTTCCAAACCGAAGAATTTCAGAAGCGCAACCACGCCGTAATAATCCCTTATGTCAACTTTCTTGTTGACTGCCTTTGCAGCTTCGTATGTATTGTATCCCAGGTATTCCTGCAGGGCCAGCGTGGCATACTTCTTTGCGAACCCGTGGCCTCTGCCCTCCTGCTTTGGGATGGTTATGAGCAAACCAGAGCCATGGCCGTTTATGATTTTCATTGATTCGATAAGCTGCTGCCTGCACGTGCAGGTATTGTCAAGATATATTTCTCCGCTCCTGCACCCGGAATCTGTTTTAAGATATACTTCGTCTTTTTCTCCGAATCTAGGCATTAGGCTTGTTTCGAACTTATTAGATGAGGCTAAAACCTCGTAGTTTCCCCATCTGTCACTTAGCTTGAATTCGTATAGCATGAATTTTCCGTAAGGGGTCGATATAGGGCCGGCTGCATACCTTTTCACATTTACCATTCTTTTCCTTTTTCCATAATAAACCGGAACTGAAGTTTCCATTGGCTTTGATGCTGCCATTATGTCTTCAACTCTTATGCCTTTCATATTGCCACCAATACCGTAAGACAATCTTAAAACACCAATATAAAGGTTTTTGCGAAAGAAATATCCATGTCACTGGTGGCAAATCATATGCAATACATTGTATTTTTCGATAAAAGGTTTTTGCGGCAGTCAATAAACGAGCTGAAATCCATAACGGGGGAATCCAAGATATCGAAGTATTTATCGGATTCGATAATAATAGTGGATACCGGAGAAAAGGAAGCAGACCTCAAGGCGATATACGATTCCGTGTTCCTTTACAAAGCTGAGGAACTTCTTTTTGAAGGGGATGTCTCTTCCGGATATGCCGTCCTTGAAGAGAAGCTTGCTGCAGTTCAGAAGGAGAAAAAGTATCAATCTTCGAAGACTGAAGTCCTAAAGGAAACCGCTATCGATGAAAGGAACGCCAAGAGCATAGAGGTAGAGATAGGCACAGGCATGGAAAAATACGGAGCTAAGATAGACCTGGCGAACCCTAGCGCAGTATTCCACGTAATAATCAATGGCGGCACCGCTTACGTGTCAATCGCAGGCTCAAGCAATGCTTATGGGGCAACGCTTGATTATTTCAGGCACAGGAACATGGACAAGGATATATTGGAGAATGGCATAAGCAGGGCAGAATTCAAGATACAAGAGGCAATGGGCTACTTCGACATTAAGATAGGAAAAGGCTTTAGGGCGCTCGACATAGGAGCTGCGCCGGGAGGCTGGAGCAGATACCTGATGAAAAATGGCGCAAGCGTGGTAGCCATTGATGCAGGAAGAATAAACTATTCTGCAATGCCAGAAAACAGCAGGATTGCCGTTGTGCTTGGCAAGGAGCGTGAGATTGCGGATGCCGAAGGCATTGACGTGCTGGATATGGAAAAGCTTGATGAAAGTGCAAAGAGTTATGACCTGCTGCACATAAAGGAGCTTTTCGAGAACATAAAGATCTCGGAACTCGTAAAGCTTGGCCCGTTCGACATCATGTGCATAGACATAAACATACCTGCCCAGGAGTCGGCAATAATAGCTGCAGTATGCTCCGAAGCGCTTAAGAAAGGGGCCTTCCTGATACTGACACTGAAGATGACAGATGACAGGATAGAGCAGGCAATAGCCAAGTCGAAGGAGGCTCTCGGCGCAACGTACGAAGGCATGCGCGTGAAGAAGCTCCCGCACGACAGGAAAGAATTAACATTATTTGCGGTAAAAATATGATAGTGGTTGAATGATGCCAAACATAGACCCCAGAACGCTCAAGAGCATGATGGCAAAGATGGGAATAAAATCATCAGAGCTCAATGCAGACAAGGTAGTTATATCCTGTGCCGACAAGGACATAGTCATAACCGACCCTCAGGTAACTATGATAGAAGCGCAGGGCACGAAGAGCTTCCAGATAGCTGGAACGATAACTGAAAATGAGAAGAGCGTAAGCATAGAGATAAGCGAAGATGACGTGAAAATGGTCATGGGGAGCTCAGGCGCAAGCGAGGATGACGCAAGAAAGGCCTTAGAGGACTCCAACGGGGACATAGCCAAGGCCATACTGGAGCTCAAGAAATAGGGCAAGCTTTATTCTGGGTTCATCCAATAGGCGTGGGCGTATGGGACGTCCATGACCTTATTTATGTTTTCGGCCTTTATCAGATTTTGCCTTATTGCAGTTTCTACCGCTTCCTTTCCAACTATATTGGCCGAATTGAACTTCTGGTGCTCTGGAAGCTCTATGCTCTCCGGATCCACAAGGTCGCCAACATAGAAATCCGAATAGTCCTTCAGGTCTATGACAAGGTCGCCTTCCTCGAGAACCTTGCCTATTAGCGATTCGTCGCACATGGCTATTATTGTGCCTTCATCCGTATCGTGTATCTTCACGTATATCATAAAATCATCCGTACTTGTACATAAAGAGCGTTGCGAAAAGGTACATGAAACCATATACCATCAGCCATAGCCCTCCAGATATATGGTTTGTCTTTGCTGCAAAAAAGCTCAGTGCGAATATGAATGTTGCGAATGCTAGTTCAACCCTGGTATTCATTATGGAAAACACCAGCTTGCTCTTGCCAGGGTCGTTGTTCCTGTTCCAATGCACTCCGGGATTGCTCTGCGTTATAGCAGCTATTGCTGCCTTGGTCCTTGAGAATGCAAGCGCGAAGTTTAGCGCGAACACCATGAATCCCTTCTTTACTGAGTTAAAGTATATCTTGGTCATTATGACCGGGGCAAGGAATGAGAGCACCAGCGCTATAGAGCCGAATACCTCTAGATCCAAGCCAACATACTTGGCGTTGAATATCTGGTGTATGTTCAGGTTTACGAATGGCACTGCCGAGAACACTATGAATATTGAGACTATGGTAAACATTATCAGTATTACGGATATGTAATTCAGGCCAAACCCGTGCGTGAGATAGTCTATGCTCGATATGGGCGAGCCCTTCATGCTCTTCCTGTTCTTGAAAAAGTATTTTATGAACTGGGTGTCGCCGTAGTTGTAGCGCCACTGCTGCTTGACCAGCTCGGTAAACTTCTTTATGGGCTTGCCCAGGGCGTACACTTTTGGCACATATAGGCTCTTGTAGTTGTAGAGGTCTGACTTGAAGCTGAAGAACGTATCCTCTATAACGTATTCCGGGAAGCCGCCTATATCCCGCAGGGCTGATACTCTTATTATCCCGCACGAGCCGGCGAATATGGCAGTGTTGTTAAGGGCTCTTGCAGGCTCTATGAACTTGAAGAAGAACCCGTCGAATATGTTTATGGAATCTGCAAACAGATTTGCCTTCCTATGTGTTTTTTCTGTCTGTATGTATGACAGGTTCGGGTCCTGGAAGTACGGGAGAAGGTCCTTTAGGAACTTCGGGTTTGTCAGCCTTTCATCGTAATCAAAGATTGCTATGAACTCCTCTTTCATGCTGCTGACGAGGTTGTTCATTGCTCCGGCCTTGAAGCCCTTCCTGTTGTCCCTGTGTATATATATGAACTTGTTCTTTTTTGCTATGCGTTCCATTTCTGAGCGTATGCCGGCATCTGTGGAGTCGTCCAAAAGGTAGTAATTAAGCAACTTTTGAGGATAATCTAGCTCCCTAAGGTTCACTATTGTGTCTTCAACCATGCCCGGTTCCTCGTTGTATACCGGAACCGCTACCGCGACAGTAGGATATGACAGCATAGGCCTGAGCTTCCTGCGTATCTTGGATATGTATTTGCCGTAGAAGTAAGACCTATAGTATAGTACTGAAGCGGATATGTTGAAAAAGCCAGAGATTACCGACAATGTAGCGAATGCCGTAGCCACGATGTACATGTAGGTGTTCTTGGCTATTATGAAAAGATAGAGCGAAAAGGCCAGCCCAGCTATTGCTAGGACTATGAATATTGCCACTGTCAATATGCGCAGGGTGAACTTGTCACCAAAGAATTTATTCTTCATTTAAGCATCGCTGTTTATTGCCGGTCCCATAAGCCAAAAGGCTTATAAGAAGATTTTTAAACAAAGCTTTAATTACTTTCGTCAATTCAAGATATGACGTTCGAGCCCATGTATAGGCACAAATAAAGAGCTTTACCTGGCAAAATATAATATTTCTTCCATTTGATTAGGTTTTATATGCCGGGATGGCGGAAACCGGTAACGCGCCAGTGCTTTTGCGGCGAAACTCGAGATCTGGTTTCCTTCGGGAAGTTTGGGTTCAAATCCCAATCCCGGCGCTTTTTATTTTTGCTTTTGCGTGTTATGCTGCTCCTTATAGGCATTAGGCATTGCTTTGTTTCTGAAGCTCGGAGATTAATACGGTAGCGTACGACCCTGAGGGAAGGGAGAACTTAAGCTTGAGCGCTTCACCAGGGCTTTCTACTGTAAATGATTTGTACGGGGCGAATGCCGCCCTGAATGAGCCTTTCGCCCTAAGCTCAGGCATGCTCTTGCATTTGAATGACTCCCTTGTGAGGCCGTATTCTTCAAGCGCAGCTTTTTCGTATTCCGATATATGTTCGGTTTCATAGCCTATTATATTTGAAGCCAGGACTGCTGGCCCTTCTTCATATTTTGATATTTTGGAATAATCAGGGAATCCGTAGCCGTCAAGGCCGCATGAAAGCTCTCCCCTTTCGGGTTTTGTATGCCCTTCTTTATATAGCGATTTCACTACCCCGTTGAATATTTCCGATTCTACTGAATGCACGAACATCATTAGCAGCTGCCTTGGAAGCGTCCTCAGCGCTTCCCTGTAGTTTGGCCCGTATCTTGCCAGATATGAGATTATCTTCCTTTCGTATTTCAGGTGCTTGGGAAAATAGCTCAGGGCATTGCTAAAGTCTTTCTCGGAAGCAAGCCTTTCCCTAGCTTCCTTGGCTTCCGGCATGTCCTCGTTCGTGCTGTCAGTTAGAAAGAGCATTGCTGCCTGTTCCAGGTTGCCCTTGAGTATGCTTAGGCCCACTTTCACATTGTTATTCCTGTAGCCGAACCTCTGCGTGCCGTAATAGTTTGGAAACAATCCGCCCAGCCTTGATTCGTTGGACTTTATGATATCCATTGCTTTTTCCTGTTCTATCTTTGGCTTTGCCGTTATCTCAAAAGCATTGCCTTCCAAATCACCAAGCTTTATCTGCTCGGAAGATTTCCACGCGAAGTTTATCCTTATGCCAGGTATTCGCAACGAGAGTAGCTTATTTGGGTCAACTCCCCTTATGCTGCACAGCTGTACCGAGACTGCGCGCCTGTCCTTGGTTCCGGCGAAGCCCACAGACTTTTTGCCCTTTCCGCATGCGCTTGCTATTGCTCCGAGGGCCTGCAGCGTGTTCCATTCCCTCTTTTGCATTGCGAATATCGTAAATTCGTCGCCTTCAGGATATTTGAGCTCTTCCCTGGAATATTGCATTTCCGGCTCGAGAATTTTATAGGAGCGCGTTATCTCCTTGACAATAAAGTCTTCCGGAGACGATTTAAGGACGAGAATTTCATCTTCCATCTTTGCTCCTCCTTTTGTAACGGGGC
>JAKBRD010000009.1 GCA_021834865.1 Microcaldota archaeon | reverse complement strand
TGTGGCTGTAATGTTAACGTTTCCTGTGCCTGCCTTTAGATCGCTTATCTTCATTAGAACACCTGAGTTTATGTTTATTTTTATAAAAAGCTTATTTAACCTTTGCCCCTAGTGCCGCTATTGTAGCGGGTTCCCTTTTTGGCTCAGATAAGCTATAAAAAAGGCTTCCAGCATAAATACTGCGATAAAATGGCGGAAGAACAAGCCCAGCATGTGCACCCCTCTTTTGCAGGGGTAATAAGGCAGAAGGAAGAGGTAAAGGCCAAGCTTGCAGGCATAAAGAACAAGATAGGAGTTTACAGCGCCAAAGGTGGTGTCGGAAAGACCACTGTGGCTGTGAACCTTGCGATTGCACTTGCAAAAATGGGAAAAAGCGTAGGGCTGCTTGACGCTGACATAGACTGCCCAAACGTGCCAATGTTCATGGGAATAGAAGACCGCATGGACATAAGCCATTTCCCGCTAAAGCCGCTGGAGAGGCAGGGCATAAAGGTGGCTTCCACGGCAATGATAGTGGATGATGCAAAAAAGCCGATAATATGGAGGGGGGCCCTTATAGCTAAAATGCTCGGCGACTTTTTCGAGAACACAGACTGGGGACAGCTCGACTATTTGATAATAGACCTGCCTCCAGGAACATCCGATGCGCCGCTTTCGATAATGCAGCTTCTTGACATGAAGGGTTTCGTGCTAGTTACCACTCCTGCAAGGATAGCCGCAGTGAATTCCGTGCGCTCAGGGCTCATGGCCAAAAGGCTGGGAAAAGCAGTCCTGGGCGTTGTGGAAAACATGTCAGAAGGAACGACAGAGCAGGCGGAGTATGTAGCCAAGGCGCTGGATACTGAAGTAATAGGAAAGATAAGCCTCAACAAAAGGATATCCAAGCTTGAGGATGAGGGAAAGATACCGGTTTTGGAGGACGAAACGGTATTCGAAGAGTTTAAAGCGATAGCCGAGCGCATAGCCTGAAAGAAATAAGTATTTCTGCTGACATTATATATTAGAGTATTATGCTTAAGGACGCAGTTCTGTGGGAAGCCGCTGGCAGCAAGGTCAGGTGCAATGCCTGCTCAAGGAGGTGCTTGATTCCTGAAGGAGGGCACGGCTTCTGCTATGTAAGGAAGAACATAGGCGGCAAGCTTTTCCTTGCGAATTATGGAGTGCTTGACGCGATACAGATAGACCCAATAGAGAAGAAGCCATTCAACCACTTCATGCCAGGCACAACTGTTTTGGGAGTGGGGACATCGTCATGCAATTTCGGATGCCTTTTCTGCCAGAACCACAACATATCGAAAGAGAAGGATATAGAGGGAACGTACGTAGGGCCTGAGGAACTGGTCGATATGGCAGTGCGCAACGGAGCCGACGGAATAGCATTTACTTACAACGAGCCGACAATATTCATAGAATATGCTCTCGACGTTGCAAAAATCGCGCATAAGGCAGGGCTGTATACCGTATTCGTAAGCAACGGCTACATGACCAAAGAGGCCGTAGAATTGATGAAAGGCAGCATAGATGCTGTTGTCGTAGATTTTAAGGGAAATGGGGAAAGGGTATTTGCCAATAAGTATATGGCGCTCTATTCTCCGGAACCGATAAAAGAGGCCCTGATAGCGCTGAAAAACTCAGGAATCCACGTGGAGATAACGGATCTGGTGATACCTGAAGTAGGGGATGATGAGAATGCTTGTATGGAACTGTGTACATGGATTGCCTCGAATCTTGGAAACGATGTTCCAGTGCATTTTACCAGATTTCATCCGGACTACAAAATGGATTACCTAAGCAGCACGCCCCTCTCAACTTTGGAAAAACACTATGAAATAGCGAAGAAGGCAGGATTGAAATACGTTTATATAGGCAACGTGCCGGGGAACTCAAGGGAAAGCACTTTCTGCCCTTCATGCGGCCGTATGGTAATAGAAAGGCTTGGTTTCGACATACTGGACAACAGATTGTCCAAGGGAAACGAATGCCCTTACTGCGGAGAAAAAATAAAGATCACAGGCAGAACGCCGAAAAGAATAAGGCACGGAAACATAAGAAGCATTTATTGAACGTTTTTATTGATAGGTGTATCCTAGCTTTATCGCCTTCCTTACAGAAAGCTTGTATGATACTGCCCCTATTATTACTACCACAGCTATCACTATGAAAAATCCTATGCCTAAATCATGCAGATTGTGGATCTTAAGCGGGGTTATAATCCCGTATTGGAGTATGTTTGGAAATATTTCGACCAATATTCCTGCCACAAAGAATGTTATTCCGCCGTACAGCAGCACGTCAGAGCTTATGCTTCTTGCAAGGAAAGCTATTCCCTTCTTCGTAAGTTTCTTTACCTTGGTTATCCATTTCCCGAACGCTGCTCCAAATATTATTTGCATTGTCATCGTCCCAAGGCCGAAAAGGGCTCCAGGAACCCATCCGAGCCATGGGCTCGGCATGGAAGGTGAAAGGACAGTGTATATTATAAGAGCGAAAGCGCCGAAGCCGAAACCAGCTATTAAGCCGTGAAGGAACGCCATCTTCGATGGAACCTTCTTTAGGCCTATGCCTTCATCGTCAGAAGTCAGCGGGTTCTTTTTGTGCTCGAATTCTAGTTCCTGATCGTGGCTTTTTGGCTTGTGCAGATGGACCATGACACCCAACTTTTCCTCAAGCCAGTGCCAGTGAAGATACACACCCTTCTCTTTTATGTAGAGCCCGGCAAGCAGCATTGCCAGGCCGACAAACATGTAGGTTATTCCGAAGATCAAAGAGGTAGTAAGGATTCCCACAAGAGCGAAATATGCAAGCTCGGAAACGAGAGCGCGCTGCAGCGTGAATCCGGAAGAGAATATCATACCCGCTTTCATTCCCTCCTTGCTGCTATAGCTTCCAACGGCATACGAAAAAGTTATTGGCCACGTATGCTCGTCAGGGGTTATCCCGTGGATTATGCCCAATAGGTATGAGAGTATTATCGCAGTTATAAAACCCACATTAATAGGGTTGAAAAGGTTAAGGTTAATCATGCTCTCATTTATAAAGGTTAAAGTAAAACCTGAAATAGTTTTATTATGCTTCATTTTATTAATACTTTCCTGCATTTACAATTTACAGCGGTGATAGTATAAAGCTTAGCGTATTGGTATTTCTTATATTTGCATTTGTGGCTCTCGTAGATAGCGCTTACCTCAGCGTAGAGCATTTTTACCCAGGTGTGCTTGCATGTCCAAACACTGGAATAATAGATTGTGCCACTGTTCTTACTAGCGGCTATTCTAGCGTTTTTGGGGTACCGCTGGCATTGTTGGGGCTTATATGGTCTGTTGTGCTGCTTTTCATATTTGCCAAAAGAAATGCCGCGAGCGAGTTCTTGGCTCCGATATGGTACATGGTAGGAATCCTTGCGGTTGTATATTCCTTCAGCGCACAGTACCTGATAGGCAAGATATGTATATATTGCACGACACTCGATATATCCATAATAGTGCTGGTATCTATTGGAGTATTTGCCTTGAAATTGCACGAGAGAAAATAGGTTGTTTTATGCCTGAAAAACGCAAAAAGCACTTTTATATAAGGGATCCCGTTTCCGGAGATTTGCAGATTGACGATGCAGTTGCAAGAATAATAGAGGCTCCGGAATTCCAAAGGCTCAGGTATGTCAAACAGCTGGGATTTTCTTACCTTGTATTTCCAGGTGCGCACCACACCAGGTTTGAACATTCCCTGGGAACATGGAACGTGACCAAAGACATTTCCTCAAGGGTCTTGGGTTCGGAAGACAGGGAGCTTTGCGTGGCAGGACTGCTGCACGATATAGGCCATATGCCGTTGTCACACGAATCGGAAAGGCCGCTCTACCCGTACATAAGGATAATGCATGAAGAGGTTGGAAAACGTATACTGGAGAAGAGTGGTATACTCGATAATGTAAAGGATTACGGGATGTCAAAAAAGAAGATATTAAGGTATTTTGACGGGATAGGCAAGGGCAAGATAGTTACTGGGCCGTTGGGGAGCGACAGGGTTGATTACCTGATACGCGACGCCTATTACACAGGAGTGGCTTATGGGATGATAGATTATTACAGGATAAGGAATCTGCTTACGCTTTACATGGATGAGCCCGCGGCCTATGCGAGCGGCGTTGACGCTGTCGAATCGTTTTTCATAGCAAGGTATTATATGTATTCTTCAGTATATCTGCACCACGCAGTTCTCACGGCAAATGCGATGTACAGGAAGGCACTGAGGATTGCTTTGGAATCTGGGGATTTGGATCCATACGCTTTTATGTACCGCAACGACCAGGAGGCAATGACAGAACTGAAGGATATTGAGGGCTCATCCTCGCTCATAGAAAGGGTTATTGATAGGAAACTGTTCAAAAGGGCTTACTACAATCCAAACTTGCATAGCGACATCACCGAAGAAGAGCTTGGAGAGATAGCACAAAAGGCAGGGCTTGACGAAAGCGAATACATTGCGGAGATACACCACTTGAAGGGCAACGAGGACAGAATAAAAGTATTATCAAAGGACAAGAAGGAGATAGGCAACCTTAATGACATTTCAGACATATTCAAAATATTGACAGATGTGTTGCAGAAGCGCAAGATTGCAATAGTGGCATGCGACCAGAAGCATTCCAAGAAGCTCGGAGCAATGATAGAAAAAGCTTTATAATATGCAAACAAAAAGAGGATGCGTTATTTGTGGGCCCATAGCTCAGTTTGGTAGAGCGGCTGGCTCTTAACCAGTAGGTCGAGGGTCCAAATCCCTCTGGGCCCGCTCTCATTATTGCACGCCTTTGCTAAGGCGCATCGTCGGATCCTCCTTGGCCATTATGGTAAATTTTGGGCCTAGGGCATCTGGACCGCTAGTTATTACTATTTTGCTAGGGATGAGGAACAGCCTTGGGTCTATGCTTTCCCTTTCCTCCTTAAGCATATATGTTATCTCACTGCCGTATGATTTTGAATTAAACATTTCGAGCATTGATATTGGGTTTTTTACTATGTATGGGCCCAACTGGATGTTGTTTCTTTCTATGTTGGTTTCAACCCTGAATATTTTTCCGAACATTCGTTCGTCAGAACAGAATCCGACGTTGATCCCGCTTACGAATCCCCTATTAGCGTATATGGGAATCTCTGCCATACTTCTGTCAAGCTTTCTTAGAAGCGATTTTACCGAAGAGCCATCCTCGGAAAGATAGAATTCAACCTTTTCATTTATGTCCATTTTTATCTGGACCGCACTTTTTATGTACGTGGTCGTCCAATCACAGATTACTAATGAACGGCAGATATAAAAATTTTTTGTACTGCTATGGCTGCATCCAGTCTATCTCGTAATATTCATATTCGCTGGTGGGCAGCTCTATTTTTTTCACGCGGTAATAGGTAACAGCAGTTTCTCTGTCGGCTATCGCTATTATCAGCTCCATGTGTTCGCTGTTGGCCTCATTTATCATGGCTGAAAGCTCGCTTCCGCCTATATATTCGTTCTCTCCAAGTGAAAGCATGCCGAAGTGTGGTGCGTCTTTCCCAGGAATCTCTATTCCGTCGTGCTTTCTGTGGTAGAGTATAAAGTCCATGTTTACCTTTTTCTGCCTTGTTTTTCCAGGTATTCCGAGTATGAAGGTTTTCTTCACAGAATGCGCTACCCTTATGACCCTTGCCCATTCCGATGTCAAAAGTTTCGAATCCCTTGGAAATACGTGCAGCACGTGCTTTGAATGGATCCATGAAGGATCGTCCTTTATGGGCTTTGCGCCGGGAAAATAGACCCTGAAATGCGTGCCGAACTTGAATCCGGATTTTATTACATAGCCTTTGGATCTCCAATCCTTGTAGACTTCGTAGAGCTTTTGGGCATCCGGCCTGACTTTGGAAGCTATCTTCAGTATTTCATTGAACGGATATCCTTCTATCTTTAGAGAGCCGGATTCGACCAGAAATAGGGTTTCGTAGAGGTCGAACTTGTTCAGGGTTCCATGATTGCTTAGCTTGTATGTTCCATACTGGCCGAACCAATACTGTTCGTATATCTGCTTTCCCATCTCGGGATCGTCTACAACCGACGTAAGATCGTCCTCGAAGAATACGCCGTTCATTGAGTATTTTGATATGTTTATCGAAGAAGAAGGATATCTCTTAATCTGCATTTGTGCGTTCTTCGTGGCAACATGCTCTTCCTTAGGGCTTCTGATCATTAAACCTCGGTCACGCCAATCTTTGTACGTGAAGTACCTGGCCATGAACTTCTTGTTTTTTGAAAAATATGATGCAAGACCGTTAAAAGTTATCTCGTCACCCGAATCTGACGATTTGCACACTGCCTTCCTGACGTCCAGTACATAAAGGGCCTCTTCTGGGGCTAGCTTCAGCGTTCCGTTGGACATGGTGCCTATGTTCCCAGACCTTAGCGTATCTATTGTAGACTGGTCCTTGCAGTATATTGCCTTTTTGTGCTTGTCGTAAACTATTTCCAATGCCAAATTTACACCATGCTTATCTGTTTGATATATTCTGTTTCTATTTCGCTGAGCTTTGCCGGCATTATGAGGGTGGCCATCCTATAATCCGCATCCGTTTTGATATCAGCAATTTTTTTGAATACGATTTTCTGCTTTTCTGTGCCAACGTCGCACAGCGCCATTATTTCCCTGTCTTTGGCGAAGACGCCAAGCTTGTAATGCTCCTCGGCCTTTGACATTATTGCTATTGCTTCCTCAATCCTTATAGACATGCCCTTTTCATTATCGTAGTCAAGCAGTATCATGCTGTGCCTGTTCCCGGAAATGTTTGCCGATACTGTTTCGTAGAAAGAAACGGGCTTGTAATGTTCGGACCATCTCGGTACGGTGCAGGTAGGACCGAACCTGTAGAAGTCCAGTCCGCTCTCTGCTATGGCCACTGAAAATATGCTTGTCGAATGTATCACTTTGAATGCCAAACCCTGTTTTCCTGCTTCTACCAGTATAGTCTTGTGTGTTGTGGCGAGCATCGGATCCCCGTTAGTTATTATCGAAACGTTCCTTAACTTCGCTTCTGAGATTATTTTAGATACTCCCTCCTCGAGCTCGCTCCTGCCCGCGCGCTGTATCTCCCTTTTTGAGATTGAACTGACAAATTCTAGTTTTTTTGGATCCACGAATGCAGTGTATCCGTCAAGAATTATTATTTCGGAACTCTTTATTGCTTCGATTCCGGCTTGCGTTATGTCGCGTTCCCCTATGCCAAGCCCTATTAGATAAAGCATATTACCACTATATTGACCAATATTTTTTATTCTTTATGAATTGCTTCTGCGCTTCTATCAAATCTATATAGAATAGTTTGTCCTCACGCCTCAACATCATAAGTGCCCTCGCCGCGGCGCGAGGGCCTACCCCATATGTTGCCAGGGCCGCAGCTGCTTTCCACCCATATGCAGAGAACAAATCCGCTTCGGCCATCGCTTCGTTGAGCCTTTTCTTTTCTGGTCTTTCAAGCTTTATACCTTTCTTCCTTTTGTCAACTATTGATTTGAGATCGTCTTTGTATACTGCGATCATAGGGCTCGAGCAGTTTGGGCACACTATTTTTTGCTTTTCCTTTAGGTCGGATATCTTTTCGGTAAAATAGAAACCGCAGTATGTGCACAGCAGCTTTATGGTTTTTGAAGTAGTGTATTCTACGAAGGAATTGAGAAGCTCGTTGCTGGGCGTTAACGGCATTATGAGCTCCTTGGTGTAGTATGCGGAATCCATTATGGCTTTCGTCATTTTTGTTATTGTGTCTACTTCAAAGAGCCTGGGCCGCAGTTCATTTTTTCTAAGCAACTTCAGGAATGAGGAGAGGCCTTCGATATCAAAGTAGTTTTGCATCAGCTCCCTCCTTGCCTCTTTGTATACCGGACTATCCTTGAAAATTGATATAAGCCTGCGCGTAAGGGATTTCGAAACCTTGGCTTCCCTATCTATTATTCCGAACATTTTCGCCACATAGACAAAATGATAGGAAAAAATTTCTGATTTTTCCAGAAATTCGTCTATCGTTTCGGCTATAGAATCTGGATTTATAGATCTCAAAAGATCTTCGATCTCCACTTTCTGATTTAGCTCTATAAAAATCATGTACGGGGATGAACGTATGTTTATGCTCCTGCCGAAGCGTATGCTAAGCAGATGGCCCATTATCCTAGAAAGGGCTTCGTTCCCAAGAGTCCCGAGAAAGGTGTATACTGCCACGTATTCTGGGTGCTTCTCAATGACGAAAGACCTGTCGTTCAGCGAGTATTCCGAGCATTCGGTTGAAAATTCGTGTATCCTCTTTTCAGACGGTTCGTCGTTTACTTTATATCTGCTTATTGAGGAGGGATTGCTTATTATTGAAGATACGCGTGCAGCAACTTCCCTGCTCACAGGTATGTCCTCGCCTGACCAGTCAGGGACAGCTCCTTCTATATCGGTTGAAGGCTCCGCATATATGATATCGTCTTCTATGCTTATAACCTTCCAGGGCAAGCCTTTAGTTATGAATATGATGCCCTCTTCTAGCTTGCCTGCCACAAACCTTTCGTCCAGGCTCGATATTATCTTGCTTGTTGCTATATTCTTTACCATGAAACGTTTTGTATCGGGTATGACGCTAAGGTGCTCATAATAGTACATCCTTGTAGACTTGCCTGCGCTTATTGTGGTGCCATCGAAGCCAAGCAGGCGCTGCTTGGACATGAAAGTCAGTAAATAGGATAATTCTTCCTTCTTTATTCCGCTATATATGTAAGACCTGTTTATAACCCCAAGAAGGGCTTCGAATCTGATGGTGCCCTTGTCCAATGCTATCCCGCATACCTGGTTGGCGAGGACATCCAGGGAACCAAACTGGCACGAATAGTTTTCTATTAAGCTGTCTGCTGCGTTCATCGCCACTGCAGTCGATTCTATTGCGTCCATGATGCCGGTAGCAAGTATTTTGCCCACAGGCTTGCCATGTGACGTATGACCGCTCCTGCCAACGCGCTGTATCAACCTCAGCGCCTGCCTTGGTGAGCCGTATTGTATGACCTTGTTTATTGTACCTATGTCTATGCCAAGCTCAAGCGAGCTAGTTGCCAGAAGGCCTTTTATCTCGCCGTTCTTGAAATCCAATTCCATCTTTATTCTCTCGGATTTCTCTATGGAACTATGGTGAACCCCTATGCCGCCGAAAGGCCTTATTTTCTGCATGTATGTCAGCCTGTTTCCTAGCGCTTCGACTATCTGCCTGGTGTTTGCGAATATCAAAGTAGAGGTCCCGGATTTTATCTCGTCGGATATTACCTCCAATCTTGCAGCGGATGCAGCATCTAGGCCAAATTTTTCCATTATGTCTTTGTTAGGGTGCTTTATCTTATCTGGAAATAGCACGTTTATTTCCGTCTGCTTTGATTCATCAGAGTTTATTACTTTGCACTGTCTCGAACCGCACAGAAATTTGGATATCGTTTCTGTATTTCCCACCGTAGCGCTTAGCCCTACACGTACGAATCCCGGCGAAAGCTCCTCGAGCCTTTCCAACGCAAGCGACAGTTGTGCACCTCGTTTGTTATAGTAGAGCTCGTGGATTTCATCTACAATCACATACTTCAGATTCTTCAGTGCAGGCCCGAGGTATTTGGTGGGCAGTATGCTTTGCAGCGTTTCTGGAGTGGTAATCATTATTGTAGGAGGCTTTCTTGTCTGCTTTGATTTTTCGCTGACGCTAGTGTCGCCGTGCCTTACACCCATAGATACGCCGAATTCCGTACATATGCCTTCCAGCCTAAACAGCATGTCCCTGTTGAGAGCTCGCAGGGGCGTTATGTAAAGCAAGGTTATTCCGGCGGCGCGATTTTTGACAATGTCGTTAAGAATGGGAAGAAATGCAGATTCTGTCTTTCCTGAACCGGTTGGCGCAACTATAAGCGCGTTGGATTTGCTTTCTATTACGGGAAATGCCAGCTTCTGTATCTTTGTGAACGACTCGTGGCTTTTTAGAAAATAAGAATATACATCCATTTTGTTCTTACCTTTTTTTCTTGCGCTTGAACTGCAGATAAAACCAGAAGGATGCAATAGCAATTGTTACGATTATTATTGCTATTATTATTGCTGGCGTTACCATCTCGACCTTAACGCCATTCGAATAAGATGAGGCAAACTTTTCAGTGAAGCCGGAATACATTATCTCCCCGGTTACGTTGCCATATGGCACGTCCGCAAATACTGCGGATCCGTTTTTGTTCAGAAATTTTTGCGAAACAGTACCATTTTGGAAGCGCGCTCTTACAGTGCCGCTTATTGGGGCACCGAAGATGTTACGTGCATATACCGTAACGTTGTACACCGGCAGCAGTATGCCTATGCCTCCTGGAGCCAAAACATCTACTGAACTGTTTATTGGAGTGACATTCACTCCGCCGATATCAAAAGGGCCGATTTTATTATCACCTTCCAGCATGAATAATGTAAGGTTTCTGTATGGTTTACCGTTTAAATAAAACAATGACGGTTTGAGACTGTCTCCGTTTACGGATTTTGGAGCTATGGTTTCTTTAAAAGCAGTACCAAATATTGCAGTCAGATTGTAGCTTTTCGTGGCATTTATTTTTATTGTGCTGTTATTATATATATTGTCCCATGAAATGAATATCTTTTCGGTTGTTGCATTTATCTGCTGTGAAGTTTTAGACAATGACAAATATGCTGTCGTATTTGAATCATACCAGCCGGAACCGGTTACGTTGCCATATGGTGTTGTGCCACTTATCAGATATTGCTTTTTCCACAATGCTTCTATGTTCATTGGGCTCGTTACGGAAATATGAATTTCTGGTTTGGCGCTTATATTGCCAAAACCATAAAAATGGTATCGTGATCCTGGTCCAGTGCTAACGTTCAGAGGCGATATACTTATTGTTGCAATAGTCCCATTAGGATACCAGCCGGAACCGGTTACGTTGCCGAAACTGCTTGAAACATTTGCCAGGTATTGAGTTTGCCATAATGCTGTTTCGGTGATGTTGGATGATATTTTTATTTTGGTGCTGTTCGAAACGCCAGTATATGATCCTATCCCGGAGCCCTTCCAACCTATGAAGCGCTCTCTTGTGTTGTTGCTTAAATAGATATATTCTGGTTCTGTAAGATTGAAATTGGCATATGGCGAATACTGCGCATTGCCCCTATACCCATAATCAGAATTCACTTTAAGATAGTAACCGTATGACCATAATGTAGTAAAATTCACGGGCGTTGGAAGGCCCGAACCCACTTCGAATACATTTACGTACGGAGCGAGCTCTTTAACACCATAGCTGTTCCTGAGGTTTTGCAGGCTTCCGGTCCCATAGCCTATATACGAATAGCCCGTGGAAACTTTTTCAGGAATACCATTTTTGTATACCGTTAGGTTGGAAAATGTTACGGGTTTCATGTAAGTATCATTATTGTTGGAGTTTGCATATTCTCCGAATACTGTGGGAACATTCTGCCCGGAGTTTGATGTGCCTAAGTTAACGGAGCCTATCAGTGCGGTGTTTAGGTATATGTTCCACTCGCCATTTGCGTATTTGAACGAGTATGTGTTAAAAGTTCCATTTGGCCCGACACTGTCGTTTGTCCCTACAGAGCCGTAGAAGCTATTTGAATTATCTCCGGCAGGAAAATATTCCCAGAACCATGAGGGTTGGCCCTTTTTAACTATGACCTTTCCAGTGCATGCAGCGTTAGGAGAACAGCCAGTAGGATAATATCCGGTTTGGTTGGGAATTTCGTATCCTACTTGTATGAAGGCGCCGTTGTTAAGTATCTCTCCTACCCAGAAACCGAAGGAACCATATTGGAGCTGCTGCGGGTATACCGTTTCTATGCTTACTGATGCGCCATTATTGAAAGAATAATTTTGGGATGACCTTACCCCGCTTTGAAACCAGTACTGCGCGTTTGCTGTTCCAAGTAGCAGCAATAACGAAAGCAGCACTATGAACAAAGAGATCTCAAACCCTCTCATAATCAATACCTATTTCGTTCAATTTTTTAAGTATTGGCTCTCTTTCCTTTGCTGAAAGACTTTTCCATTCTATAACTGCAACGTCCGGCCTTGGGTTCGACATTTCAAACGCTTGATTTAGCATCCCGGTCTCGTTTGCGTAGTATCTTGGCATTATGTGCGCAAAGGCATAACCTTTTTCAAGTGCCAGCTTGGTAAACTTAGATGCATAATGGTTT
This sequence comes from Microcaldota archaeon, assembly GCA_021834865.1. The sequence goes on along the minus strand of JAKBRD010000009.1, from coordinate 13,847 downwards.
CCGCCTATGCCGATGACTATCCTGTTGGAGCCGTTGCCCATATCCAACGAATTTATTATCGATTTCGCAAGAAGCTCTGCCATCCCAGGACTATTAACTACTTCGGCATTACCACCGACCTCTGCAAAAAATGATTTTTTGTATGTATTGGGACCGTGATGCGTTGCCTCATATGTGACTTCCACACCATTAACGTTTATCTTTGACATTTGTATCAGCGTGTTAAGCATTTCTATTGGAGAGGCCATACTAAGCACGTTTGGGATTCCCCCAAGCTCTGCTTTGGACGACCAGTTGCCTTCAGAATGGACGGTGAACGAGCCTATGCTCTTGCTGCTCGAATGCTTGCTCATAAATATAGCAGGTTCTGATACAGATCCTGGCAGAGCAGCGTTTACCAATTCTGTTTGAACTTTTATCACTTTGAACGGCATTTCCTGATTTTTGTATTCTCGCTCTATATAAGCATAGGAATTTCTTGAGACAGGGTCGATATCGTTATATATTATTGAAACCATAATTTACACAGATAGTAATAACAGATTCGTTTATTTAGCGTTTTTGATATGATTACATGGGAAAGAAATTTGCAAGGAACATAGAAGATTTCACATGCTATAATTGCGGCTTTGTGGTAAAGGGCAACGGCTATACGGACCACTGCCCGAAATGCCTGTATGGATTGCACGTAGACATAAAACCAGGAGATAGGGAATGCAAATGCCATGGAAAAATGGAGCCGGTTAGCTCAATATCAGACAGATACGGAACATTTACCATAAGTTATGTCTGTCTCAAATGCGGGATGAAAAAAAGAGTAAAAGCCTCGCCTGATGATTCCGTCGAGGCCTTGGAGGCTTTTAGTTCCAAGCGCTAGAGTTTTTACGGCAAGCAAAACATATTTAGCATTGGCAACATAAGTTATACCAGGTAGATGTAATGCTTTACAACTACATCGCATTGGTTCTTTTTGCCCTTCTCGGCATATTTATACCTGTATCATTCTTAATGACTGCCAAGATATTGGGCAGGAGGTATAAGCCAAACGATGTAAAGGATGCGCCCTATGAAAGCGGAGAAAAGACAGTGGGAAACAGCAGGGACATAGACAGCGAATACTTTCCCTTCATAATGCTTTTCCTGCCGTTCGAAGTCATAGCAATTCTGGTATTGGTATGGTCGTACGCTTCCGGAATAATGAGCAGATATTCCGGGCTTTATATGGTTCTTTTGCTCGTTTTTGCGACGATTTTCTCAGTGATAGGGTATAAGGTAATAGGTGATGGCAGTGGAGAATGATGCACCGTATAACGAGCAGGAATTCGAAAATGCAGAACAGGAGATGAACGAGCTCCTGCAGAATAGCTTGAAAGGGAAAGAGGTCCCGATAAACGCAATGTTTTTGAAACTGGGAGATTTCGTAAAGGCGCGCGCTGCCGGGTTGGTGAAGTGGAGCATGGAAAAATCGCTCTGGCCTTTGCAGTTTGGTCTGGCTTGCTGCGCAATGGAGCTTATGGATTTTGGCGCTGCCAGGATAGATGCAGAAAGGAAAGGTTACCTGCTTTTCAGGGGAACGCCAAGACAGTGCGACGTTATGATAGTTGCGGGCTGGGTAACCAAATCGATGGTCCCAAGGGTAAAAAGACTTTATGAGCAAATGTCGGAACCCAGGTATGTTATAGCGTATGGAGAATGTGCAACTTCTGGAGGACCGTGGTGGGAAAGCTATAATATAATAAAAGGAATAGATCAGGTTTTGCCGGTAGACGTTTACGCCATAGGGTGCCCGCCTAAACCGGAGAATCTTTTTGGGGCACTTATGCGCCTTCAGGACAAAATAGGTGGAAAAATTGATGGAGATACAGAAAGAAGCATTACTGACAACCCTAGAAGATATGAAAAAAGAGGGGTTTGATTACCTAAAAGGAATAACTGCGGTCGATTACAAAGACCACTTAGAGGTAGTGTATATATTGTATAATACGGAACAAAAGAAGCAAGAGATTCTAGGTGTAAACCTTAAGGGCGACGAATCCATACACACCGTTATAATGCTTTACAAATCAGCGGACTGGCTGGAAAGAGAATTGTCTGAGATGTTTGGCATAAAGATAATCGGAAGGGATGCACCCCGGCTTCTTTTGGAGAAGTGGAACGGGACTGAGGCGCCGTTGAGAAAAAGCTTCGCTTGGGGGAATGAAGATTACAAGAGGCAGCAGCAATGAGCATAATGAGGATAAATGTAGGGCCCATACATCCGAGCACACACGGAGTGCTGAGGCTTGTTGTAGACGTGGACGGGGACACCGTAGTAGACGTCAACACACACATAGGATTTTTGCACAGAGGAGTGGAAAAGCTTATGGAAACTAGAATGTACATGCAAAATCCCTCTTATACGGAAAAAATGGATTACGTTGCTCCGCTAGCATGGGATGATCTTTACGTCCACGCAGTAGAAATAGCACAGGGAAAGGAGGTAAAGGAGGCAGCTCAATATGCTAGAGTCATACTGGACGAATTCCAGAGAATAGCAAGCCATTTGCTGTGGCTTGGCACTTTTTGCAATGACCTGGGCCAGATGTTCACGCTTTTCATGTGGACATTCAGGGAGAGGGCAGAAGTGATAAAGTTTCTTGAGGACATATCTGGAAGCAGAATGTTTTACGTTAACATAAGGGTTGGCGGACTTTGGAAACCACTCCCGAAAGATTTTAAGGAAAGGGCTTACAGGCTGGCAGATTACATAGAAGAGCACATAAGCCAATATCCAGAGGTGCTTGACAAGAACCCTGTTTTCAGCGAGAGGACCAAGGGGATAGGCAAGCTTAAGCTTGACGATGCGATAAACATGGGAGCGGCAGGGCCGACGTTGCGGGCTTCGGGGCTTGAATACGACGTAAGAAAAGCGATGCCATATTACATATACGACAAAATCAAGTTCAATGTGCCGACAAGAAGCGAGGGAGACGCTTATGCCAGATATAAAGTAAGATTTGAGGAGATGAGGCAAAGCATATCAATAATAAGGCAGGCGCTGGACAACTTTCCGTCCAACGAAGACGTAGTAGGGATGCCAATAAAGCTGATAGGCCCACAGGCTAATCCTGATCCCGTATTGCTAAGCCATGAGTTGCCAAGGGGCGAAGGCATTATATACATGATTCCAGACAAGCAGAAACCGTACAGGATATACATGAGGTCGCCTACATACATGAACCTCTCTTTGCTGTCACACCTGTCAAAGGGGCACAAGTTTGCAGACTTATTCTCAATATTGGGAAGCCTTGATGTAATAATGGCTGAAATTGACAAATAGCATATGAGAATTAGAAAATCATAAAAGCCTTATTTGCCATATTTCAATGAAAATCTCGATTTATAATGTAAGTGGTCACAATGGAAGAAAATAATTTGGAGAAGCTGACACTGGATTACCAAAAAGTCGAAGAGCAGCTTCAGGCCCTTTCTATGCAGAGGGAACAGTTTACCGCGCAGAAGGACGAGCTTAGCCATGCAAAAGAACAGATAGAAGGCTCATCCGGAAAGATATACTCCTCGGTTGGCGGGGCGATAGTGGAAGCCACCAAGGAAGCCGCACTTGAGGACATAAACGAAAAGAGCGAGCTGACCGACATGCGCCTTACAATGCTGAAGAAGCAGATAGACGAGCTGAAAAAGCGGGAGCAGGAGCTCAGGGAAAAAGTAATGTCGATGGTTAACGGCCAGAAGGGCAAATGAGCGGTTGCGTGAAGCTTGAGGAACTTGTCGAATTTCTTAAAAGAAATGCGGACAAAAGGGCAATGTTAACATTCCATTCCATAGGGGATATGGACTGCGTATCGTCTGCTTTCGGGATTACGAAGATCCTGAAAAATTCGTCGATAAGGGCGCCGGACTTTATATCGTCCAATGCCCGCTTCGCCATCGAGCAGGCAGGCATAGCCATGCCAGAAATAAGCGATGGGTTTGACGACAGCGCAGAGATTATAGTGCTTGTTGACGTAAACAATTTTGAAGACTGCGGACATTTTGGAAAAAGGCTTGCGGAATCTTCAGCACAGATAGTCGTGATAGATCACCACGCTTCCCCAGAGGCAGGAAAAGCTTTGGTATTCAACGACGAAAGTTATAATTCCACAGCAAGCATAGTTTATGAACTGCTCAAAAGTTTCGGAATACGTCCGGACAGACCCACTTCGGAGATTCTAGCCATGGGAATATATTCAGATTCCGCAGAGTTTAGGAACGCGACGGCCAAGAGCTTCGTGCAGATAGGCGAATTGCTTGAAATTTCTGGGCTTGGATTTCAGCAACTGCTTGAGAAATTTTCGAAGATAGCACCGGCGGAGGCCAGGGAGAGGACAATGGACGAGCTGTTCGATTCCAAGATCGTGATTATCGGAAACAGGCTTTTTGTAAAGGGCGCCACATCAGTCCATGCGGCAATAGCAGCAGACGATGCCATAAAGATAGGAGCGGACATAGCCCTTTTTTATTCGGAATCAGAAAATGAAATATCGTTCTCTGCAAGGTGCAGGCCTACTCTGGATACCGAGATGAATATGCATCTGGGCAGGATAATGAGGGCAATTTCGGGAACCATAGAAGGCACAGGCGGAGGCCATCCTTGCGCTGCTGGGGCTTATGGGCCAAAAAAGGAGGGAAGGGACGCGTTCATAAAGGCTTTTCATGATAAGGTATTCGGGGAACAAAAATGAAGATAGCAGTAGTTTCAGACATGCACATAGGCTATGAGCGTTTTTATGATGACGCTTATGAACAGGCGCGCGAAGCACTAGCCAAAGCTGCCGAAATGGCTGATATAATACTGCTCCCTGGAGACATATTCGACAAAAGAGCCCCGAAACCAGAAGTCATCGCACAGGCATTGGGCCTGTTCAGGGAGCTCAATGGCATCGAATGGAAAACTAAGGTGGAATGGTTCAAGGGACAAGGCAGGGCCTTTTCTTCGGCGCCGATAGTCGCCATATCTGGAACGCACGAGAGGACGGCTGCAGGAAAGGAAAATCCTCTGGGCCTGCTTGCGCTTGCAGGTCTTCTTATAGACGCAAGCGAATCGCAGGTGTTGCTGGAGAAAGATGGCGAACGCGTGGCTATTTACGGGCTCGGAGGCTTGTCCGAAGAAAGAGTCGTGGAAAAATTGAAAGAGCTTGATCCGAAGCCGGTGGATGGTGCCTTCAACATTTTCATGCTGCACCAGTCCATATACGAGATACTGCCGTTCGACAACTCTTTCATGCACTATGATGATCTGCCAAAAGGATTTGATCTGTACTTGTGCGGCCACATACACAGCAGGGTTAAATCAACAGTGCACGGAAAGCTTTTCCTTATACCTGGAAGCACTGTCCTGACGCAGCTCAAGGAAGGAGAGCAGGAAAAGAAGGGATTCATACTTTTCGACACGCAGAAATACAGCTATGAATTCGTTGAGATAGAAAGCAGGCCGTTCATTGTTAAAAGGCTGGAATTCAAAAACGCCTCGATTGCAGAAGTAAGGAAAAAATGCGACGAAGCGATAGCAGAATGCGTCGAGAAAAGCGAGAAAAAGCCCATAGTGAAGCTGTATCTGGAAGGCACCTTTGAGCTTGGTGGCTCCAGCGAGCTTGGCCTGAGAGCCCTGATAATGAAGCATGCAGGGGATGCAATTTTGGAGATGGACACCTCAGGGCTTAAGGAGCCTGAGATAGAAAAAAGCATAGAGAGAATAAGGGAGAACAACATAGACAGCATAGGAATAAAAGACATAGGAATGCAGCTGCTAAGGAGCAGGCTGAAAGAATTGGGCTTCAAGGACGCAATCAACGTCGGAGAGCTCTTCGAGATTCTTTCGGATCAGAAAACTTCGAAAAAGGAAAAGATAATAGAAAACGCATTGAAGTTCCTGGAAGAGGAACCCTGATTATTTGTGTTTCGGTGCCTGTGCTGAAATCCCGAGTATCTTGTTTACCTGATCCTTGTTCTTCGGGTCGACAGTCTCATTTATGAATTCCAGATGTTTTGTGTTGCATTTGCGCTCCTTCTGGCGCTTAGAGGTTACTATGTTCACATAGCCGTCCTTGCCTACTGAAGTTATTACAGCCATGCTGCCCGCGTCCCTTCCGAATTTCTTTATGCATACTCTGCCTGGTTCAACCAACATTTGTATCACTTTGTAATCGATATTGCTTGTATTTGCCACTTAACCCTTTTAATTGTTAGCACAACTACTTTTCGCTTGCCTTCGCGGCCAAGCATATTATTTCCGCGCATTCCTGCGGAGGTATCTTTCCCGTATTTATGACCATGTCGAATATGGACCTGTCATTCAGGTCTATCCCATATATGTGCTTTATGCTTTTTATCTCGCTCTGGTCTTTTTCTAATACCAGCTTTTCGGCTTCGGATAGGTCAATATTGTACGTTTTTGCCCATCTGGCGGAGCGTATTTTTATATCGGCATAAAGCCATACCCTGAGCGTAGCGTCTTCGACGAACCATGGAGCCAGCCAGGTGCTTAGGACGCAAGAGCCTGCTGCTGCGGCCTGCTTTTTAATTTCTTCGTCGAAAGCCTTCACGAATTCGTCAGATGCGTTGTCGGTGAACTTAGCGACTTCCAGCTCGTTCTCCACATATTCCTTGTAGGATTTGTGTATGTGCGCTATTCCGAGCTTTTTTGAAACCAGGTCGGCCGCAGTGGTCTTTCCGCTGGAGGTAAAACCCGATATGCATACTTTGATCATAGCGTCAGTGGGCTACAAGCTGCAGAACGTAGGACCTTTGCCTTATTCCTATGTCGTTGAGCTTCATGTCTCCCTGTTCTACCCTGCTCCTAAGCTTAACCACTTCTGCAGTGCATGAAGCGCATAGAACGCCTCCGAAGAGCCTGCTATTGGTCCTCCTTGTCTTTGGGCCTTTTTGTGATATGCCGTTGAGCTCCTGCCCGCATATTGCGCAGTGGGGCATCATGTCCTTTCCGCGCCTGTAGTGGGTTACCGTTCTCTTAGAGCTTGTTACCCTTTGTACCTTTTTGAAACTATGAGACCTGTGCATGGGCTTTGGCAAATTAAACACCTTTTAAGCAACTTAATAGAGTAAAGGAAATTTTATTGAAAAACTATTTATGTGTTTGTACCTGATTCCGCTGCTTCTGCGGCTGCTATTGCCTGCCGCTCCAGCTTCGTTTTCTTTCTGTCGTATATCATTATTATTATGGAGGTAGCTATTCCCAAAATGAAAACGCAGGCGAAGAAAACCCCCAGATAATTGAGCTTCATCGAGCCGAGGAAAAGCACATATTCGTTGGCTATTGAGTGGAATGTGGTTGGAAGAACAAGGTAATAAAGCAGGAAGAACACAGGCAGTATGACCAGCATAGGCTTTATGGATGTCTTCATGTTCTCGCTCATAAGCGGCATGAGCTCGCTCTGCTTCTTGGCAATTTCCTCCTTCGGCGCATTCGACTTTACGAGCTGATTAAGCTCCTTTGACAATGCATTCATGCGCTGCTGAAGCTCCCTCATCTTTTTGGGGTTTCCCACTTTGCGCTGCGCAAACGTAGAGAAAGCGACATAGGCTATGCCTATGGCTATAAGTATTATTACTGTGCCCATTGGCATCAGAGCATTAAGAGTTACTGCGGTCATGATATTCGCTGTTTTCGGTTATATCCTTTATGAAGCTCTTGAAATCCGCTTTTGCGGCTTCGAGCTTCCCTTCCTTGTTGTGCAGTATGTAAACCGGTATATCGTATGTCGATCCGTAAAGCGTAACTACAGCGAGATTGAGATGGCGTTGCAGGTTCAATATTTCCTCGTCATCGTTCTCTCTTTTCCTTACTGTGTCCGCCGAGCGGCGCTTTATTAGTTCTTCTGGGCTGGCGTCGACATATATTATGCCGCGTATGTTCCCCATATACTGCAAATCATTTATAGGCAGTCCAAATATAAATTTATTTCCTTTTTCTACAGTGGCGTGGGTGTCGACTATTACTGTGCCGCTCATTTTTGCTATCCTGAAGAATGCTGCCTTTCTGAGCTCCCTTATTTTACCTGTAGGCAGATACCTAAGCCTGTCCCTTGGTATGTTTTGCGATTTTACCTCTTCGGCCATCAGAGTGCCTATGTTTACGACTTCAAAGTTCTGAATTTCGGCGTTGACGCTGTTTATAAGAGTTGTTTTTCCCGCTCCAGGAGAACCAAGAACTAGTATTATTATGTTTTCGGGATTCTGTTCCATCGGATGCACATTTGTGTTTTAGGTTTCGGATTTAAAATGTTTTGCGTGAAGGTCCGCACAAGCTTAAAAAAGAAAAATAAAAGGTACGGGCCCATAGCCCGTTACCTATCAAGTGCCGTTTATTCCATTGGTGGCATTCCCGGTGCTCCGCCCTGGCCTCCTGGAGATCTTCCCCTGGAGCTGATTATGTCGTCTATCCTTAGGATCATCTCAGCGGCCTCGCTCGCACTGTATATGGATTGCACTTTCATCTTTTCCGGCTCGAACACTCCCACCTTGCTCATGTCGCCTATCGCGTTCCTGTATACGTCCACGCCATATATCTTGCCGTCTTTCGACTTGTGCTTGCTCCTGAGCTGCACCAGCGTGTCTATGGCATCTATTCCTGCGCTTTCCGCAAGGGTTTTCGGTATGCCTTCAAGCGCATCTGCGAATTTCTGTATCGCGAGCTGCTCGCGGCCTCCTACCTGACCCGAATAGTTTCTGAGCTCGTCAGCAATGTCTATTTCTATGCTGCCGCCTCCGATGACGTATCTTCCGTCATTTTCTATAGTAGCTGATACCGCGCCTATTACGTCGGTGAGCGAGCGCTCAGCTTCGTCTATTACCTGCTGGGTGCCTCCCCTTACGAATATAGTTACGCTCTTCGGGTCCTTGCACTTTTCGACGAAAACCATCTGTTCTCCGGCAATCTTGCGCTCTTCAACTATTCCCGCATGGCCCAGATCCTCAGAGTTTAGGTCGTCCAGGCTTGTTATTATCTTGGCGCCTGTCGCCTTCGAAAGCTTCTCTATGTCGCTCTTCTTGACCCTCCTTACTGCCATTATCCCTGCCTTTGCAAGGTAGTGCTGCGCCATGTCATCTATTCCCTTCTGCGTTACGACAAAGTTTGCGCCGCTCTTCTTGACCTTTTCGACCATTTCCTTGAGCATGCGCTCCTCCTGCTGCAGGTATGACTGAATCTGGTCAGGTGATGTTATTTCTATCTTGGCATCGGTTTCTGTCTTCTCAATCTCCAGAGCCACATCAAGAAGCGCTATCTTTGCGTTCGTGAGCGACTTCGGCATTCCCGGGTGTGCCACCTCCTTGTCTATTAGCACGCCGTTTATCAATGCAGTGTCTGCTATGCTGCCTCCGGCTTTCTTCTCTACTTTTATGAAGTCGTGGTCTATGCGGTATTTGCCGTCCTGGCCCTTTTCCATGACCTGCTTCACAGCTTTTATTACCAGCTTTGATATCTGGGCCTTTGTGCTGTCGTCGCCTATGTTCTTTGAGCCCATGGAGACCATTGCGATTTTCTGCAGTGTCTGCTCGTCGCTTATTTCCACGCTCTTTGAGTACTTGGAAAGTATTTCGGCAGCTTTGCCCGCGGCCATTTTGTAGCCCTTTATTATTATCGTCGGATGTATTCCCTGCTCCAGAAGGTCTTCCGCGCCCTTGAGCAATCCGCCTGCTGTTATTATAACGCTAGTAGTTCCGTCTCCGACCTCCCTGTCCTGCGTCTTTGCGACGTCGACCAGTATCTTTGCCACTGGGTGCTCAACGTTCATTTCCTCGAGTATTGTTGCGCCGTCGTTCGTTATTACTATGTCTCCGAGATCGCTTACCAGCATCTTGTCCATTCCTTTTGGACCCAGAGTCGTTTTTACGGCGTTTGCAACTGCGACCGCAACTGCAATGTTCGTCCTTTGCGCGTCCCTGCCCAAAAGCCTGGATGCTCCTTCCGGGAGCAGCAATACCTGCTGTCCGCCCATATTGTTTTCTGCCATGTTATCACTTTGTTTTTAGTATTATTTCTAGCTATTTTGCACTTGATTTCCGGACCTTTGCAATACAAACAGTTGTCCAAAAACATTTTGCATATATATGTATTCGTATATTATCACGATTAAGTATTTATAGTTTATGCATGTTGGGCATGCAAAGCGCCGCACGTGCGAATTGTGCCGATTTTGCCGGAAAAGTCGACTTTACCAAAAGGGTTTTAAATATAAAATCCCAATAGATATTGTAATATTTTGCCAGTGCAAACACTCACGACCTGTGCTTGATATTTACAGTTGATTTGATGCCAGAGAACGACTACGGAGCGAAGGACATAGTAGTATTGAGCGGAACAATGGGCATAAGAAAAAGGCCGGCCATGTATATAGGTTCCACCGGGGCTCAGGGCTACAACCACCTCCTTTTCGAGATAATAGACAACGCCGTTGACGAGGCTTTGGCAGGATACTGCAGGAATATAACAATAAAGCTCGAGCAGGACAGCGACGGATATGACATAGCGGAAGTCAGCGATGACGGAAGAGGCATTCCCGTAGACATAATGCCGAAGGAGAACAAGCCCGCTCTTGAGGTCATTATGACATCCATACATGCAGGGGCGAAGTTTGACAACAAGGCCTACAAGGTTTCTGGAGGGCTGCACGGCGTTGGGCTTACCGTAGTCAACGCACTTTCAGAGCGCACTGATGTTATGGTAAGGCGCAACGGAAGTGCGTACAAGGAAAGCTTTAGCAGGGGCACGCCAATATCAGGGCTTGAAACAGTGGGCAAGTCCACGGAATCCGGGACAACAGTCAGGTTTAAGCCCGATAAGCAGATATTTTCGGTCAACAAGTTTGACGTGACTGCCATATCGGAAAGGCTGCGCGATACGGCATACCTTAGCTCAGGCATAAGAATAAAGCTTACCGACGAAAGATTCGAGAAGGCAGAGACATTTGAGTTCTATTCTGAGAACGGCATCGGCGATTTCATTGCTTACTTATCGGAAGGAAAGAACACCATAACAAAACCGTTCATACTCAAGAAGGAAGAGGGCGAAGTCAAAATAGAAGTAGCAATAGAGTACACGCAGGGCTATGGGGAAGACCTTTACTCCTTCGTGAACAGGATAAAGACTCCGGAGGGAGGCACGCACGTCATAGGGTTCCGCTCCGGGCTGTCCAGAGCCATAAGCGCTTACATACAGAAAAATCTCAAGAAGCAGCCGGCGCAGATAGAAGGAGAGGATATGCGCGAAGGGCTTATCGCAATAGTTTCTGTCCTAATGCCAAACCCTGAATTCGAAGGGCAGACCAAGGAGAAGCTCGGCAATTCTTACATAAAAAGCTTATTTGAAAGCACGATATACGCCAAATTTTCAGAGTTTTTGGAGGAAAACCCTTCCGAAGCAATGAAGATAGTGAACAAGGTGGTGAGCGCAGCAGAAGCAAGGGAAGCTGCAAGAAGAGCCAGGGAGCTCGCAAGGAAGAAAAACGCCTTTGAGGGAACCGTGCTGCCGGGAAAACTGGCGGACTGCACAGAAACGGATCCGGAAAAGTCCGAGATATTCATAGTTGAGGGCGACAGCGCCGCAGGGTCCAGCAAGCAGGGTAGGGACAGGTTTTACCAGGCGATACTGCCGCTTAGGGGAAAAATACTCAATGTCGAAAAGGCAAGCGAGGACAGGATATTCAACAATGCCGAGCTCCATTCGCTGGTAACGGCTCTGGGGACTGGAATAAAGGAAGGCTTCCAGCCCGACAAGCTTAGGTATGGCAAGATAATATTTCTTACAGACGCGGACGTTGACGGAAGCCACATAAAGACGCTGCTGCTTACGTTCTTCTACAAATATATGAAGCCCCTGATAGAGAGAGGGCACGTGTTTGCCGCGCAGCCGCCTTTGTACAGGGTAAGCATAGGCAAGGAGGTCCTGTACGCCTATAGCGATGCGGAGCTCAACGCCATTATGAAGGAGCACAACGGCAAGGGCGCGCTGCAGAGGTACAAGGGATTGGGAGAGATGAACCCGGAGCAGCTTTGGGAAACCACCATGAACCCAAAGAACAGGATACTTAAAAAGATAACGATAAAGGATGCCGAGCTGGCAAACTCCATTTTCGACATACTCATGGGAATGGACGTTGAAAAGAGAAGGAACTTCCTCGAAGAGCACTCCACAGAGGTGTCCTTCCTCGACGTGTGATATTGATGGCAGAGAACAACAACGCTTACGACAGCAGAAATCTCGAGGTATCGATAGAGGGAGAAATGCAGAGCAGCTACATCGATTACGCGATGAGCGTCATAATAGGCAGGGCACTGCCGGATGCCAGGGACGGGCTTAAGCCTGCGCAGAGAAGGATACTTTACGCAATGTACATGCTCAAAAATACCCATGAGCAGGCAACCAAGAAGAGCGCCAGGATTGTCGGAGAGGTAATAGGAAAGTACCATCCGCACGGCGATGCTGCAGTTTACGAGACGCTGGTCAGGATGGCGCAGGATTTCTCAATGAACCACATGCTGGTAGAAGGACAGGGAAACATGGGTTCCATCGACGGAGATCCAGCAGCCGCGCAGAGGTACACCGAAGTAAGGCTCAGAAGGCTTGCCGAGGAAATGCTCGAAGACCTTGACAAGAAAGCCGTGCCGTTCATACCCAATTTCGACAATACCGAGGAAGAGCCTTCGGTGCTGCCTTCCAAGGTGCCGAATCTAATGATAAACGGCTCTTCTGGAATAGCGGTTGGCGTTGCGACAAACATACTGCCGCACAACCTTGGAGAGGTATGCGACGCCATAATGGCTTACATAGCGAATCCCGAAATAGCCCCGATTGACTTAATAGGTTATATTAAAGGCCCGGATTTCCCTACAGGAGGCATAGCATTTATGAGCCCGGAGCTCAAAAGGTCCTACCTTGCAGGAAGGGGAAGCGTGATACTAAGGGGCAAGGCAGAACTTGAAGAAGGGCACAGGCTAAGGCAGTTCGTCATAAGCGAGATACCCTACACGGTCAACAAGAGCACGCTCGTGGCCAAGATAGCCGAGCTTGGAAAGCAGAAGCTTATAGACGGCATGAGCACGGTAAGGGACGAGAGCGACAAGAAAGGCATGAGAGTAGTCATAGAGCTCAAGCAGGATGCCAATCCCGACGTAGTGCTAAACCAGCTTTACAAGCATACGCAGATGCAGATAACCCTGCCAGTAATGAACATAGCAGTTATGGGAAACAGGCTGCTTACGCTCAACATACGCGATTTCATAAAGGTGTTCGTGGAGCACAGGATGGAAGTCATACGCTCCAGGACCAGGTATGACCTTGGCGTCGCAACAGACAGGCGCCATATAGTGGAAGGACTGCTTATTGCGCTTAAGGACATTGACGGTGTCATATCCATAATAAAGGCGAGCTCCGACACGAGGGAGGCAAGGGAAACGTTGATGGGTAACTACAGCATAAGCGAAAAGCAGGCAAACGCTATACTAGACATGAAGCTCGCCAGGCTTACGAGGCTGGAGACTACCTCCCTTGAGGCCGAGAAGAGCGAGCTCGACAAGAGCATAAGCTACTACAACAGCGTGCTTGAAAACGAATCCATGGTCTACGGGATAATAAAGGAGGAGACGCTCACGCTCAAGGACAAATACGCAATACCGCGCAGGACCGAGATAGTGGAGGACGAAGCGCTCAGCATAGAGAATGAGGACCTCATAAAGGACTATCCGTGCGTTGTCTTGATAACCAACAAGGGCTACATGAAAAGGCTTGACATGGACGCTTACAAGAGCCAGGCCAGGGGAGGCAAGGGAGTCATAACCATGGAGCTCAAGGA
>JAKBRD010000038.1:3137-7352 GCA_021834865.1 Microcaldota archaeon | reverse complement strand
TTTTGAAAAGGATAAAACCTGACACTACCGTTGAAAAGTTCGGCGGACTGATAAATTCCTCATTTTTCGACGCATCGAATGCCCTTGGAACCCTAAAGCTCAAGGGCTTGGTTGATTTTACCACATATGTGCCTGGCCAGAATGCCATAAGCGTAACCGAGATGGGAAAGAAGCTGATTGAAGAAGCAGATTCCAAAGAGAAGATGCCGTTCGACCAACTTGATTTGGCAATACTTACGCAGCTCTCTGCCGGAAAAAGGAATCTTGCTGACCTTGGCACTGCGGTCAACATAAATTCCAAAGATCTTGCAATGCATCTTTACAAGCTGTCTGAACAGCAGTATTTATCCGCTGACATAAGGAACGGAGTCATGGACATGTCGCTAACTGAAAAGGGATTCATGCAGGCCAAGGCGGGAATGCCACAACAGGCAGCCCAAGCTCAACCTCAGCCACAGGCTCAGCAGCAGCCGAAGCCAGCAGTTCAAATGCCGCCGCAACAGACGAATGCTGCCCCAAAACCGAATCCAACTACTGCACCACAGCCGCAACAGGGTCCAACACCTTCAAATACTCCTGCGGCTCCAGCTGCAGGAACTGTACAGCCACAGGCAGCACAACAAGAGCAGATGCAGCACCCTGCAGAGGATAAGGAGATAGCAGAAATGCAGAAGCAACTTTCGTCACAGCATATCAAGAAACCCCGCAAAACAATTTATTATGTTGTTGCAGTAGTGGTAATAATCATAATACTAGCTGCGCTTTTTGCAAAAGGCATATTATAGTTAAATGAGAAAAGCTTTTGGTGTATGCAAGATGGGCACTTTAATGGATTATATGGACGCCCACGCGCTGCTGGGCAGATATGGGATAAAGGCACTTGATGCCGCTTATGTAGAAAGCGCGAAGGAAGCAGTGGGATTTGCGAAGGGAAGAACTATAGTGATGAAGCTTATATCAGACAAGGCGCTGCACAAGTCAAAGAGCGGGCTCGTAAAGCTAAGCTTATCAGGGGATGCGAAGATAGAAGGAGCTTATTCTGAACTAGTAAAGCTTGGGGAGAAGCTGAAACCGTATAAGATACTTGTACAGGAGCAGGTTTCGAATGGAACTGAAATAATAATCGGAGGCAACACAGACCCACAGTTCGGAAAGCTCATACTTTTAGGGCTTGGCGGAATAAATGTAGAGGTGTTCAAGGACGTCTCAGTAAGATTGTGCCCGATAACCGAATATGACGCCAACGCAATGATAGAAAGCCTGAAGTCAAAGCAAATAATGCTTGCGGACGAAAGGAACGGGAAGATAGTGAAAAACCTGCTGCTCAAAATATCAGAGTTCCTTGTGAAAAACCAGAAGATTACTGAGCTGGACCTTAATCCGATAATATTGCACGACGGAACTTACGATGCGGTTGACCTAAGGCTGATAGAGGGATGATTTTATGGCTGGAAAATATTACAATCTCGACAACATGTTAAAGCCCAAAAGCGTGGCCATAATAGGGGCTTCGCAAAGCCCCGAAAAGGTGGGCCACATAATAATGCAGAACTATCTCAACGTAGGTTATGACGGGGAGCTTTACCCCGTAAATGTCGGCGCTGAAGGGCCCATACTCGGCAAGAAGTCTTACAAGAGCGTGCTCGACATCAAAAAACCCCTTGATCTTGCAGTCATTGCAATACCTGCGAAGTTCGTCCCGCAGACGCTGGAAGAATGCGGAAAGGCAAAGGTGAAAAGCGTCATAATTGTAAGCAGCGGATTCTCGGAAGTTGGCGATGCTGGGCTGCAGGAGCAGATAGTGTCAATAGCCAAAAAGTACTCGCTGCCTGTGCTAGGGCCAAACTGCCTTGGAGTCATGGATTTGCGCTCCAGGGTTGACACCATGTTCCTGCCGACATTCAAAATAGACAAGCCAAGCATAGGAGGTGTAAGCTTTGCCTCACAGAGCGGAGCAGTAGGAAGCGCGGTCCTTGACCTGATATCTCATGAAAATTTTGGCCTTTCGAAGTTCATATCTTACGGCAATGCAGCAGTTGTGGACGAAGTAGATATACTCAACTACCTGGGGCATGACCCGGACACCAAAGTGATCATATTTTACATGGAGGGAGTAAGGCGCGGAAAGGAATTTGTAGAGGTCGCAAAAGAGGTGACAAAGCTTAAGCCCGTCATAATTATAAAAGGAGGGATAACTCCTGCCGGATCTAGCGCAGCGCATTCCCATACGGCATCGCTAGCAGGCAGCTATGCGGCGTATGAAGCAGTATTTGAGCAGTATGGATTCATACAAGCCAAAAGCCTTGACGACATGCTTTATTTCGCTAAGATATTCGAGGCACAGCCTTTGTCCACTAAAAAGCGCATTGCGATAATAACCAATGGCGGAGGAGTAGGGGTGCTTGCGGCAGATTCTTTATACTTGAACGGCTTGCAGATGGCAGAGCTTTCAGATGACGCTAAGAAAACACTCAGGAAAGTAATGCCGCCGATAGTGAACATGAGCATGCCTATGGACATGGCGGGAGATGCGGACGACAAGAGGTTCGGGGCTGCGATGGAGGTTCTCTCAAAGGATCCTAACGTCGATGCGCTCATGGTAATCTCGCTGTTTCAAACTCCGGGCGCGGATTCCAGAGTAGCGGCGATGATAATAAAGTATGGTTCTGAAGGGAAGAAGCCGATAGTAGTGGTGAGCCCTGGAGGCAACTACGCCGAAGTGCACAACAACATGATGGAAAGTTCCGGAGTCCCAGTATACCCTTCTCCGGAAGATGCAGCCAAGGCTCTTGCAGCTTTGGTAAAATATTCTGAGTATAGGGAGAGGATGGGGTCTTTGAATGCCGAAGATAAAAATATCAAAAAAAGCAAATGATGTAATAAGGAAGGACAAAAGCCTTTTTGTAACAACCACGAGGGAGAGCTATCCGTTTGTTGCGGAAAAGGGCGACGGAGATTTTGCTTATGACATATCCGGAAACAAGTTCATAGATTTTTCCAGTTTCATTTCGGTATATAATTTCGGCGTGAACGCCAACGCAAAGGTAAGGGAGGCAATAAAGGCGCAGGTTGACAAGCTCATGCATTCTGCCTTTACCGACTACTATGCCGAACTGCCGGTGAAGTTTGCCGAGGAATTCACAGGAATGTTCCCAAAGCAGTATGGCAAGCTTTTTCTTTCCAATTCAGGAACCGAGGCCAACGAAGCCGCAATAAAGTTTTCAAAAGCGATAACGAAAAGGAGCAGCATAATGGCGTTCTACAACTCCTTCCACGGAAGGACAAACGGATCGCTTGCGCTGACATCGTCCAAGCTCGTGCAGAGGGAGCATATGGGCCCATTTGTCAATGCGGTTCACGTTCCATATCCTTATTGCTACAGGTGCCCGCTGCACCAGAGCTATCCCGATTGCGGATTCGCATGCATAGATTACATAAAGGACTATCCGCTTTCGAAGGAGGTGGCTGGAGAAGAGATAGCTGCTTTCGTGGTGGAGCCTATACAGGGAGAAGGCGGCTATATAGTTCCGCCGAAAGATTATTTCAAGGAGCTAAAAAAGCTCACTGACAGCTACGGCATGCTTTTCGTCTCCGATGAGGTACAGGCAGGATATTTCAGGGCAGGAAAGCCGGCTGCGTTGGACAACTTCGGAGTGCATGCAGACATATACACTTTCGCGAAGTCCGTAGGCGCTGGATTGCCGCTCGGAGTTACAATGCTGAAAAAGAGCCTGCCGGAAATACCAGCAGGAACCCACGCCACTACTTTCGGAGGCAACCTAGCCGTAGTTGCTGGGGCGCATGCTCTGGCAAAGCATGTAAAGAATAACATGCGCTCCATAGAGGAGCAGGTGCATACGAAGGGAAGGTTTATGAAATCCAGGCTAGAGAAAATGAAGGAGCGCTATGAGATAATAGGCGACGTGCGAGGCATGGGAATGATGCTCGCGATAGAGCTGGTGAAGGACAGGAAAACTAAGGAGCCTGCGATAAAGGAAAGGGACTCGATAATGGAAAAGTGCTTCTACGACGGATTATTGATGCTGCCTGCAGGAGTCTCAACCATAAGGATAATACCTCCAATAACAATGTCCATGCACAGCATAGAAGAAGGGCTTGGCATACTTGAAAACGCAGTGGAAAAGGAAAACGCAGGCATGCTTGGCAAGCCAGGCAAGGCCAAAGCGCGGAAATAGGAGCAGCAAAGGTATAAAA
>JAKBRD010000038.1:0-3037 GCA_021834865.1 Microcaldota archaeon | reverse complement strand
ATGTCCATGCACAGCATAGAAGAAGGGCTTGGCATACTTGAAAACGCAGTGGAAAAGGAAAACGCAGGCATGCTTGGCAAGCCAGGCAAGGCCAAAGCGCGGAAATAGGAGCAGCAAAGGTATAAAAACACGAACAACGCAAACTATTTATAATAATTATGCCAAAAAAGGTTAGTCAGAGCCTTATTCGGCCAGCGGCGTCCATCGATGCGGTTCGTTGGCGCTTGGCTTAATGTTTAACAGCTAAATAAAATACTCAAAGATGGTTTAATGGCAAACGTATATGACGTTGATGCATCGGAACTCGTGAAGATGGCAGCTGAAAAGCTCAAGGGCAAAGTGAAAAAGCCGGATTATATCAATTACGTAAAGAGCGGAGCGGCAAAGGAGCGCGTGCCCGAGGATCCGGATTTCTGGTACATAAGGACAGCTTCGGTACTGAGGCAGGTATATGTGAACGGCCCAGTTGGAGTGTCAAAGCTCAGGACCAGGTACGGCTCAAGGAAGGACCACGTAATACACAAGCACCACCACATGCCCGCAAGCGGAAGCATAATAAGCGACGCTTTCAAGGAGCTCGAAGGCCTGGATTACGTCAAAAAGACCGGCAAGGGCAGGGTAATAACCCCAAAGGGAAAATCCTTCCTGGACAAGCTCTCCAACGAGATAAGCGGCTACAAGCCGCAGAGTGCAAACTGAATGCTTTTGGTGCAGTATGATGTCCGAATCTTATGAAGGTCAGGACGACAGGGAAGCTAAGAAGGCGCTGGCAAAGGTTTACAGGGAGATGCAGCGCGAACAGCAAGTCAAGTCAATGCTCAGGCAGCTGCTTGAGCCGGACGCGTACGAGCGCATAATGAACATAAGCGTCTCGAACCACGATCTCTATATGCAGCTGTCGAACCTGATAGTGCAGCTGGCACAGTCAAATCAGGTATCAGGAAAGATAACAGATGCGCAGCTCGTGTCGCTGCTAAACAGGCTCACGTACAAGCCTGAGCCGAAAATAGAATTCAAGCACAAATGAAGCTTACGATTATGGTGTTAAAATGTCAAAGAAGAGCAAGATCAAGAAGGAGCGCCTGGGCAAGCAGATAAAAAGGTCCAGGAGAATACCTGTGCTCGCTATGGTGAGGACGCACAGGAGGATACAGCAGAACCTGTTCGCCAGGAACTGGAGGAGGACCAAGCTGAACCTGAAGGGTGATTGAAAATGCCTGCAAAACTCATAACGATAAACATAAGGAGATACTTGGTAACGCAGCCTAGGTCCGTGAGGCAGAAGCGCCTAAGCAGATATGTAAGGGAAAGGATCGCCCATTACATGAAGGTAGCCGAGGAGAACGTTAAGATAGACACTGCGATGAACAGCGCAATGACAAAGATTTACACTAAAAGCATGATGCCCATAAAGGCCAACGTAAACATAGACAACGGAGTGGCAAAGGTGTCATTGTATAGCGACAAGAAGCCAGCAGAAGCGCAAAAGGCTGAGCCCAAGGCCGCAGATAAGAAGGCAGAAAAGGGAAAGCAGGAGCAAAAGAAAGAAGCTCCCAAGCCCGAGCAGAAAAAGCCCGAAGCTTCTGAACCTAAGGCAAAGCCCAAGCAGTGATGCTTGGAAAGCCAAAGTAACGGTGCCCGCATGCCAGTAATAAAATATTCCATACATGAAAGCGGCTATGTGGGTGCATTCGGCACCGCTACGGACAAGTATGTTTTCATGGGCAATTCGCTGAATGCTACAGGAGTAAAGGCAGTCTCCGAGGCTCTTGGCTCCGAATGCCTTCTTATAACCGTAGGAATGTCTGACCTGGTAGGGATTTTCGCAAGGGCGAATTCCAATGGAATAGTCCTTTCAAACATAGCCACTGAAAGCGAGATTAAAAGGATAAAGGCGCTGGCCGAAGGGATAAATGTCGGCAGCATAAGCAGCAACCTCAATGCGATAGGCAACAACATTTTGGCAAACGACAAGGTAGCCATAGTTAATCCGGAATATGGAAACGATGACGTGAGGGAAATACGAGACATACTCGACGTGGAAGTGATAAGGTATTCTGGCGAAAGCTTCAAGACCGTAGGCGCGAGCAACGTGCTCACCAACAAGGGTCTGCTGATAAACAACAGGTGCAGCGATGAGGAAAAGGAAGAGCTGGACAAAGCAACCGGAATGAATTCCGTAAGGACCACTGCTAATACAGGAGCGCTCAGCATTGGGCTTTCCGTGCTGGCAAATTCGAAGGGCGTTGTAATAGGCTCCGAGACCACAGGATTCGAGATAGCGAGAATAACTGACGCTCTGGACATAGGCGATTAAAAAGGTGAAAGCATGAAGTACATAGTAAGAGGAACAATAAAAAAGGGCTCAAAGCAGAAATTTGAGCTCGAGATAGAAGCAAACAGCGAGAAGCACGCTACAGAGAGTGCGCTCGTAAAGATAGGCTCGAAGCAGGGTCTGAGCAAAAGCATGATAGCGATAAAGGAAGTCGTTGAAGCGAAATAAGGTCTTTGGATGAGCTCCCAAGAAAGCGGCGAAAGCCTTGAAGAGGCGGTGCAGAACCTGCAGTACATGCAGCAGGTCTACCAGAACCAGTACACAACCATAAGCAGGGAAATAAACGCGGTAATGGACTACATAAACGAGCTCAACGCCGCAAAGACGTCAATGGAAAAGTTCGACAGGATAAAGAATTCCAACATTCTTTCCCCGATAGGCTCTTCCATTTTCATAAGCGCGAAGGCTGCGGAAGAACCCACGGTTTTGGTCGGCGTCGGCAGCGGATACTTGGTAGAGAAGGAAATTGCAAAGGCAATAGATTACCTTTCATCTAGGATAGAGATGCACACAAAGAACATGCAGGAGCTTATGAAGGCCAGGGGCAAAGCCGAAGACGCAATGTTCGAAATATCGACGAAGCTGGATAAGATTTTGAAGCAGGCATAATATGTTTGATTCGCTGCGCAAAAAAATATCAAATGCAATAGGCTCAATAGTAAAAAGCGAGCACGAGGAGGAAGGCTCAAGCGCAGAAGGTGC
>JAKBRD010000037.1 GCA_021834865.1 Microcaldota archaeon | reverse complement strand
CATCTTAGTTGCCGGAAAGCCTGGCGAATACCTGCACGTAATCCAATAGCTTGCTTATTACCCTTCCGATCAAGGGTATGTTCAATGATACCTTCCTTATGAGGTTTATGTCCGATGTGGTTACTCCACCTACAATGCCCAAGAACGGCGGATACAGCACTATGAAGCCTATCGCAGCCAGCAGGAGTATTATCGCGTACGAAACGTTTAGGAAGTAAAGCGCTCCGTAAATAAAGAATCCTACGATTAGGTTTGCCACCACAACGCGAAATATCCTCTTCCAGTTTATCTTTGCCTTGAACACCTGTATTGACTTGCGTATGAAGAGCACGTCTATGAGCAGTGGGTTTACTATGAAAAGCAGCACCACTAGGCCTATTCCCTTGAATATCGGCACCAGCAGAAGCATGAGTATGAATTCCACTATGGCTATGATGCCGTTGTAATACAGGACTTTTTTTACCTTGCCAGCGCTCACAAGAAGGGTGCTCGCGTAGCTTCCCGCTATCCCTATTAGCAGGCCTATGCTCGTAACCGATATGTAGAGAGGCGAAAGCGAATAGACAGAGCTGAATGCGGTGTACGAGAACTGCTTGGCGAAGATAGCCACAAAGAATATCATCGGGGCCACAAGCAGGAAAGCCATATACACGGAATATGAATAGAATTCACCTGTCCTGGATTTTGTCTTCTTGCTGCGCATGCTTGCCGTGAATGTCGGAAGCAACGATATGCCAATAGATCCAAGAACAATGTCGAAAAGATAGTTGGCCCTTGATGCAATGCCGAAGTTTCCAAGCACAAACGTGGTGGCAAAAATTCCGAGAAGCAGAAGCGCAACGTTGTTGACCGCTGCGCTAAGTATGTTCGATCCTGCTATTGGCAGTGAGAACGCGAACAGCTTCTTTAACCCTGAGAGCTTCGGCACTGTGAACTTCAGCCCATTCCTAAATATCAGAAATATACCGACTAGAAACCCTGCAAGGTATCCGGTTATTATCCCCATTACCGGAGCGACAGGGCCGAAACCAAGTATTGCGAGCGAGACTCCGACTACTGATTGGAGTATGGATTCCGCAGTTATGCTGGCTGCTGCATGCATGCCCTTTCCAAGGCCCACGAGAGACGAATACGCTGCCCCGAAGAGCATGGAAAATACTATGGATATTGATATAAGCCTGAATATGTTAGTGTATGTGCTCGTGCTGCTGTTGTGATAGAAACCAGCTACTACGCCGCTGAGACCGAATGCCACTGCAGTGGTTATTATGCCGATTATGGCAATAAGCAAGAAACCTTCTGATAAGACCTTTGCCTGCTGCCTGCTGTTGCCCCTGTACTTCGCTATAAACCTGTTTAGGGCGGTTGCTACGCCGAAGTTTCCAATGGAGCTGAAGACCCCGGCCACTCCAGTAGCCAGTACATATATCCCGTAACCTGAAGGCCCGAGGATCCTTGTTATGAGTATGAAGGCTATGCCGACGAAGAGGAATGCGACTATCTTGCTTAGAAGTACGAAGCTCGTAACGTTGGCAGTCCTAATCCCCAAATCCAAAGCGCTTTCTTGATTGTCCGGCTTGCTAAGTTCCATTGACTTACCTTAGGGTTGCCCTTATTATATCCTTTAGCTGCTTGGCCCCTGCCTTGGACTTGCCGTAGACCCTCTCGTGGAAGCCAGTGTATGGTACCTCGACAACCTTTTCGTTTGAGTTTATGAACTTTAGCGTTTCCAGAAGCACCTTGTAGCCGGTCCCAATGTATGAATCCTTGTGCTTTGATATTATGGACTTGAAGAGGTCGCTCTTGATTGCGAAAAACCCTGACATTATGTCGCTCGAGGTTTTCTTGCCCCTTATCGCGAAAACGGTGTTGCAAAATGTGGATACCGACTTTGAGACTATTTTCCTGTATATGCCCCAGTCCTTAACCTCCTGCCTTACGCCTATGGCGAGGTTGCAGCTTTCGAGAGCTTCTGCAAGTTTTGCCACTTTTTCAGGAGGATGCTGCAAGTCTGCATCCATTACTATTACGTCCCTGGTTTTTACCATTTCCACCGCGTCAAGCACGCTTGCGGTGAGGCCGTGCACCTTCTCCTTGGACCTATCAAGGAAGAAAACGTCGTTGGCGCCTGAAAATGACAGGACCTCTGCCTTGGTGGCATCCTTCGAGCCGTCGTCCGCCACTATTATGTGTACCCCCTTATACATTTGTAAAAGCTTCCCTATTAGTATCTTTATATTTTTAGCCTCATTAAGGGTAGGTATTATTATTGTTAGCTTGGAATAATCATACATCTTCAAAACCAATGTTCTTATCGAAAACAAATACAGTGTAGGCAAGCTAATATTGAAGATTTAAGCTTTTAAAATATGCGCAAACTGTGTATCAATGGCCGAAAGCATAAAGGCAGAAGAAAGCACCGCCAAGCAGGAAGACCAGAAGGTTGGCAATACAGAGATAGCACATGCAGGGCATGATGCAAAGGGAAATGCCAAGTCCAAAGGCAACGAAATAGCCAGAAACATCGCAAAGAAGGCATTCAACAAGAAGACACTTACTGCGTTAATTCTTTATATTCTAATAACGCTGCTTGTTTTCAATCCTGTCTTTTCACATATAGGCACAGTGGTACCTGGCACCGGAGGGGATTCTTTCCTTAACGTGTGGGAGATTTGGTGGACAGGATATGCGCTAGCATCGCATGCCAGCCTTTATTACACTTATAGCATATTCTGGCCAGTTGGTGCAAATCTGGTTTACCAGACAATAGCTCCGCTTACTGGAATAATATCCCTTCCTTTCCAGGCATTTGGGCTTATAATAGCTTATAACGTGACATTGCTTATAGGCATGCTAATAAGCGCCTTCGGCATGTTCGTGCTTGCCGAGTATATAACAAAGAATGGATATGCTGCATTCCTGGCAGGGCTTTTCTATGCATTCAGCGCGGCGCACGTTGCCCAGGCATATGGGCACATGAACTGGGTAGACATAGGCTTCATTCCCGTGCTGCTCTATTTCCTGCTGCGCACAATATATGGAAGCAATAGTAGGTATGGAATAGTGACAAATGCACTTGGGATCGGCGTATCTTTCGTTTTCATAACATTCCTGGGCGGCTACGAAAAAGCGATAATGTCCATTATGCTTGCGGTTTTGGTAATAGTACTTTATCTCATATACGAGCTTTATTACAAGCAGAGCAAGAAGCTTATATTCAGCAAGGCGCTTTGGATAACTATAATCTTTGGAGTGGTTATTGCGTTCGTGCTGGGTTCATGGGGATTCCTCCCATTAGTACATACGCTTACCCAGAAGGGAGGCATAAGCGCGGCGCAGTACCTCAACAACGTCACGGACAACGAGCAGTGGAGCAACAACGTGCTCTCGTTCTTCGTCCCGAGCTATTACAACGGGGTATTCAACCCCGGCGCAAGCTCTTCATATTTCAGCTCCACCTTTGGATATGATCCCACCGAAAGAATAGGTTATATTGGATACATACCGTTGCTGCTTGCGCTTGCGGGAGCATATTTTGACATAAAGGCACATAGGAAGAGGTATCTGCTGTGGGCCGCAATAGCAATTTTCTTCGCGTGGCTTTCCCTGGGCCCTTACGTCCAGATAGGCAGCAGGATAACAAACATACCGACGATATACCTTATTTACCATGCGATACACGGATTGAACGTGATAAGGGAGCCAGGAAGGTTCTTTATCGTAGGGACCATAGGCTTGGACGTGCTTGCTGCCATAGGCTTTTCTGAGATCATTTCAAAAGACAAGATAAGAATATTGAAAAACAAGAAGCAGAACGCATATGCATTGGTAGGCATTGCCGCAATAATTTTCATAATTGGCAGCAGCGGAATCCCGCATACGTCGGCCAGTGCGTCGGTACTGTCAACACCTGTTCCGCAAAGCACTTTCTACAAGAGCTTAGGCAGCGTCAATTCGAGCTTCAGCGTTCTTTCGCTGCCAATATTGGAATATTCGAACACCACGCAGCCTTTGCTTGACGAGGGGCTTGCAAACTATTACGCCGCACTATCCAAAAAGCCATTCGTAGGCGGCTACTTCGGAAGGGAAAACGCAACACAGTTCCTATCAGTATACAACATACCCATAACCGTGCAGGTAGAAAACCTTCTGGATGGAAACGGTTTCAATTATACCTCACCAGTCAATGAAAATTATACCAACGAGACATTGTATTCCATGTACAGCTACCAGATTTCTGCAGTTACTTTGGACAAGAGCGCATTCGGAGCGGGCAACCTGCTCGGCATGGAGGATTATCTCGCATCGCTCTTCGGAAAACCTGTGTATAATGGGAATAATACCGTAGCATTTGCGACCAGGGCAACCGAGGACGCCATAGTCAACAGAAGCTACATATCCTACCCATATCTCCCAGACTGGAGCAAATACAGGATAGCGTACAACGGAAGCGATTACAACATGTTTCTGCCTACGTATCCAGGCCCGATAACGGTTTACGCCCCGATATACAACATAACAAATTCGACCAAGCACAACAGCATAGACAACACATCGGTAAGCTTTTATGCAATAGGCGAAGTAAACGGCTCGTCTTTGAAGGTTGCAGAGGCCACAAGCACAGGATACAGGCTTGTAGCAAACTTTACGATAAACAAGAGCCTTAAGTACTACAGCTTTTACATGAACATGAGCGCAGGAAATCCCAACCCCATATTATTCATACCGTCTGAAGCCGCAAATACGTCAACAGTTCTGGTGAGCGGAATAACATTCTCGAAAGCATGAGAGCATGAATCGCGTAAGAGTTATAGTTGACCAGCGCGAAAGAAACGTCGAGCTTCTTGATTCGCTTTGTGATTTTGGAATAGAAGCGAGCATTGATACCCTGGACATAGGGGATTATCTGATATCTGACCGGCTTTGCATAGAACGCAAGACCGTTCCCGATTTAGAAAAGTCGATAATCGACGGCAGGCTGTTCGACCAGATAGAGAGGATGAAAAAAGCCTATGAGCTACCGATAATAGTGCTTGAGGGAGACTCGTCGGAATTCAAGCTCAAGCACAACGTGATAAACGGAGCGATAATATCTGTATACATAAGGTACGGAATACCCGTTATAACGTCCAACAGCCCGCAGGATACCGCTTCGATAATATTGACCATGGCCAAACAGGAGCAGAACGGCCTGCGCGAGCCGACGCGGAAAAATGGCAGGAGGGCATTCTCAGATGCCGAGTATATGGAGAACGTAATTGCGAATTTTCCAGGGATAGGGCTTAAGCTCGCAAGGCTTCTGCTAAAACATTTTGGAAGCATAGAGGCGATATCCCGCGCCGATGTCAAGGAGCTAAGAAAAGTCGACAAAATAGGCAAAAAAAAGGCCGAGAGCATACTCAGGATACTAAACGGAAAATATGGGGAATCAGAGCCTTGACAGGGCCATCTTCTCCAATTCTTTTTCAAGTTTCTCCTTGCCCATTGGCTTTGGATTGAACGTTGATGCCTTCAGCGTCGAGGATATCTTTCCATAGAGTTTTTTTGAGTTTGATATTATAAGGAAGTCCTCTCCGGCTTTCGGGCTGAGGGCTTTTATCGCTGCGCCTATCTGATCGGTACCCGCAATAAACAGCAGCAGTTCCACCCCGATGCTTTTCGCTATATTTCTTTTCTCCTCGAAGCAAGATGCGGCGTTCATATAGGCAGCTTTTATTATTTCCAAGCTCGTTTTTTCGTTTATGACTGTGAATTCCACGAAGCTGTGCCCTTCGGATACTGGCTTTAGATGCGGATCGTAGGCCTTTGCCCTCTTTATTATGAGAGAATTGCTTTCTTTTATGATTCTTTCCATGTGATCTATTTTCTTAATGTTGAGAAATTATTAAAGCTTGATTAAAATCATCTTGTTTGCCTTTTTATAAAAAGCATCGCAATGCTTGCACTAACCGAAAACCAAAGGCAAACAAAATCAGAATGTCATCGGAGAAAAGATTGCTAAGTTGAGCTCTGGCAACAGGATAATATAAGGCAGGGAACAAAGCATGGATATGCGTCCTTCGGCCTTTCGTATCATTTTGACAAAATCCAATCTATAGCATTTACGAACTCCAGTTTTATTCCGCTGTTTTCTTTAATATGGGAATCCCCCATTGTTATTATTAGGGCTTTTTTTAAGCCAAGAGCTTTTGCGGCTGCGATGGATCCTGCAACTTCCCTATCCATGGTTTTGTCCTCTTTTATATAGTATGAAGCCTGGAATATCCCCTCAACGCTGTTGCCATTCCTTATTATAAAATCCGCTTCATGCCCTTCTTTGTCCTTGAAATATGATATTTCACTGCCCTGCTTCAGGCGCCTCCTTAGCTCAAGGTACACAAGCGTTTCGAACGTCGTCCCCAGATCCTCCCTGCCGGTAATTCCGTGGTAAAAGCCAGTGTCTCCGGCATACACCTTCCTTGGATACTGTTTTATTGCCTTTATGCTTTTAGAAAATATTTGGGAAAAGAAGAACAAGTATGCAGTCTGCGAATAACGTTCCAGCCTGAGAAATTTTTCCTTTCCAGCTTTATAACCAAGGCCGCTTATGAAGTTCATGCACTTCGAAGCAGAAAAATAACTGGATTGCAAAAGATATCTTGCAAACGTATCGACTAGGCTTATCTCCTCCGAACTGGCTTCGGCTACGTCGAGACCTACTATATCAAAGAAATACGAGCTTATTATCCTAATCTTGTCTATCCTGCCATCAACAGAAGCCACTTCAGGAAAGCCACCGTAGAGCAGGTATTCCTTGAACGCTTTCTCAAGAACCCCTTTTCCTGCAGTTGTCTTTTCAATGTGCGTTGCTCTGAAAGCGAGATATTCCTTGAAAGATAGCGGATATAATTCAAAATCAAGTATCCGGCCCCTCAAGGGCTTGTTTGGCATGGAGAAGCTCGCTATTGATGACGACACTATTAGCTTTAGCTTGCCCTTCAGCTGTTCGTGCACCCTTGCGAGCCAACCCTCCCAGCCCCTGATAGACGTTATTTCGTCGAGGAGCATGTAACCGTTTCCTCCAAACCATTTTAGCAGGGCGTCCAGTGGGTTTTCGAAGCTCTTTAGTCTGTCGTCTTCCATATTTATGTAGCATACCTTCTCGTTGCGCTTTGCAAGCTCCTGATAGAGCAGCATCATTACGCTCGATTTTCCGGAACGCCTTATGCCTGTCAGGCCGACTATTTTTATGTCTGAGTATTTTATCATTTTTCCAAAATCCATATCCCTTGGCTTTAGCCTTT
Organism: Microcaldota archaeon; assembly: GCA_021834865.1. The sequence goes on along the minus strand of JAKBRD010000037.1, from coordinate 81 downwards.
TTGATTTTGAGTAGGCATTCCATTCCTCAAATATATCTTCAATTTCCATATATTGTTTTTTTACAGAACAATATATATAAT
>JAKBRD010000036.1 GCA_021834865.1 Microcaldota archaeon | reverse complement strand
CTGCCGAAGCTGCTGAACAGCGATGCTATTACGCCTCCGACTACGAAATATATGCCAAGGCCCACTATTATGAAAAGTGGTACGAGCCTCATCCCTTTTGTAGTGCTGCCGGAAGATATGGTAGACATTATGAGCGCTGCGAAACCAGTTATGACGCTTATCGCAACTAGCGAGAAGTTATGGTAAGTAGTAGGGCTTATCTTTGGCGGGCTTGGCTTAAGGAAAGACACTCCGGTTGTAGGTAGCCCTCCCGGATTTGAAGCGAGTATGCCTTTCCAGACTGTGTCCGTTATTACAATCATCTGGCTGGTAAGGCCGTAAAGCACTGGAGCTGCTATCAGGCCGGCGAAAGCTATGAACAGGCTGTACATGAGGAGCTGCCCTGAAACCTCTTTCTGCAGCATTTGCTGGCTCCTCATGTCCTTTGAGAGCTGCTCCATGAGGTCGGCCATTGCGCCTCCGTACTTTTGGGCTTCTATCATCATCCTTACCGAATGCTGGAAATTGTTCGATTTGTATTTGCCAGCTAGATCGCGAAGAGCGTTCTCGAACGTTTCTCCTCCGAATACGTTCCTGTTCATTGCCTGAACGTCAGATGTGAAGTACTTGAATTCGGGCCTTGCAGCGAGCAGCATGGACCTGTCCAATGCTATGCCGCTTTTGAGGTTGGCCGCAGCCAGCGCGAAATAGTCCGGAAGTATCGATTCGACGAACGTCTTCCTCTGGTCTATTTTATAGTTGAGCATCATGTACATTACAACCGCGAAGAGAAGCGCGGCCACTATGCCGCCGCCGAGGGCCAGCAGCAGGTTGAGGTGCATTATCAGGTAGAGCGCAAAGGCGAGTATTATAAGTATGGTGAAACCTCCGACTATGACTATGCTAAGGAAAGTGTTGACGTCCATTTTCGAGCCCGCTAGGTCAAGCGTCTTTGATATGAACCTTGCTACGCTCCTGGAAACTAGCCTCTCGAAGTTTATCCTGCTAAATATGTTTTTTGCCATTTAATCACGTCGAGAATGAAGGCCTCGAGCCCCTTATCATCTGCAGGAACACAATCTGCAGGAAACCTATCGCTATCAAGCCTGCTTCCAGAAGCTGCGGTGTTACCGTGAACAAAGCTATGAAAGTAGTGAGTATCGTTACTACTGCTATGCCCATGCTTGGCAGTATTACTCCGAAAAGCATGTAGAACATTGCTATGGCGTTCAGCCTTTGGCCGTACCTCCTGAGCTCTATGACCCTCTCTTCGGAAAGCTGGTCTATGACGCTCTGTATTGCAGACACAACGTCGCCCCCGGATTTTATGCTCACCGAAGCCTGCAGCATTATCCTCTTGAAAGAGTCGCTCTTGCTCTCTGCTATAGTCTGGTCTATGGCCTCTTCGAGAGGCATGCCAAGCTGGACGCGCTCGACAACCTTTTGAAACTCCCTGCTCGCATCGCCGTATCCCGAGCTTATGGAAACCAGAGTGTTGAACAACGGCATTCCGGACCTGAGCGCTATTATCATGTCCCTCGCGGCAAACAGTATGTCCTTCTCCACCCCCTTTGCATTTTTCTTTGTCTTGTGCTTTGGAAAGTTGAGGAACATATTCATGCCCATATAGAAGACGACAAAGCCTAGCAGAAGCGCAAGCACGGCAGCGACGGGGAAAAGCAGGCCGAGATGCAGGAAAAGGACGAAGAACGTTATGCCAAGGACGATGCCTATGGCCATTGCCGCTATTATCATCCTTTCCACGAACGAGTAGAGCGTGCCCTTTATGCCCTGATCCTTGAGCGTCTGCTCAAGCCCCTTGTGCTTCGCGCCTATGCCTTCTACGAAAAGATGCCATCTCCCTGGCTTTTTCTGGGGCTGGGCTTTTGACTGCGATATTGGATTTATACCAGATCCGTATTGGGGGATTTGCTGGGATGGCATTATTGGCTGCGACTTGCTGCGATCCGGCTGCTGGAAAAGCTTTGACCCTATCCCGGGCTTAGGCTGAAGCGCTATGTCCTTGCCGTTTACGTTGACAACTTTTGGCTTTTTCTTTCCGAACATGTTTAGGCACCGGCGTTTATCAGGCCCATGGCCTCGTCAAGGCGCTGCTGCCTCAACGCCCATAACGACTGTTCAGTCTGGTTAAGCGTTATTTTTCTCTTCCTTAGGTCCTTGGACGACCTTTCTATATAGGCAGACAGGCCGTATATTTCCTGCAGCACGACCTCCTTGTGGTTTTCATCAAAAACCTGCTCCTTCAGCCCTTCGATTATGCGCTCAAGCTCGGATATTTGGTCGGCTATGGAAAGCTTGGGCAGGACCAGATCCTTCTCGTTGAACTTGACCTTTATCTTTGGCTGTGGCCTGGACTCCGGGACTTCGAAGCTCTGTTGCGCTGCGGTTGGGACTGCAGACGCCCTGCTGGACTGCTCAACCCCAGAAGCTATCAGCTGCGATTCCTTAGGCATGGTCTTCTGTGACCTTATGCGCTGGCCGCCGCGGTTGCTCTCTATGGAATCTATCCTGCTTAGCAGGTCTAGATAGGTATGAGGATTGGAATTTTCATTCGTTTCGAACAGCTTTGATACGTCTATTGAAGACTGCTGCGGCTTCTGTGTCGATGCCTCTATGCCCTTTATGTAGGCGACTACCTGTTCGTATTCACTTTTTGTGCTTATGCCGTTCTCATCCATCAAAACAACTCCTTTGAATAGGGTATGTCCTTATCCACCATGTTTATGACCCTGTCCTTGTCCATGTAGTAGTTGGCTATAAGGAAGCCAGCATTGTTTATGTCTATCACGTTGTATTTTATCATCCAGTTTATTATCTTGGCCCTTATCTTGACCTCTTCCGCTATTTCCGACTTTGTATATCCGCCGTATAGCGAAAGCACGTCTGCCATGTTCGTGAGGTCGCTTATCTGCGCGAACGTGTCGTTCCTCATGTTCCACCTGTATAGCACGTTGGCGTCTCCAGTCCTAAGCATCTCTGCGAATTCCAGCGTACGCCTTATGCCCTTGCTCCTGTGCCTGAAGAGGCTTACTATGGCTCCGAGAGCATTCATCTGTATCTTGGGCGTAGCTATTGGAGGGTTGGTCATTCTTACCACCGTGTCCTGTGCGTTGTCTGCGTGGACCGTAGCATATACCGAGTGGCCAGTGTGTATGGCCTCGAATAGCGTCTCGGCGTCCTTTCCGGTCCTGATTTCTCCAACTAGCATTATGTCAGGCCTCTGCCTGAGCGCGTTTATCATTAGATCATAAAGCGTCACTTCTCCCTTGCCTTCAGGGTTCGGCTGCCTTGATACCATTGCAACCCACTGCAGCGAATCCGGAAGCGCGAGCTCCCTTGTTTCTTCAACAGATATTATCCTCCTTGTAGGCGGGAAGAATACGCTTGAGGCGTTAAGGAAAGAGGTCTTTCCGCTTGCCGTTCCTCCGGATATAAGCACGCTTATTTCGTTCTGTATGCATAGCCACAGCAGGCCTGCCAGTTCAGGGGGCAGGCTACCTGATTTTACCAGAGCCGGCATTGTCCAGGGGTTCTTGGCAAATTTCCTTATCGTTATTGTGTTGCCTATCTGCGATATCGGATACAGGGTAGCGTTGACCCTGGAGCCGTCGACAAGCTCTGCATCCATGAGCGGGGAAAGGTTGTTGAGCTCCCTCCCTACGCGCCTGCCTATCTGCTCTGCCTGGTCGTAGATCGCATCCTCGCTCGTGGGCTTTATGTTGGTTTTGCACCAGCCTATCCTCTTGTGGAAAACCCATATGAAGCTCTTGGAGCCGTTGACAGCTATTTCTTCAAGGTTCTCGTCCGATAGCGGCACTTCCAGGTCCCCGAGGCCCAGCATCATGTTGAGTATGTAGGCAGTGAGTATGTTCTTCGTGTCCTCGTCAGTGTTGGGCAGGTATCTGTCGATCAGTATCTTGCTGGCCTGTACATATCTCTTATTGAGGTCGTCCACATATGCCTGTATTTCTACCTTCGTAGGGTCCAGAGGCACCATCGATATGAGTTCGCGCCTGAACGACATTAGGAGCAGCTTTGTCGCGTCGCTGACGCCTTCGTAAGTAACGTTGTAAGTAGGAACAAACTCGTTGGGATTTGTTTTTATGACAACCCCTATGGCCATCCCGTGCGCATTAAGATTGTATTGTTCTAGAATTTTCTCCGATTTGACCTTGTCTGAAGGGGCGCTTTCCGCTCCCTGCTGCGTATTTTCCGAAGCCTCTGGTTTTTTCTCCTCAGGAACTTCTTTCGCAGCATCTTGTGCCTTGTCCGTTTCTTCACCATCCTGTTTTTTTGGCGTGTCTTCTACCATTCAGCACCACTCAAGCTTTCTCCGACTGCGCATTATCGTCGCTCTTTTTGTCAGGTTTCATCTTCTGGGTGAGCTTGTTTATGTTGTTGAGCGAATCCGATATCTTTGATTTCTTGGTCTTTATCTCGCCCTTTATAGCATCGCCCTTGGCTTTTAGATCGGACATCTTCTGCTCCTTCTCCTTGACGCTCAGATTTTTGGCTGCATTAAGCGCATCCACTTGGTCCTTTAGCTTCTGCAGCTCTGCCCTGTAGTTGTTGAGCTTCGGGCCCAGGTCCTCTATTTCCATTTTAAGGTCGCTCATGTTTTTTATGATTTCCCCCATGGATCCTGATCCCTCCATGACCTTGTTGAGCTCGTTCATAGCTTCTTCATACTTGGGCGAGAAGTTTGCAGTGGCCTGCTTTAGCGACTGCTCGAGCTTTGAATAATTGGAATTGAATTCGGAATGCTGCTGGTTTAGCTTCTTTGAGAGCTGCTCCTCCGTGAGCTGGAGTTCCTTTATCTCCTTTATGTCGCCCTTGTACGAGCCGGCCTCCTTCTCAAGCTCCTTGTACGCGTTCTCAAGCTCAGAATGGGACTGCTTTATTATCGAATCGAGCCTTGCACTTTCCTGCTTCAACTGGTTCTCCAAGTCCTTTCTCGTGTTCTCTATGCTCTGGGCTACATTCTTTTTTACCGTTTCCAGCTCCTGCAGAGCCGCCCTTGCGTTGTTTATGTTTTCCTGTATAGTACCGGGTATGCCGCCCTTTGCCTTCTGCTCCTGCTCGGATACCTTTCCGAGCTTGGCAAGCAAATCGTTGAACCTTTTTTCCATGTTGTCATAGTCAGAGCTTATACCCTTCTTTATCGCGTCTATGTTTGACTGGTACGACCTCATCTGGGCGTACATCTTGGAAAGCTCCTCTATCTTTTTTCGCGCTTCTGGAGATTCTTTCTGAAGCCTCTGCTCGAAGCCGGATATGTTTGATTCTATCTCCCTGAGCGACTGCTCGAGCTTCTCGGTGCTTATCAGATCGGCATCAATCTCCTCTGACATTATGAATTTCTGCTGCTGTGTCTTGCTCTCCAGGGCTTGAAGCTCATCCTTGCTCAGCTCCATTGGAGTCAGGAACATCTTTCCGACTTCGTAGCTTATCTTGATAAGGTTGCCGGACTCCAGCACCTTGGCCCAGCCCTCGACAACGCTAGGGGCTATGCCCAAGGATGAGGCTATGCTGTTCAGGTCTATGCGGCCTTTTGAGCGTATTAACTCAAGCATCGTATCTATGGTCGTCCTGGCTTCTGTGTTGGATTTTTGTTCCATTTGCAACAGCACCGATTATTATTCGTTACTTAGACTTAAATACCTTTATAAGTGGTGGTTTTAAGTTTTTCTTTTTTCGCGTATTTAACGATTTATAGGCAGCCAAATATATTTCAAAGCACGTTCCTGTAGAACATGGAGAAGAACACGGCTATGAATAGCATGAATATTACTTCTGTCACCATTCCGGCCACACTATGGAAAAGGGAGTAATAGGCAATGCCCATCAGCACCATTATCACCCCCAAAGAAGAGAAATATACCTTCCTGTTCCACCTGAGCACCTTGCTTCCGTCAAGCGGCATTATCGGAAGCATGTTGAAGAATGCAAGAAGTATGCTTATGAACATTACAATGGAAGCCATAGTGCTAAAGTATGTATTGGCTGGCGCAAAAATGAATATTACAAAGAATACTGCAAATACTGCAAAGTTTGTCAGCGGACCCGCAAGCGATGTAACGCCATTCTGCTTTACGGTGAACGAATTAGTGTATATCACAGTGGCTCCCGGAATTCCGAAGAGAAAGCCGAATATGCTCGTACCCAGAGTTATGATGAGCCCCATAGGGGACGTCTGGAAAGCGGCTATGGCCCCGTAGTGCTGAGCGACGTACTTGTGCATCAGCTCGTGGAGCACGAAGCTCAGCGTAACCGCAACGAAAGCTATTGGCAGAAGCACTACCGCATTGCCAAGGTTGCCGAATATGCCCCCAGCCAAGGCTATCGAAAAGGCTACAGTAAGGGCAGCGTCGGCCATGGCGATCTGCTTTATCTCTTCCGTTCTTGTTATGTTTGGCCTGAACTGCATAGGCTTAATTTATCGGCAAGGTATTAAAATGCATGCGACAAAATAATATGCGATTAGCTCCATCGTCTAGTGGTCATGGCGCTCTGCCACCATAAAAGGACGGCGGCCTCTGGAGCCGTAAACGCCAGTTCGAATCTGGCTGGAGCTAATTATATTTATCGCGGCATGCAGATGAGACACGCAAAAGCCGGTGACCTTGCCGATATTGCTCCTTTGCTGGGCAAGATAAGAAGCATTAGGGGCGTCAGAGAAAAAAGAACGGCACATTTCTATTTCAGGGGGCGAAGCGTCATACATTTTCATGTAGACGAAAGCGGTGGCGTTTACGCCGACATAGGCGATACGAGGATGCGGGTAAAGGGAGCGCACACGCGAATCATGAAAGCGCTGGCGGATTACGTCCGCAGAATAGACGGCATGAAGCGAGAGTGAGCGCACCACATCACTATTTAAATTTGAATTGGCATCTTAATAGTGCTGGTGTTGTTTTGGAATCGCTTTCGGGCCATACGATAGTATGCGGCTATGGGGTCGTAGGGCAGAGGATAGTCGAGACTCTGCACGAGCACGGGATAAAGTTCGTGATAGTTGAATATGACCACAACGTAGCTGCCAAGAGCATGGAGAAGGGATACGACGTAATAGAGGGAGATGCCACCTCGTCGCACGTTCTGAAAAACGCCGGGATAGCTTCTGCCAGGGCGATAGCCATAGCGATGGACAACGACGCGAAGAACCTGTTCGCAGTATTGACGGCGAGGGACCTCAACAAAAACATATTCATAGCAACCAGGGCCAACGACAAGCTCGTAAGGGAAAAGATGATAGAAGCGGGTGCAGACTACATAGTAATGCCGCAAAACAGCGCAAGCGAAGAGATAATCGCCGAGATAACTAAATAAGCGATGAAGCACGATGAGCGCGGGAAATTCCAAGGTTGACATGCCTTTGAG
>JAKBRD010000035.1 GCA_021834865.1 Microcaldota archaeon | reverse complement strand
AAATGCTGGACAAGCTCATAATGGACAGGCTTATAACAAATTCCAAGGTTCCTGTGGAAGAGCTGGCAGCAGCGTACGGCGTAAGCCCCGGAACCATACGCAACAGGATAGCACAGCTCTCCGAATCCAAGGTAATAATAGGCTACAAGGCAAGGGCAAGGCTCAACAGGCTCGGCATGTCCGAAGTCATAGTGGGCTTGGACATAGAGCCCGAGAGCTATATGAAGGCAATGAATTCTATAAAGGAGCTTCAATTCGTCAAGGAGCTTTACAGGTCAAGCGGAGACCATTCAGCCATAGCAATAATAGCTTCCGATTCGGAATCGATAGACTCGGAAATAAATAGGGTTATGTCCATAGAAGGAGTCAGGAAAGTATATCCCTCTTACATACAGGAAGTAGTCAAATGAGCCTCAAATCCTGCAATCAAGTACGAGTTTTACCGGAACGTGATCCGATCCTTTAACGTCCTTCAATATGCTGGCGCTTACCGCTTTATCCTTCAGCTTTTTCGATATCAGGAAATAGTCTATACGCCATCCTATGTTCTTATTCCTGGCGTTGAACATGTACGACCACCACGTGTAATTGCCAGGCTCCTTGTTGAAAATCCTGAACGTGTCGACAAGCCCGGAGCTTATTAACAAATCCATGTCGCTGCGTTCCTCTGCAGTAAATCCGGCGTTGTGCGCATTCTCCTTTGGCCTGGCTATGTCTATATCTTCATGTGCAACATTGAAGTCGCCGCATATGGCTACCGGCTTCTTCCTTTCAAGCTTCTTTATGTAATCAAGCACCCTTGCATTGAACTCGCGCTTTAGGTCCAGCCTTGACAAATCCCTCCTCGAATTCGGGAAGTACGAATTTATGAAATAGAAATCGGAGAATTCCAATGTTTGAACCCTGCCTTCGTTGTCCTCAAAATCGTCGAGGACTGCGAGCGGCTTCTTTTTGGCAAGGCTCATTGTGCCGCTGTAGCCCCTCTTTTCGGCAGGGTTTATCTCGACTTCATAGCCGAGATCGTAGAATTCTTTCGGGATTGTTTTTTCGTCAGCCTTTATTTCCTGAAAACCTATTACGTCTGGCTTCTCGCTTTTTATGAGCTTCAGGGCCTCTTCCTTGGCTGCCCTTATGCCATTTACATTCCATGAAATCAGAATTACTGCCATCAAACCATCTAAAGCTTCAGCTCCATCCTTATGCTTACATAGCCGTCCTCTTCCACGCGGCCTGTCTCTACGAATCCTGCCTTGGAATAAAGCTTCATGCTCCGCGTATTGTATTCATAAATTCCGCCAACCTTTAGCTCCTTTAACCCTATCTCTCTGGCGCGTTTTATAAGCAGATTAAGCACCTTTGTCCCAATGCCCCTACCCCAGTATTCTTCGGCGCCTATTGTTATCGGCGTTTTGTCCTTGGTTATGCTCGCGTCGCCTATCGGTTTCCATGAGCCGTTTTCTTTGACCTCTATAACGTAAGCTTCGCCGATTTCGGATAAGGCTTTGTTCATCCTCTCTATCACGTCGGGCCCGTATGGCATTGCCTTTGGCCCTTCCGAATAAAAAAGCACGTCAGGGTTGGTATACCACTCTAGAAAAAAACTCATGTCCTCTTTGAGGTCAGCAGGCCTCAGTCTTACGTCCACGTCTTCAAGTATTGCCATTTAATTACCTCGAAAAGAAATCCTTCATGCTCTTCTGCTGGTTGGCTCTGCTTCTCGGCTCTGGCTCCCTTCCCAAAAGGTCAAGCTCCCCGAAAACTCCGGAATATCCAGGCCTTATCTTTATCCTGTCGTTGCGCACGTTGTCTATGCACTCCGCTATTTCTTCGCCAGCAATTTCACTTATATCGCTTATCTTCGCTTTTGTCAGCACGTCCATTTCATCGCCAAACCTTTCTATCAATTTTGAATACAAAGTTTTGACCTCCTGTGTGTATCTTGTTTTCTTTTTAGCGTACGATATTACTTCTATGAGCGGCACAGAATGTATGTAAGGTATGTGCACCTTTGGCACGTATCCTACCGGCCTGTCTGCCAGGTCGTCCACCCTGTGCAGCACTCCTATGACCAGCTTCTTGCCGCAGACCTTGCAGACGGTGGACTTGTTCTCTTCGGGGTTTACGGAATATCCGCATTCCCTGTGTCCGTCGTAGTGGTATTTCCCTTCCTCTGGATAGTATTCAACCGTTAACTTGAACCTTTCGGCATCCCTGTCAACTATTGCCTTTATTATGGAATCGTATGACAATTCTTCAAGGTCAAGAACGTTTGTTTCCCTGCCCATGTTCGCAAGCGAATGCATGTCGCTGTTGGATACTAGCGTGTATTTGTCCAGTTCGGATATCCTCCAGTTCATTTTTGGATCGGAGCTGAGCCCGCTTTCGTAAGCCCTTATGTCCTTTTCCCTGTCCTCATATGCCTCTTTTATAGAATCGAATCCCGACATGGCTCCGAGCGCTCCGAAATACGGAGTCCACAGATGCGCAGGAAATATGAACGCCTTTTTGTCAACCTCCTTGGCTATGTCGACCAAATGGGCCGCGCTTATCTGCAGCTGCGGCCTTCCGTCGGAATTCATGCTGCCGTATTTGCTGAGCCTTTCGGAAAGTTCCTTTGCGGATTCCAGGCTTGGCAGCAATATGCAGTTGTGTATCTTTTTTATTCCCTTGTCCCTGCCTTCAAATATCGTCGAAACCTCTGCACTTGGAACAAATGCGGTCTTATTATCGGATCCTTTGAGGGTGTATAAGCCGTTGCCTTCGCTTACCGTGTTCTTTTCAACCTCCTTTAGCCATTCTGGGTGCAGTATGTCTCCAGTCCCAAGGACGTTTATGCCCTTCTCCTTGGCGGTCTCGGCCATTGATTTCGGGTTTATTGCTTCGCTGCATGCCATTGCAAATCTTGAATGTACGTGCAAATCTGCTACTATTTTCATAAGCATTGCCTACAAATTTCCATATCTCTCCAAAGCCTTCAGCGCTACTTCCCTCACATTTGGAAAAGTTTCCATTCTGCTTATTTCGTCCTTGCCCATCCATCTTATGTCAGTGCTTTCGTCATTCGCCGCAATCTCGCCGCCAATCCTATTTCCAACGTAAACCATGTCGAAATGTATGTGCATTGGCTGCGTCTTGTAAGGCACATTTTCATACAGTATTACGAACGGCTCCGGAAGCGTATGTGCGGCTTCGTCTTTGTGCTTTACATTGTCGTCGCCAATCAATTCAACGTCGATGCCAGTTTCCTCTTTGGTCTCTCTTATTGCTGCTTCGTAAGGGAATTCGTTTTCTTCGACGTGCCCTCCGGGTGGAACCCATATCCCGAGCTTTTTGTGCTTTACCATGAGCATCCTGCCTCCTTCTATAACCATGCATCCGGCAACTATGCATTTTTTTATTGGCATTCTATTCGCTTTTTGCTACTCCGTTTTTAGGGCACATTTCTTTCAGGAAGCAGGAACTGCATTTCGGCACCGTTCCGCATATCTGCTTTCCGTGCTCCTTCAATAGGTATGAAATGTTATTCCAGTATTTTTTGTCAACTATCTTTTCCAGGTCTTTTTCTATGATGTCAGGATTCTTGCTCTCGCTTAATCCCATCCTGTATGCAAGCTTTATGACCCATGTGTCTACGGGTATGCCTTCAACTATCCCGTATGCGTTTATCAATATCGTGTTGGCAGTCTTCCTGCCTATGCCAGGGAGCTCGATGAGCTCTTCCATGCTGTCAGGTACCTTTCCGCCATATTTGTCCTCTATTATTTTGCAGGCCTTTATTATGTTGGAAGCCTTGTTCTTGGCGTAGAAGACGCCTTTTACATATTTGAGCATCTCTTCCTCTGTTGAATTAGCATAGTCCTTGGCGCTCCTGTATCGCTTGAAAAGCGCAGGGGTTATTGCGTTTACTGTAGTATCTCTGGTCTGGGCCGAGAGTATTGCAGCTACCATAAGCTCTACCGGATTGCTGAAATTCAGGTAATAATGTATATCCTTGTAATGTGCCTCCAGCGCGCTTATTATCTTTTGCGAATCTTTTCCAGAACTTTCATATCCCATATCAACACCAAACAATTTACCGCTCCGAGAGGAACCAGAAATGATCGGCTACAGATTTTTATCTGCATAATCCTTCCATATTGCAAGTTCTCCTGTGGCGACATAGGGAACCTGCGCCAGCTCTTTCATATTCTTTGCCCCGCACAGGAACATGACGCTCTTGAGCTCCAGAACGACATTGCTTATAAACTTCTTTACTTCTTCCGGGGATTTTGTTGCTGGCCTCAGCACCGGCAGGGCCATTGCGGTAAGCGATGCCCCCATTGCCAAAGATTTGGCCACATCCATTCCCGTTCTCAAGCCGCCTGAGGATACTACAGGTATCTTAGAGCGCTTCCTTATCATGTAGAGCGAAGCTGCAGTAGGTATTCCCCAATCCCAGAGCAGGTTGCCAAGGTCCACCTTCGAGGCCATGCCCATGGCCTTAGCCCTGTACCATTCTACTGCTGCGTAGCTCGTGCCTCCCATTCCAGCAGTTTCGACGGCCTTTACTCCTGCCTTCTCGAGCTGGCCCACAACATTTGGCGACAGCCCAAAGCCGACCTCCTTGGCTATTACCGGACTGTCGACAGAGGATGCTATGCCCTTTATCCCTTCAAGGACATTCCTATATTTGGGTTCTCCCTCTGGCTGGACTATCTCCTGCGCAGGGTTCAGGTGCACGTACAAAGCGTCAGCATCAACCATATCTACCAATTTTTTTATGTCGGAAATTTTCATGCCTTTGGATATTTGTGCGCCTCCTATGTTCGCGCCTATGAAAGCGTTTGGCGCATTCTTTCTGGCAATCGTATAAGTATCTTCGAGAACTGCGTCATAAAGTGCTGCCCTCTGGCTTCCAAGAGCCATTCCAAGGCCCAGCTCTTCAACAGCCTCTGCTATATTTGCATTTATCTTTTTCGCCATCTCTGCTCCGCCGGTCATGGCTCCCACCATGAAAGGGGCTGAGAACTTTTTTCCAAGGAACGTCGTGCTAGTGTCTATGTCATCAAAGTCTATTTCCGGCAGCGAGTTGTTTATCAGCTTCATGTCGTTGAAAAGGGTCCTCACGCTCTTTGCCTGGACTGGCTGATCCAGGCATATTCTTATGTGCTCCTCCTTTCTTTTCATTATAAGGTCTATCTTGGCCTTTTTGGAATCAGCATTTTCGGTCTTATTTCCGCTCAAACAATTACCTATAACGATGTTTACGTAAAAGTCTAAAAAATGTCAATATAAAGCATACTTATAGCGCTACAAACTATAAATAACTCTGGTGTTGGCTCTGGCAATATCGAAAAAGCCCTTCCTTAGGAAAGTCCTTTACCTGCTAAAGAAAAAGTACTCAGAGCAGATGAAAAGCACGCTGGAATATTCGAATGCCTGGGAGCTTCTCGTGGCCACCATGCTTTCAGCCCAGGCACAGGATAAGCAGGTAAATATAGCCACAAAAAAGCTTTTCCGTGACCACAGGGAAATTCACGACTATGCTGATATGGGCCTGAAAGAGCTGTACAAATACACCGAATCCATAGGGCTGTACCGCAACAAGTCAAAAAACCTAATAAAGGCCGCGAAGGTCATAGAGAAGGATTTTAATGGCAAAGTTCCAAGCGACATCGCATCCCTGCAGGCGCTGCCGGGAGTCGGAAGAAAGACTGCTAACGTAGTACAGTACAACTGGTTCGGCAAGAGCGAAGGCATAGCAATAGATACGCACTGCATAACAGTATGCAACAGGCTTGGGCTGGCCAAGGGCACGAACGCGGAAAAGATAGAAAAGGAGATGATGAAAATAACGCCTAAAGAAGATTGGGGCAACGTAACGCACCTATTCATAGCCCTTGGCAGGGACGTTTGCACGGCCCGGGCCAAGCACTGCGAAGCCTGCGTACTGAACAGGATATGCCCTTCAAGCACGGTGAAAAAATGATAGCTGCACTTTTCAGCGGTGGCAAGGATTCCACACTGGCAATACATAAGGCAAGCGAAGCAGGCCTGAAGCCCAAACTCCTAATAACAATGAAGCCCTACAACGAGGACAGCTATATGTTCCACAAGCCAAACATAAAGTACACTTCGCTGCAGGCCAAGGCGATGGGCATAAAGCACGTAATATGGGATACCGAAGGAGAAAAGGAGCTTGAGCTAAACGATCTGGCAGAGGCGCTCAAAGCCAACAACGTGACAAAGCTAATAACCGGGGCAATAGCAAGCAGGTACCAGAAGGACCGCATAGAATCAATATGCAAGGAGCAGGGAATAGAAATGATTTCTCCGCTTTGGGGGATGGATCAGGAGAAAGAGCTTGCTGAAATTGCGGAGAAGTTCGAAGCCATAATAACAAAGGTCGCCGCATACGGCATGGACGAATCTTTCGTAGGTGCTGCCATAAACAAGGAGACTGTAGAAAGGCTTGTCGCACTAAAAAAGAAATACAGGATAAACGTGGCTTTCGAGGGCGGAGAGGCCGAATCATTCGTCCTAAACGCCCCTATGTTCAAGAAAAGGGTAAAAATAACCTCGTACCATATAACCTGGGACGGCACAGTTGGGGAATATATAATAGACGGGGCCGAGCTTTCGGACAAGTGATAAAGTGCTGGTAATTGGTTTCAATTGGCCGAACTTCCACGACAACGCAGTGGCTGCAATACTGGACGGCAAGCTGGTATATGCTTCAGAGGAGGAGCGTTACACTAGGAACAAGCACTCTCCGTATGAGCTGCCCGCGAATGCGCTGGAGCACTGCTTCAGATTTCTAAAGGGCAATTATGGGATAAGCCCGGATCATGTTGATGCATATGCCACTAACTTTGACCCTAAGCTTTACAGTGTCAAATCAAGGGCATGGCATTCGTTCTCGCAGGCTTCGCTGGTCAAGGACTACGCCCTAAGAAACGACATGGCGAGCATGGCTTATTCATCCATAATGCGCACAATAACCAGGTCTGTCACCTCAAGGCTGGATTTTGCATTGTCAGCCAAGCTCTTCATAAAGGAAGTGCTTTTGCACATGGGCTATGCGGTCAACGACAGCGGGATAAGGGTAATTCCAGTGCGGCATCACTTGGCACACGCTGCTTCTGCATACTATTTTTCCGGATTCCGCAGTGCAGCTGCAATAGTTGTTGATGGCCAAGGCGAAACGGATTCTACAACCGCATGGTCTGTAAAAAACGGCTCTTTCGAAAACGTTTTTGAGCAGAGCTGGAATTCGCTTTCCATGGGGTATCTGTACGAATACGTTTCCAAATATCTCGGTTTCTCCAGGCTGGAGGGTCCTGGAAAGGCAATGGGCCTGGCTCCATACGGCAAGGACAATCCAAAGATGATGAAAAGGCTTGAAGCTGCAGTAAAGAGAAGCGATGGCTTATATCAGGTCAAAAAATCTTTATCTCTGCCACTCCAGGACCAGATGTATGATGGGATAGCTGAATACGTTACGGATTCAAGGGCTCCTATAAAGCCCGAGACTAGCACGCAAAAGCTGAATCAGGCTGCATGCGACTATGCGCACACTATCCAATCCT
>JAKBRD010000008.1 GCA_021834865.1 Microcaldota archaeon | reverse complement strand
CTTAAGGTCGGGCTGACCATAAAAGTAGCAACAACTACAAAACTCTCCTATAAAGGCCCTGCAGTATTCACGGTGAATAGCCACATATCACAAAGCTTTAAATTTTTGATATAAGCAATTCATTAATCCGCAATCTGCATGCTATGCATGCGTTATATCCATATCCTTCGGCGTTGTCATGAGAAAAAAACTTTATTTGGTAGGCATAGACGCAGCACCATTATGGCTAATAAAGGAAAACATCAACAAATACAAGCTGTCGGGCTTCGGTCGCTTTTTCAAGGATGGTGCATTAACCAACATGGAGTCCACGCTGCCTCCAATGACCGGGCCTTCGTGGCCCAGTATCTATACCGGCTTCAGGCCTGGCGACCATGGAGTTCCAGAATTCTTGGAGATGGAGCCCAGCTATACAAAGTCTGTCGTATACTACAATCCGGAGATAAAAGAGCCATTCTGGGAGAAGCTCGCAAGGAATGGCTACAAAAGCCTGATAATAACTCCGGCCATGCTCGTAAAGCCTACAAAAAGCGAGAACGTAGACATGATAACTGGTTTTCCTCTTCCGGCAAAGTACAGCTCCAAGTACGTGCAGAAAATAGCCGAAAGCAACGGCTTTTCCGGAGAGCCGGACATAGAAGCGGACATAAAGTCCGGAAAGATTACGCTGTCCCAGGCTTCGGAAGCGTTCCAGGAGAGCATAAAAAAACGCTCAAACGTGGCAATGGAGATGCTTAACAAGAAGGACTACGATTTCGCATTCATATGCTTTACAGAAGAAGACAGGATCCAGCACTTTTCGCTGAATCTCAAGGGATGGAAGGATTACGTCATGCCGCTCTACGAGCGCATATCTGAATTCCTGGTCTGGCTCGAAAAGCGGGCGGAGAGCGAAGGCGCTGCGATAATGATGGTATCTGACCACGGGGCGCAGCCAATAAAAGAGAAATTCCTTATAAACGGCTGGCTTATAAACAACGGCTACGCCAAGCTAAAGCCTGAGCTCGAACAGGCGATAAGCAATTCCAGCGCCATAAGCTCTATGAAGTATTCAGTGAGGGAGAAGATACTAAAGAGCATGAACAGGAGCGGGTCCAGGAAGGTGCTTTACGACAAGCTCCCGAAGGGGCTTAAGAGGTTAAGCAAGGATGCGTTCTCTGCGGTGCTAAAGGGGGCTTCTTCGGAAGACTATACAAGGCTTCATGATTTCGACTACGATATGCACAGGACCAAGGCTTTCGCCAGCATAGCGAACACCATAATATGCACCATATTCATAAACGACTCCAGATTCGAGCACGGCATAGTAAAGAAAACGGAGAAGAAAAAACTGAAGCAGGAGCTCATGCGCAAGTTGTCGCAGGTAAAAGGAAAGGACGGCAAGAACCTTATTGTCAACGTATTCGATGCTGACGATTATTACGAGGGGACAAAGCTATTCATAGCCCCTGACGTAATGGCAGAAATAAAGCCGGGCTATCTGATAGACGCATTCGGCTATCAGAAGAGCGGCAACCTCTTCATGGAACCGGAAATGGCGAAAAGGGGGGACCACATCCGCAACGGCATATTCGGGATACTGTCCAGCAACATGCGCATAGACTATAAGAAAATAGAAAAAAGCAAGCTTTATGTTTACAACGTGGCGCCAACGATACTTAAATACTTCGACTGCAGCATAGATACCGACAGAAGATACAAGCCAATATTCTAGGTTTTTTGATGGCAAAGGTATTGATATTCGATACAAGCTCAAGGCTTGGCGCAGTTGGCGGAGCACAGAGGGTTGCGGCAAACCTATTCTACGAGCTCCCCAAGCACGGCATCACAACTTTTTACCTGGGATACATGACCGACTATTTCAGGGGCCCTAGCAAGAACGCGATGTTCCTCAAGGAGTCCAAGCAGAAAGCTCTCAAGCAAGCTGGAGAGCGACACATGCTGCAGAGTCTGATAGAGAACAGGCTTGTAAGGGCTGGATATTACGCATCCTATTCGTTGAGGGGCATAAACACTTCAGAGATGGAGGCATTCGTATCCAAAATCAAGCCTGACGTTGTGCTGGCAAGCTCGATTCTGGACTACGTGATATTAAAAAGGCTCAAGGCCAAAATGCCCAGGGCAAAAATAATCTACATAGAGCATGCAAACGCATCCGGCAAATACGAGGGCGCTTTCGATTACAACATAATGCAGCTGACATTTGGCACCGGTCCATTCGTTGGACTGGAAAGGGCCAGAAGGAGGTTCTTCAGCTTCTTCGACGGTGTTATTGCCCTAAACATAGAGCAGTACGAAGCAGTGAAGAGATACAATGGCAACGTAAAAATAATACACAGCAGCTCCCTGCTTGAGGGCAGCAGGCCAAGCAAGGCGCAACTGGAACGCTTCAAGCAAAAACTCGGCATAAGCGGCAAGAAGATCGTGCTGTATTTGGGAAGGCTTGCGGAAGCCCAAAAGAACGTCAGTGCCCTGATAAAAGCCTTTACCGAAACCAAGGGAGAAGACATGCGCTTGCTCGTAGTCGGAGACGGCAAGTCAAGACCATTATATGACCAAATGGCAGCCGAAGACCCACGCATCATGGTTGTGGGCAGGATTGAAGAAGAAATGCTGCCATATTACTACTCTTCAGCGGATCTGTATGTGCTTCCGTCGATATGGGAATCGTTCAACGCCACGTTCATAGAAGCGGCAACTTTCGGCGTTCCTCTGCTGCTTTCGGAGAATGCGGTAAACAAGGACATAAAGACAAGGTTTGGCAAAAGGCTCCTGCTCTTCAATCCCAACGATATCGAAGAACTCAGGGAAAAAATGAATATTGCGATATACGATAGCGCGGAGAGGAAGGAGCTCATTTTGCTGTCGGGCGACATTGCCAAGGAATACAGCAAGAAAGCGCAGATGGACGCGTATGCCTCTGCGATAAAACACCTTTTGGATTCCGGAAAACTCTAAGTTAACCTACCTTTAGTATAGGTATCTCCATCTCTTCGGGGCTCATGCCTCCATGCGTTCCCCTGTTCTCGCTCATGCGCGGATTGGATGCCTTTCCTTTGCTCCTGTTGTAGTCGTTGAAGCTGAACGTGTTGTTGCCCAGCGCAATTCCTGTCTTGTCAGCAAGGTTGTATCTGGCGAATTCGGAAACATTCTTGCTTCCGAATATTCCTGCCTTTATCAATTCGTCCGTATCGAAAAGCACAGCTTTCTTCGAGTATTTTCTTTCGAAATAATCTTCGAAGCCCTTTTCTTTCCCATCGGCTATCTTCATGTTAAAGCTCCTTCCGTTGCCGAAAACCGGCATCTCGAGAAATTTCATGAGCTCGTCGTCCCACCACACATTGGTCTTAAGCCTGCTGTCGACAACTATCTGCCCATGGTCGGAAAAGATGAAGAGCTCGGTATTCGATTTCCTGAGCTTTTCTTCAAGCTCCATTATGTCCCTGAAAAGCCTTGCAACCAATCTTACGGTTTCGTTTCCGCTCTTGGAATACCTGTGGCTGAAATGATCCAGCGCATCGGTATAAGCATATGCGAAATCAAAGTCGCCCTTTTTCAGCAGTGCTTCTATGCCTACGAAAAGGTCTTCATTTCCCGTGTGCGGCACGTACCTGACGCCGCTGCAGAAAGCGCTGCGCATCTCTTTTTCCAGGACCTGATCTCTCATCAAATATACAAATCTTTTTTTGAGGCGTATCCTTTCCAGGAGAGAAGGCCTGGGCATGAGCATAGGTGCCAGCCCATTTATCTCGTCACTTGATGGCATCCAGGAAAGCCTGAACGGGTTTATCATGGTGCCATAGTCCTTTGAAAAAAAGTCCCCGACTATTCCGTGTTCCGAAACATACTTGCCTGAATTCAAGCTTATAATTACGGAGGGCGTAAAAGAAGGAAACATTGTGCTTGCCTTTTCCAGGCTGTTTCTTCCTATAAAGTCGGAAAGCTTTTTGTCTGACTTCGCGGCTTTTTCTAGGGTATCATAGCCTAGCCCGTCAATTATAAGCACGACTCTTTTTTTCCCGCTTTTAAGGTGCCTTCCACGCCCTTCTGCGAACTCCTTCATCAGGGAAAGATTGCTATTTCTAAAATCGGGTATCCTGAAACCTGTCTCTTCCAGTTCTGAAATAATACTTGGCAAAACAACACCTTGCACCTCTTTGTCTCAAAGAATTATTAAGCCTTTTTTTGGGTGCGAAGCCATCACAAAATGAAAACAGCGCAATGCGCAAGGCTGCAGGATTGCTTATGTTGCGCTAACAAAAATTCTTCATCTAAACAGATTTATAAGATATCCTGCATGCTTTATTACGTCTCCTTCTGTCATTATACCCTTAAGCTTTCCATCAAGGCTGACTATGCAGAGCTTTTTTATGTGCTTGACTGCCATAAGCCTGGCGGCGGAGGAAAGCTCTATATCATCGGTTATTGTTATGACCGGTGTTGTCATTACATCCTTTGCAACCGTTGTTTTTGGGTCTTTGTCTTCCGCTATCACGTTCCTGACTATGTCTCCCTCAGTAACTATTCCGAGGGGATACATGTTTTCGTCAACAACTATTACCGACCCTATCTCTTTCTCAGACATAAGCTTTGCTATGTTGGATACCAAATCGTTAGGCTTGGCTATGACTACATCCTTTGTCATCGCGTCTTCTACTATTATGTCACTGCCGTTCATCATGCTCATCTAACAATGGAGTTTAAGTATTATAAAAGCTCTTTTTTGAGCTTAAGCTTTTCCAACAATGCTTCTATTGCAATTCCAACAACTTTGTCTGCCTTTTCTATATTTGATTCCGTATGCGGCACGTGTCTGCACACATATATCGTCTGTCCGGGAAAGTTTCCCGTATATGGGCTGTTCTGGAATTGATTTATGTTGTCCCCTGAACTTTCCAACCTGAAAATATTTGCAGAGTACTCCTTGCCATAAAGCTTGTCAAGCTTGTTGAGCTCAAATTGCTTTGCAGGGTCCAGCATGTTTCTGCTTGCGTATTCAAATTCGGCTTCGCGGTTTTTGCGTATTGCCATAAAATCATCGAGAAGGCTCTTTGCTATGCTGTTCTCGTCATATGCATTGGCTTTTCTGAGTATCTTGTAAAAAAACGAATGTGCTTTTATTACTTTATCCTCGTTATCTCTTATCCTGTCAAGCGCAGTTTCAATCTCGTTGTTGCTTTTTGAGGTAATTTCCAAAGAATCATCAAAGATAAAACTGCTGCAATAATACTTAAATCTAACTAACAATTCTGATTCTTTATAAAAATTTATACAAAAGCTTTAAAAACAAAATACGTTCAAAAACTTTTTAGGCGATAGGGTGGGAACCGTAAAAACTCATGAAAACCTTTATTCAGCGAAAGCGCGCGATATGCGCTTTGAATACGCGGAAAAAGCTATAGGCGAACTGAAGGCTTCTGCAAGCCAGGAATTCAAGACTTCGGTGTCTGGAATAAGGTCTTTGATTACTTCGTTGAAATCGCTGGAGAACTATAACGAAGACTTCATGTACGAGCCGGCAGTATACCTGGAAAAGATAGAGCGATACGGATCCAAACTTCTTAGCACGATAAACTCATTGTACAAGCTGATTTACGATTCCAGCACCGCAGAAATAAGGCGCCTTGCAGACAACTACATAAATGCCATAGTCGATAGCCATGCCGGAGAGCTTTTTTCCAACTACGATTATTATGAAGAATACAAAAAAGCCAACGAGGAAAAGGACGAGATGCTAAAGGGCCGCATGCTGAAATACCTGCGACGCGATATACAGGTGCTCAAGAATTCGCGAAAAGAGTTTTATTCAAAGCACCAGGAATATGCATACGCAGTCAGGGACGGCGAAGATTCCAGGCAGGTTCAAACTGTACAGGCCATGTTCATGATAAAAGAGCTTTCAGACTTTGGCTCCATAAAGTTCGAAAAATTAGAAGACTGGCTCGAATCAAAGAAAAATTATATAGAAACAAATACAAACAAACACATTGACGAGGCCAGAAGCATACTGTCAGAGCTAAAGGAATTCAGGCAATACATGCTTTCGCTTCCTGCAGATGATGACTTTTCAGGAGATATGGACGTTGAGCTAAAGCTCCACGGCAGGGAACTCAGGAAATGATTGCATAAAAATTTATGGACTCTGCGGGATTCGCACCCGCGACCCCCTCGTTGCGAACGAGGTGCTCTACTACTGAGCCAAGAGCCCTTAAATAAAGCTGCAATTATTTATATCTGCATAATAAAAAACTTTCCGAATCATCTTATGCTCTTGTAAAGGATTTCCTTCTGCTTTTGCTCTATCGGCATTATCCTTTCCCTGGCATTGGCAAATGCAATATCCGCATACGACCTTACGGTGTAGCCTTTTCTCAAGGACTCGTTTATGCCGCTTATGCACCTGTTGGCCGAAGCCATTGCATCAAGGTTATCCCTGCTTATCTTTTGCTCGAAGCCAGCACATTTCTGCTTGTGCCTCTCGAGCGCCTTGAGCCTTTTGTCAAGCCTTCCCGTTATCGCTTTTTCTACCCTGCTGAACCTCTTGTTCCAATCGCAGAAGTCTGCCACGATTGCGCTGAATTCCTGCTTTGTTACTCCCCTTCTGGCAATGCCGACCATTTTGTCGTAATCGGAATTCCTGAGCTTTATGTACAGCTCCAGCGCCAGCTTCTCCATCGCGGCAACGCTCTTCTTCTCGTCGCGCAAATTGCCAACTCCGAGGCTCTTTTCGCTCAGGGCCGAATAAGCTTCGTTCACCAGCTTCATCATTTCTTCTGCATTTTCCTCCCTGCTTATGTCTGGGTGGTACTCCTTCGCCCTGCTTATATATGCACTTCTTATCTTAGTCTTGTCTGAGGTTGGCTTTATGCCAAGCGCGGAGAAATACTTTTTTATGTCCTTGTCATCTTCACTTCCTGGAAAGATATATTCAATCTCTTTGTCGATGCCTTCCTCCAGGGCTGTGGCCTTCCGGCTCAGGGCCCTGGCCTTTTTCTCAACGTTTCCTCTTCCGAACATCGATCCTATGCTTTTTATAGCTGAAAACGCCATTTTCATCAACAGTGCATAAAAATTTAATCCATCGCTGCAATATTATACCGGTTCTATGGTTAATAAAGCATCGCTGGAAACTCTTTTTGGCAGGATACTCAAGGATATAGTCCCTACCAAAAGCGAAATAGATGACCTCAACGAATATTCAAATGAGCTCATGGGAAGGCTCAAAGCGGTAATGCCGAAGGATGTAGAGATAATACTGGCCGGCTCTGTGGCTCGCGGCACCCAGATAAGGGGAAAATCAGACATAGACATATTCCTGCTATTTCCGAAATATCTCGAAGAGCGGAAGATGGAAGAAGACGCCATAAAGCTTGCCAAGAAGGCAGTACTGAAAAGCCGCGGGGAGAGCTACGAAATAAACTATGCAGAGCACCCATACCTGAAGCTCAAGAATGAGAAAAGGGGCATATATGCCGACATAGTTCCGGCATTCAAAATCAGGGACTCCAGCGAGAGGGGCAGCTCTGTGGACCGCACGCAGCTCCATAATATCTTCGTGCTGGAAAACCTGAATGACAGGCAGAAGGATGAAGTAAGGATCTTAAAATACCTGCTCCAACGCCACAACATATACGGTGCGGAATCAAGCAGGCACGCATTCTCAGGCTATCTGTGCGAGCTGCTGATGGCGCATTACAAAAGCATGCTCGCGCTTCTGGAGGGCATTTCATCATCGAAACTTCCATTGTTTATAGACGTAAAGGCAAATATTGAGCTCTCCGGAGCTTCAGTACCGAAGGAGGAGCAGAGAAGATTCAACTCCCCGCTCATAGTCATAGACCCGACGGATCAAAACAGGAATGTGGCTGCCAGCGTATCCTCGGAATCTATCTCCAGGCTGATGCTCCTGGCAAGGAATTTGCTGTCAAACCCTTCCGAAAGCGCGTTCTACGGGTTCAAATATTCTGATGACAAAAAGGCATCGCAGCTGTCCAAGTTCGTAAAAGCCAGCGGGCTGCAGCTTGATGCCCTGTGCTTCAAGCTAAGCAGCATATCCGAAGATACCCTATGGCCGCAGCTTGAAAAACTGAAAAACAGGATAGAGCACGAAGCAGACACGAACGGCTTGAACATAACCATTTCGTTTTCAAGGATAGAATCGGGCATGGGGACGATAGCCATACTGCACAATATGCAGAAGCTTGGAATAAGGAGGATAATGGGCCCTGACGTTACCATAAGGGTTGCCGCTGACGAATTTATAAGAAAACATGGCGGACAGATGAAGATTAGCGTAGATGGCACAAGGCTAGTCGCATTGGAAAAGCCAAAATACATAGACGTGAATGACATGCTTTCAAAGATTATCTCCGACAAGAAGTTCCTTTTTACCAAGGACATAAAAAAGAGCCAGTGCAAGCTCTATTCGAAAGACATTCCCGTGCAATACGCCCTTGTCGTATATCACGGAATTGCAGAAAAGCTTAACATATGAAGGTTAGAATCCCAGCCTGTTTCCGTCCAGTATTAGACTTTCCAGTTCTGCGAACTTGTCTATCTCCCTGGATTTGGGCTTTTTGGATTTCGTTCCGGAAGCCACGGCAATCAGATAACGCATGAGGCGCTCCCTTTCTTCGTCGCTTTCGGCCTCGAAGAGCTCGTCGCACTTGCCCTTCATCCTAACTCCTATGTCGTCATACGCTTCCGCAAGAAGATTTTCCCGTATTTTAGTCTTCGCGTAGCGCCTTCCTTCCATGCGCTTTTCCAGCACATGCAGGCTCTGCCTTAGAACTATGCATATCTTAGGCCTAAGCCCGGTTTCAGGCAAAAGGTGCCCTACGACTATGCAAATTTTATCTTTTCTTACTGCTTTCTTCATGGAACGCCTTAGCACATCGGGCTTGATTATTTTTGATCCTAACTCGTCAATTTCGCCATAAGCGTTCTCCGAATTGACGACGTCGTTTATTTCTATTATTTTTGCGGCTATCCCTGCTGAACGCAGTTTATCAAAAAGCTTTTTGGAGAAGTAGCTTTTACCAACTCCAGGGGTTCCGGTAATGCCTATGACGAGCGCATCAGTTTTTCTGCTCTTCATCAGCGCTACCCTGCCCCTTGAAATAAGCATCGATGCCATCCATTATAACCTTGAGCTCATCCCTGGCTTGGTCCAAATCCATATAGCTGTTCTGCTCGAGGGATACGTTTATGACGTAGTTCTTATGCCCGTCAAAAAGCCACTGCCCAAGGCTGTACGTCTTGTAAGTGGTGGAGAAGTCGGCAATGAAGCTTGATGCAGAGGCAAGCTTTGTTATCAGAGCCGTCAAGCCGCTGTCTATGTTGTTCACATAAATAACTTCCTCGTTGTCTACGTTCCTGTCAATGCTAACGGGCTTTATTACCGGTATGTTGTTCTGCTTGGCAAGCATTGTAATGCTCTGTGTGAGCTGCTTGCTTACCGCATCGCATTTCAGTCCATCCTTTTCGAAGTTCTTTTTTTCGTCTTCCAAGCCTTTCATTGTGGTCTCGACGTAATCGTCGACTTCGTTGCGGATGCTGCTGAACGTGGTTTCTATATCCTTTTTGGATACGTAAAATGCGGGGTTTATCAATATGTCCTTGAGCGCTATCCCGTATTTGTCGTTTATTACGGGAGCCAGGCTTTCTATAAGGTCATTAGTATTCTCGCTCCATGGAACATCATTAGCGTCTTCGGCCATAAGATCACTTTTCAACAGTACTACTAAAAGCTCTTAAAGATATAAATTCTTATCTATCTTGCAAATCACAATCGGTGTTTAATTGACTGCAGCCGAACCAAAAGAAAGGGTGCTCAAGGACATAAGCATGTTTGGGGACAGCCTAAAGCTTCTTTCTGGCACAAAGCTGGACGGGAAGATGTCATCAGTCGTGGAAATGGCCAAGCTCTACGCTTCCGATGCGCAGAGCTACTTGGACAAGGGTGACATACTGACTGCATTCTCCTGCATATCCTATGCCCACGGCCTCATGGACTCAATACTGTCGCTGGTGGGTTTGAAATGAATTATACTGAGGGCAGCGCCGTAATAGCTGATGATAGAGCCTTCATAAACCCGAAGGCAAAGCTTTCGCGCGATGCTACCATAGCATATGCCAAGCTTAAGCCAGGGCTAAAGAGTGCCTTGGACGCTACATCGGCAACCGGCATACGGGGAATAAGGTATTGCAAAGAGCTCGGGCTTGACGAAGCCGTACTGCTTGAGATAAACAGGAGTTCCTACGAATCCCTCAAGTCGAACGTAGAATCAAATTCGGTGAAAAATGCAAAATATGAGAATGCAAGCGTGCAGGAGTTCTGCAACAGGGAGCCGCTCAGGAAATTTGACCTGATAGACGTGGATCCGTTCGGCAGCCCAGCCCCATACTTGTTTGACATACTAAAGGTAGCTCACGAAAACAGCATAGTGGCTTTTACTGCAACAGACACGGCAGTGCTATGCGGTGCGCATTTATCTGCGTGCATAAAAACATACGACTCGGTGCCAATGCACAACGAGCTCGGACATGAAGCCGGCATCAGGATATTGATAGGCTTTTTTGCCCGGCTCGCGGCACAATTCAATTACGGCATAGAAGTAGGCCTTTCATTTTCGTACATGCACTACATGCGTACGATCGTTAAGCTAATCAAGGGCAGCAAGTCGGCCCTTTCTTCTGTGAAAAAGCTTGGATTTGCCTACAAGTGCCGAAAGTGCGGCTGGCTTGGCAGCGAGCAGGGCCCTTTCACTGGCATAGGCCGTTGCCCGCTGTGCGGCTCAGAAATAGAGACGTCAGGAAGAATGTGGCTTGGGAGCCTAATCGGCGATGACATAAGGCCACGGCTTGCAAAAAGCATGGAAGAAGTGATGGGTTCAGACAAGCGCGAATATCGGTTCATGGAATCACTTTCACTGGAGCCTGACATACCATTTTACTACAGCATTCCAAAGCTCACCAAGCTCATGCACCTGCCTTCGATAAGCGAGCTGGCCCTTGCAAAAAAGCTTGAAGAAGCAGGCCACGTTGCAGCTATCACGCATTTCGAAAAAAACTGCGTAAAGACTGATGCAACCATAGAAGAGATAAAGGATGCGATAACCTCAATTTCTAAAAACGGAGCTTAATCGGAACTTCCCGGCATTTAAAAAGCTTTCTGGAGTTTTTTTGATTCTTGTAGAGGTAAAAACTATTGTGTTGCGATTATTAGCGGAATTTTTTATCCCTGCAAAAGTATATATAGTGGTTAAAACAAAATAGTATTGAAGTGGGTGCAAAAACAATGTGGGGAAAACAATGGGGGAATATAAAGCAGGAGTCATACCTTGCGAAAGATGTGGCGTAGCCACATACAGTCCTTCGGACAGGGTCATGAGGCCCAAGGGCAGAGCATACTGCAAGGATTGTGCTGCCAAGCTCGGCCTCGACCGCGCTGAAAAGAACCTCTGCGCAATATGCGGCAAGATTTTGAAAAAGGGAGAAGTGAAAATGGTCCTGCCTTCAAAATCATTCGGGCAAGCCGTAATACCTCTGGAAAGCAGGCTAGCCTGCATCGAGTGCTATGCTTCGATGGCAAGCAGGACAAAAGCCAGGCCGGCGGTTGCAAAGCGCAGGAACGAAAGAGCTTTGATGAAAAGAACGCTGCACGAAAGCGTAGTGCAGCAAATGATGTAAAAGGCAGCATTGGAATATTGGATGGCTGCCTTTTCTTTTTTTCTTTTTAAATTATGGGATTGGTTTTTATGCACGATCTAGCGCTATGAAAATAAGACGCCAATTCTCAGCACCTGCAAAACGCCAAAAAGAAATTTAAAAATAGTGCAAACAACCTAATAAAATAAAAAAGAAAAAGGAAAATTGCCCGTTTATCTCCTGCTTGCTTTTACTACTACCATGTGGTATTCATTCTCGTACCCTATGGCTTCTTTGAGCGCGTTGGGCTCTATGGCTATGGTGCTATCCGAATACGGGTCGTTTATGTAAAAAGAATCCTCGTCATAGCCCTTGACTACTATCCAGTGCGGAGACGAGTCCAGATATGGATTTATCTTGTTCGCGTCTACAAGGAGTATTGGTATGTTGCCGTTGTTGATGGTGTTCTTCACGGTATTTACTGTGATGATGCCATGCACCTCCTTTATGCCTGCGGTCTTTGTCTTTTCCTTTATTTCATTGAAAGAAGATCTCAACGTATCCAGGTTTATTCCTTCGTAAACCGCCAGCTTGCGCTCGTATCCTTCATCCTTCTGATTGCTGCTGACTATGTGCAGCTTGGCTCCTCTCTTCGACATTGCATATGCCAGTCCGTACTTTGACCCGTGCCATACGCTGCCGTTAACAGCTTCGTTCCATATGGAAAATTCATCCTCCTTTTTGGGCTTGAAATTTTTGTTTATGTATTTCAATACCATTATAGCGCACGCTGCAGAGCTTGTGAATTCTTCCGACTGCGCATAATTCGGTATTTCGTAAAGCTTTCCCTTGGCCAATTTTCTCTTCGTCTTATTCTGTGACTCTTTTTTCGCCATTTATAACACCTCGGTAAACGTTATCATGAAACTAAAGCAAGAGTAAACATAATGTGCAGGGAGGGAGATTTGTCCATAAATATTATTTTGAACTCCCGTAGACCTAAGCCAACGGATCTTGAGTCCGTCGCGTTTGACCAGGCTCCGCCATCCCTGCGCAGTATAGTTTGCCTGCGTTAAATAAATAATGTTTTGCATTGTTCTCTGATGTATCATCAGCATTCCACTTGAAGATTTCAGTATTTTAATATTTATACGTTCCCATGAAATTTTTTCCGCAGTATTTAAATCCTTCTATGCCATCAGAGAGAAATTTTTCGCAGCAAGACACAAGCCTATAATGGTCGAGGCTGTAAAAACAAAAGGCATAAATGCGTAAGGATAAATAATCTTGGCGTTAATAAATAAGCGAGCCTTAGTGGTGTAACGGCTAGCACGGAAGACTGTGGATCTTCAAGCCCGGGTTCAACTCCCGGCTAAGGCCTTCAGAAAAGGTGGATTGCCCACCAGCGCATGAACTTCTTGATCCTTATTCTCGTCGGGCTCGTGTTCTTTTTAATATCCTTTACCATTGCCTTGTATAATACCTTCTCCTGGGCGTCAAGCTTGCCCTCCTTGACTATCTCCTGCTTCTTCCCGTCGACAATCTGCGTTTCTGTCTTGCTTATTACGTCCTTCTTGACCATCGAGTACCACTCGTCCAAAGAACTGCCGCTGCTGTCCTTGTCCTTCAGCACTGCCATCATGTCTGCCATGGTGAGCTTGCGCTCTTTATTGTACTGGTACTCGTGAAGCAGCGGCCTCATAGCTGCCTTGTCGCATATCCTTTTTATGTCAGCCGGCGAATAGCCGCTTGTGCCCCTTGCCAGCCTTCCGTACTTTAGGCCAGCCCTAGGCTTGTTGTTCGTGTAAAGCTTGAAAAGCTCCTTCCTGTCTTTGTAATTCGGTGGCGCTATATAAACGCTGTCACCAAACCTTCCGCTCCTCTTGAGCGCAGGGTCTATGTCCCATGGCTGGTTCGTGGCGCCTATGACAAATATGCCTTCGGGATTGGTTTGTATGCCGTTCATCTGCGTTAGGAATTCGTTGACGGCCATTCTCATCGAGCTGTTGTTGTCTCCGCCGCCACCGCCTCCTCTCTTGACTCCGAGAGCATCAAGTTCGTCGAAAAATATTATGCAAGGCGGATTCTTCCTGGCCTGCTCAAATATCGCCTTCAGGTTCTTTTCCGTATTGCCCGTATACATGTCCACAATCTGGTTTATCTGGGCGACTATTACGTTTGCTCCTGCTTCTCCAGCTATGGCATTTACCGTGTGGGTCTTTCCCGTTCCCGGTGGCCCATACAGTAATAGCCCGAGCCCAAGCTCCTTTCCATATTTTCTGAAAAGCTCAGGGTGCTGTATCGCAAGCACGACGTTGTCGTGCAGGTATGTCTTGACCTTTTCAAGCCCTATTACCGAATCAAACTTCGTATTTGACTTGTAAAATGGCAGCTTCTTTATTTGGCCCTCTTCTATGACTTCTTTTTCTTCCTCGGGCTTCTGTACCTGCTGAGTTTGCTGTATGCCACTCTTAGTCGTACCTGTATTCGACAGATCTACATGCATCAGCGAGTCTATGTGTTCCAGCCTGCTCTTTGCCTCGGAATAGTTTTGGTCTATGGAAAGGGATTTTTCGTACCAATATTTTGCCCCGACGAGGTCATTGCTCGCCTCCGCCATATCACCATAAAGAAGGGGCGCGTCTGGGCTCTTTGGCTCAAGCTCCATGACTTTCTGCAAATCGGCCTTGGCCTCTTCGTATTTGTGCATCAGCCTCTCTGTCAAAGCCCTGTTGAAGTAAGCGTCAGAATATTCTGGATCTATCTGTATTGCCTCGTTGAACTCTGCTATAGCTTCTGTGAACTT
Organism: Microcaldota archaeon; assembly: GCA_021834865.1. Next base: position 15,435 of record JAKBRD010000008.1, on the reverse strand, counting down.
GCTTGATTCAAAAAGCGAATTGCCCTTTCTCCAATGTTCCTTGGCTTCGGGATTGACCTCCCTCTTGCCGTTGCTTTCTTCAGCCATCAAAAGTCACTTTAAACGCATACGAGCTAATATTAGCTTGTATATTCTCCTATTTAATGTTTTTTGTTTCTTTCTTCTGCTATCCTGTCTAGCAGTTCGTTAAGTTTCTTGTCGACATCGCTTATGCCTTTGTCACTCCTCCTCCGGTTCATGAACTCTACGCTCCTGAACCATTTCGAAAGCTCCTTGACTGTGGCGTTGAGGCTTGCCATTTCGCTGGACCTTACCTTATACTTGCCGTTTAATTGCCTGACAACCAGTTCGCTGTCCGATACGAAGGCAAGATCAGCGTTTTCCGGACTTCTTAAATTGGCTTCGCACCATTCCAGCGCCTTTATTATTGCAGTGTATTCGGCGAAATTATTGGTCTTTATCCCGTTGTAAAAGCTTATGCTTATTACCTCTTTCCCGTTATCGTCGAAAACAGAAAATCCCGAAGCGCTTTCCCCAGGATTGCCACGCGCAGCTCCATCGGTATATATCGTGTATTTCGAACTGTCTTTGGTTTTTTTGGCGTTCATGCAAACCCTTGCCACCTTATATAGAAGTTTTGCTGCATCACCTATAAATTATTGCTCCTCTACATTATCTATTGGCATTTGCGTGCCGCGGTGTTTGAGTGAAAAAACTTACGCTCAGGGAAGGGGAAGAGCTTGTGCATGCTGCAAGGAATGCAATAGAACTGGCTCTCAAGAGCCCGATATCTAAGAAAACCGTAATATACGAAAGCATAAAAGGTTTTGATTGGCCATCAGGCGCATTCGTAACACTATCGCATTACCCTACGGAAGCCTTACGGGGTTGTGTAGGATTCCCTCGCCCTTCAACTACTCTGGCGAGGGCAGTTGTAGATTCTGCGATATCTGCGGCGTTTGATGATCCGAGGTTTGTCCCTATTTCTTTCAACGAGCTAACGGAACTGATAATAGAAGTAAGCATTTTGTCCGAGCTCGAGCCAATTTCTGGAACTGAAAAAGAGAAGCTCAAGTCTGTAAAGACAGGCAGGGATGGCCTAATGATAGAGTATGGGATATACAGCGGCCTCCTTCTGCCAGTTGTTGCCGTCGAAGAAAAATGGGATGCAGAGAAATTTCTCGACGCAGTATGCGAAAAGGCAGGCATACCCAAAGATTACTGGAAGCAGAAAAACGTAAGGCTCTACAAGTTCACGACCCAGGTATTCAAGGAAGAGGAGCCGATGGGAAAGGTAACAGAGGTAAAATTATCTCTAAGCTAATTAAAGCTTTTCTCACATAATAATTGGTTTCTGCGGGCTCGTAGCTTAGCATGGTTGGAGCGTCCGACTGATAATCGGAAGGTCGAGAGTTCAAATCTCTCCGGGCCCATTTAATTTCAAAGCATATGCATAGGATTAATCTGCTTATGCCGGTATGCTGTTTATAACTTGATCGGCCTATAAAAAGTTGAAAGGTTTTAAAACCTTCCAACATTATAAGAATAAAGTGTCATAAAGCATTAAACCGATTTTTATGGGAGAAACAAAGAAAATATATCTAGGCGCGGGCTGCTTTTGGTGCACTGAAGCCGTATTCAAGCTGTTTCCGGGAATAAAGAAAATAACTCCAGGCTATGCTGGAGGCCATGTGAAAAATCCAACCTATAAAGAAGTTTGCTCTGGAAAGACCGGGCACGCAGAAGTCGCAATGATAGAATACTCCCCTTCGGAAATAACCTTAGAAAAGCTATTGCAAATATATTTCGCAATGCACGATCCTACCTCTAAGAATAAACAGGGCGCAGATGTCGGAGAACAATACAGGTCAATAATACTCTACGAAGACGATTCGGATAAGGGTGTTATAGATGAATACATAAAGAAGATTGTGCCAGAATTCAAAAAGCCCATTCTTACCGAAGTGAGAAAGCTCGATGAATTCTATGAAGCGGAAGATTATCACAAAAATTATTATGAGAACAACAGGTTCCAGCCGTATTGTATGTTTGTGATAGGCCCTAAGCTTTCAAAAATACGCAAGGAGTTCGGCATAAAAGCATGATATCAAACATAAAAATCCGTTGCACATGTTTGTGGAAAGCGCCAGAATCTACTTGGCTTATTTTGCGGCTTTTTGCATGTGGCAAGTATGCAAATTTGATATATGCACATTCTTAACAATTAGGTTCAAAATAAGTTTGATTGATATGGAAAAATATGACAAGGAGTTTTTAGAATACATGGAAAGCAAGTATAAAATAACCCTGGAAAAGGCAACAAATGGCAGTGAAATAGAAATAATAAGGTTCGCCCTCGCATGGGATGTGTGGAAGCAGTCAAAGAAAGTCTGCAGAGAAAAGCTTGCATCACAGTAAATTTCAGCAACATTGCACAGGATGGGCAACTACTGTGCCATATATATTGCGCTTCTGCCACTATTGCCGATTATTTGGTGTGCACATCAGAACGCATCTATGGCCTTTTTCTGGTACGGTTCTACGTTGTAGCCCAGAGCAGAAAGATTGGCTGCAAATATATCCCTGTTCGGACCGTAAGTGTATATCTTTTTCGGGGAAACGGCATCTATGTATTCCAAGCTTTGCCTGAAATCGGCGTGGTCGCTGAGGCAGAACTGCGCATCAACATTGAACCTGAAGCTTTTTGCGAATCCAGTGGCAGTTGAAGTGTAAACCCGTTTCCTGTGTGCGTAGCCTACTGCTTCAACAAGGTTACCGAAATTCCTTGAATCTACTATGCCGACGAAATTGTTCTTCAATATGCTCTCGTAGTCGCTTCCTTCGTCATACGCAGAGGCATAATCAAGGCTTATCTTGTCCTTTACATAAATCTTATTTATGGCACTTATTTTCTTGTTCACAACGGGGGTTATGCCGGCGTTGTTCAGTATTTTTATGAGTTCCTGCGCTTTGCCCATTGCATAAGCCTTGAAAAGCACTATGCCGCTCTTTAATGCTCTGGCAACCCACCTGGCCAAAGCGGTTTCAACTTCCTCTCTTGCGTCGAATCTTATCCTAGGGTCGGGATAGGTAGAATCTATTATGAGGCAGTCAGCATTCCTTATCCTTATGGGTGCTGCAGTAACGCTTTTCATCATCTGAAAGTCGCCGCTATAAACTAGGCTGCGGCCTTCTCCGTCGTTTTCAATGTACAGCTGTTTTGAGCCTAGCATATGGCCTGAATCGTAAAGTCCAACTCCTTCGGGTTTGGAGCCAACAAGCTTGGGTGCAATTCCGTAGGCTGTGCTTATCAGCTCTGCAGTCTGGGTGCTGCATAGCATCGATTCCGAGCTCTTGACTGCGGCTATGTGGTCGCTGTGCGCATGAGATACAAAATCCATGTCAGAGCCTTTTAGCTTCGCGTCAAGCGATATTGTCATTGCCTTTTCTTCATGCATCCGGTCGCCATATCAATATATCAAACAAGCTTTAAATACCTTAAAAACAAAATGGTGTAATATATGCATTATCATGGATTTTCAGCCCTGATAATTCATTCCAAGTGGTCTAAATGGTTGAAAACGTAATAATAATAGGATCGGGCCCTGCCGGGCTGAGTGCGGCCTTGTATACGGCAAGAGAAGACTTCAAGCCCCTAGTAATAACCGGTGTAGAAGCTGGAGGGCAGCTATTACTCACTACCGTAGTGGAAAACTTTCCTGCTTTTCCAGATGGCGTCTATGGATCTGAGCTCATAGACCTGATGCGAAAGCAGGCTGAGAAATTCGGAGCGAGGTTCATAGGGGAGAATGTGGAAAGCGTAGACTTCTCCCAGAAGCCCTTCAAGGTCAAAACGCCTTCGCAGGAATACCTTGCAAACAGCGTTATAATAGCAACTGGCGCATCTGCAAAATGGCTAGGCATACCATCTGAAAAGCAGTTCATAGGCAAGGGAATAAGCAGCTGCGCAACGTGCGATGCGCCTTTCTTCAAGAAAAAGGACGTAGCCATAGTCGGCGGAGGAGACACTGCGATGGAAGATTCGCTCTTCCTTACGAAGTTTGTCAACAGCGTCACAATAATACACAGGAGGGACTCGTTCAGGGCAAGCAAAATAATGCAGGAGAGGGTGAAGAACAACCCGAAAATAAAGATAATATGGAACAACGTAGTCGAGGAAGTTCTCGGAGATGCAAAGGTTACAGGAGTTAAAATAAGGGACGTTAACACAAACGAGCAGAAGCAGCTCAGTTTCGACGGGGTTTTCGTTGCGATAGGCTACAAGCCCAATACCGACTTCCTTAAGGGCAAGCTTGATCTTGATCAGGCAGGATACATAATAACCGAGGATGAGGTGAAGACCAAGATACCCGGAGTATACGTAGCCGGGGACGTGGCCGACCACGTATACAGGCAGGCAATAACCGCTGCAGCAAGCGGAACAAAGGCTGCGCTTGAGGTAAGGGCATTCATACAGAATCTTGAGTACGTTTCAAAATAACTTCTTCTGGCCCTTTGTTTTTATGAGCCTAGATACCCTGACGCCTATTTTTCTTGCGGCTCCTGCCTTTAGGAGCTCCTTCAGCATAGGTGCTGCCCGCTTTTCTATTTCCTCCCTGGAATCGCTGTAGTTGTGCAGGGAATAACTCTTCGCGCTTATGGAAAAATCAGTGTATCTTACCTTGGCGCCAACATTTCTGAAGAGCACGCCATTCTTTTCGATTTCCTTCATTACTTCGTCTATCAAGCCCTTCAGCACAGGCGTGACTTCGTCAACGCTCGTCGCCGGGCTCTTGAGGGTTACTTCCCTGCCTATGGAAAGTATTTCTGAGCTCTCGACTATCTTTGATTCATCTATGCCGTTTGCGAGCATGTAAAGCTCCTTTCCAGCAGAGCCGAACGCGTCTATCAGTACCATCGGATCGCTTTTTGAGAGCTCGCTTATGCTGCTTATTCCGAGTTCCTTGAGCTTTTCGTGAGTCTTGCTGCCTACTCCTGGCAGCTTATCAAGGGAGCAGGAATCCAGAAAGCTTCTCAGCTCCTGCGCCTTTACGAGCATCAGGCCGTCGGGCTTCGCTTTGTCTGAAGCCATCTTTGCGAACGCCTTTCCATTGCTTATGCCTATGGTGCACGTAAGCCCGAAGGATTTCTTTATTCGCGATTTTATATCCCTGGAGAGCTCGAGCGCCTCCTCGTCAGTAAGGCCCGTTATATCCATGGCTGCCTCGTCAACGCTGATAACCTCCAAAGGCTTGTCATATGACCTTAGAACCTTAATTATCTCCGCTGACACGCTTTCATAATGCTCCTCATCGGAATGCAGGTAGTTGAGCTCCTTGCAAAGATCCAGCGCTTTGATGCTTGGCATCCCGCTGTGTATGCCAAACTTCCTGGCCTCATAATTGGCCGTTTGCACTACGCCCCTGAATTTTTCGTTTACTGGAGCCGTGCCTACGACAAGGGGCTTGCCCTTCAATTCGGGGTGCCTTACCTCTTCGCATGCGGCAAAGAAATAATCCATATCAACATAAAGTACGAAAACCATCCAAAGCACGATAAAGTATCTAATTCCATTTCTTTATGCATTGCCATTGCGAGCTTTGCAATCCTTAATTTATTCTTTGCTATGCAATTAAAATAATCTTTACTTGCAAATGAGGCAATACCAATGCGCGAAAGCGTTTTTTCAGGCAGTTTTTATCCAAAGCAAAAGGCCGAGCTCAGCGGCTTCATAAAAGCTTCAATGGACGAGGCACAGCCTTCGAAGTTAAAACCTTATTCGATAATAGCACCACATGCTGGATACATATACTCGGGAAAAACAGCTGCATATGCATACAAGTGCGTTTATGATTTTAGGAAAGATTATGATTCTGTCATAATAATAGGGCCCAACCACACCGGCCTTGGGGCTCGTATAGGCGTATCTGCAGAGGCGTGGAAGACGCCACTTGGAATAATGCACTCCGATACGGAATTTGCAAAGGAGATTTGCAATTCATGCAGGCTAGCCGAAATGGATGAGGAATCGCACGCAGAGGAGCATTCTGTTGAAGTCCAGCTGCCGTTTATACAATATATATTCGGATCTATTCCAATGGTTGCGGTATGCATGGGAGTGCAAGACTTTGGGGCATCAGAATGCATGTACGAAGCGATACTCAAGGCCTCAAAAAAGCTTGGGCGAAAACCACTTCTTGTTGCGAGCTCGGACTTCAACCATTACGAATCCGAGCACATAGCCAAATCCAAGGACATGCCTCTTATAGGGATGCTCGAAAAAATGGACGCAAAGGGCTTCAACGAAGGCGTGACAGCTAACGGCGACAGTGCTTGCGGATATGGTCCTTCAACAGTAGCTGCGCTTTATGCAAAAGCCTGCGGGGCAAAAAAGGGGGTTTTGCTCAAGTACTCAAATTCAGGGGCACAGACCGGAGATTTATCCAGCGTCGTGGCATACGCTGCAATCGCTTTCTTCTGAAGCGATAGCTTTTAATACGAATTAGAGCATAATATTTGATTTTTAATCTATATAACTGTATTTTAAAGTGAAAAAATGGCTGTTCTTGGCATAAACGATTCCCATGATTGCGGCAGCTCGGCAGTTTCGAGCGGCAGCGTAATATCCGCGGTCAACGAGGAACGCTTCACCAAGAACAAAAATGAGGTAGGATTCCCATATAATTCTATAAAATATGTCGCAAAAAACACGGAAGAAGAGATAACGGACATAGCTCTCGCATGGATAGGGGGCAACGCCTTAATATCAAGGGTCATACCATCATGGGACAGGAAAAGGCGCGCAATATGGCGCCGTGAAATACCTCGCCCGTCCAGGGCAACGCTGCACCTGATGAATGTGCCGTATAAGTTAATACAGAACCAGAGGCCTCGCATGCTTTGGAAGGCTTTTGGAACTCCCATAAGCAAGAGCGTGACTGCAAAAAGGCTGGCACTCATAGATGGGGATTTGGCTCACAAGCGCATGCACGTAGTCGAACACCATCTTTCCCACGCAGCCTCGGCATATTTCACATCTGGTTTCAGCGAGGCGCTTATAATAACGCTCGACGGCTCCGGCGACGGCCTGAGCGGCACGGTTTCCACAGGGGACAATGGCGAAATAAAGAGGCTTGCCGAATTCCGGGCCAGCACGAGCCTCGGTATAATGTACGGTGCGGCAACCGTAGCCTGTGACATGCGCTATTCAGAGGACGAAGGGAAGCTGATGAGCCTGGCCGCATATTCATACCCTGCGGAAATACCTGAGCTATGGCAGTTCAGCGTATACGATCCAAAATCCAAGAATTTTGTTTCCAAGATAAAGACTAGGAATGAGATACTGCTGGCAGAGTATCTCAAGGACCACGTGCTGTCGAAATACGACAGGGAGTCATTTGCTTATGCCGTGCAGAAGCACGCAGAGCTTCAGGTCACGACTCTTGTCAGGCAGTGGATAAAAGAGACTGGCATACATAATGTCGCGGTAGCTGGAGGATTCTTCTCCAACGTGCTGGTCAACAGGGCAATAGAGCACATGCCCGAAGTGGAAAAACTGTTTGTGTTTCCCCAGATGGGTGATGGTGGCCTGTCTCTCGGAGCTGCGGCATACATTGACTTCAGCTTGCATGGCAAGTTCAACCGCAAGCAAATAGACAATGTCTATTTCGGGCCTGGCTACACCAACGAGCAGATATTCAACGCCTTAAAAAAATCCAAGAACAAGAAAATATCTTACGAGCCCATAAAAGACCCGGCAGGGCATGCGGCTGAGCTGGTCGCAAAGAAAAACGAGATACTGCTGTGGTTCCAGGGCCGCATGGAATATGGGCCGAGGGCACTTGGAAACCGCAGCGTGATAGCACTGCCTAACGATCCGGAAAACAGGGACAAGCTAAATCTCATAATAAAGAAGAGGCCGTTCTACCAGCCATTCGCAAGCAGCATGCTCGAAGGGGAAGCCAACAGGCTCCTAGAAGACTGCGTGGGCCCGAACAGGTTTATGACCAGCGCAAATGCGGTAAGGATGGAGCACAGGAAAGACCTCGTGGCAGCTTCCCACATAGATTATACGACCAGGCCGCAGATGGTGAGCGCCAAAGAGAACAAGCTCTACTTCAAGCTGATAAGCGGCATAGCAAAGGAAACAGGCTTTGGCGCAGTATTGAACACAAGCCTGAACAAGCACCGCAGGCCGATAGCCCTTGACCCGGAGGATGCGATATGGACTTTGGAAAACACCGGAGCTACCAAGCTGGTAATTGGAGACTATCTAGTCTCAAAAAAAGCCTAAAGCCAAATCTTACTGCCTGTTGTTTATTTTCAATCCTACCAGGTACTTCGTCGCGCCGACTATTTTTTCTCCGTGCATCTCTATTACTGGTATCTTGAAAAGCCTCCTGTAAGACCCATCGTAGAGAACTGCATAAGCCTTTTTCAGATTATCTTTGTCCTTTAGCCCGCTGTCGTAGAATATCCTGTAATATCTAGCTCCTGATTTCTTTATAATCGGAAGCGCAGATTTCCAGTTTTCGGCATTGGGCTTGGAATTCAGCGCCTCTACCACTGAATCGGAATCTTTTTCCTCCTCCCTAGAAACAGAAGCCTTTCTTGTGCCAGTTTTTGCTGTTGCTCTTTTTGTTGTTTTTCCCGACATTTTTATCACTTAGCTGATTTTAAAAACTCTATTACTTCAGAGGCGTGGCCCTTTGGCTTTACCTTCTCATATATCTTGGCTATTTTGCCGTCTTTGCTTATTATGTACGTATTCCTCAGCGTTCCCATGCCAAAAATGCCCCTGTCTCCGTAAGCCCCATAACTCTTTATCATTTCACTTGAGGGATCGGAAAGCAGCAGAAATTCCAGGTCATATTTTTTCTTGAACTTGTCATGGGATTTTAGGTCGTCCTTGCTGACTCCGACAACCTCGGCACCCAGCTTCCTTATATCGGAAAGCTTTTTGTTGAATTCGTTAGCCTCAATGGTGCAGCCCGGCGTGTTGTCCTTCGGATAAAAGTACAGGACAAGGTACTTTCCATTGAATTCCTTAAGCGCATGCTTCGATCCATCAGAACCTTCAAGATTGAAATCCGGGGCCTTGTCTCCTTCTTTTAGCATTTTGACACCGATAATAATTCAACTTCTAAAATATAAATCTGTTGCAAGCGGGCATTTACCCTACCTACAATCTTTGCCTGCTCAGCCTCGTGAGGCAATCCAAAATACCCCAAAACAAATAAATATAATGTATTCGGATTGCTAATCAATAAACGGCAATCAAGAGGCACAATAAAATGGATAAATATCAAAACAATGCATCGAAAAAGCTTTCTGCCAAAATGGAAATGACCCTTGTAGTTACCATGCATTGCATAGAAAGGCTCAGGGAAAGGTTCATATTTTTGCGTGAGGCTGACGAAAGTTCGGTAATGTCAAACCTAAATTCCCAGCTCTCGGAAGGCATACTATACAAGGATGGGTCAAGCGGGGCTTTCATGCTGGGATTCGAGGGGGTTAACTTCAGGTTCGTAGTCGTAGACACAAAAGACGGCCTGTACCGTGCCGTTACGTTCGAGCATTCTATAAAATACCCAAAGAGCGGCAAGTCTGCCAGCATAAAATACGTGCACTGGGACGATGTTTATTCAAAAAATCACGATGATAAGCTTTTGAGGAAGCAGACAGATCCGAAATATTTCGAATAAGTATCAAGAATGCAAAATAGGGATCGTGCCCACTACTAAACGCAACGGTCAATCCAAGGAGTTATTCATCAACTGCTTTTAGGACATCCAAAAGGAACACAAAGCCATTGCAAGTTTAATCGTGGTGCGGAATAATTGCTATGACGAGGCCGAAAAGCATTGAAGTGCCCCCTATGACAACTTTCGTAAGGCCTCCGGTTCCTTCAAGAGCCCCATCCGCAAGCGATAGCAGCCCGGCCGTGCATAAAATGCCTGCGACCACTCCGCTGGTTACCGTTGTAGAAGCCGAATCCCTTGATTTTACTCCCTCTTTCCTAAGCGTTAGCACTGCAGGTTTCTGAGTTGCTGAAGCTGCATTGCTATCATCATCTAAGGCAGACGTGTTTTTCAAACGAAACTTTTCCATAAAACCACCCTCTGGCTTGATACAGCTTAAAAATACGATATATTTATAATACGCTGTTTCTGATCTGGTGGCCATTGCAATGCAGATAAAGCGAATACAGCGATCATTTATGCTTCTATATAACCCAAATATTAGATGCTTTCAACGGGATTAAGCCAGCTCTACAGTATCGTAGCCATCGCTACGCTTTTGCTCTTTTTAGCTTCAGTTTCCTGTTTGACTTATATAAACTGTCAATTATAGATTTCTGGCGCTTGCTCCAGTCCTTGTTGCTTTTCCTTTTTATCCATTCGGCACGAAGCTTTACGAACTTTAGGTTGTCGTCTGCATTGCGCTTTTTTTCTTTTGCTAACTCTATAAGCAGACTGCTCTTTTTCATATCCCATTACCTAATACTCTTTTGACTACTCCTGTTTTTATATCTAACTTTTTTATGAAGTTCTTTAATTCCTTATTGTTTATGTTTTCCCTGAATATCGTATATAAATGTGCCGCATCCTCATAATCCTTGTCGCTTCCTAAGTAAAGTTTGTAAGCTATCTGCAGTTCTATGGGGCTTATTCTTATTCTGCTCTTTCCCATATCAACAACTATGCTGTTGTTTAAAGCATACCAGTTAAGCTCGTTTTGGGGGAATTTTATTTCAAAATTCAGATCAAAGGTGTCTTTCTCTTTTTTAAATTTGCAATAGATAATTTATCTCATTTGGCCATTTTGGATAGCTCACTGCACCATTAAAAATCATTGTTGTTATTCTGAAAACGGACTAAATCATCAAATAAAAAGCTAAGGAAAATTCAGATCTTACCAAAGGTATTTATGACTTATATAAAAATATAAATACCTACATATTCAATTGTCCAACAAGGCAATAACCCTAGAATAACAAATAAAACGGTAGTATAAAATGTCATTTTCGCCAAGTATTGAAGCTATACAGCTATGTCTCGATAACTATGCGCGTCTAATGGATGATTCTGAAAAAGTAAGTGACGAAACTTCATTTGCACTATGCGAACTTAGTTTAGAAGAACTTATTAAAGCATGGATGTTATATTTTGCGTACTTTTCAAATGTTATAAAACAGCAAAGTGATAAAGAAGTATTTTTCAGCAAATATTTTGCTAAAGTAAAAATAAACGTATCTGATTTACCTTCTACATCGACTTTCCCTAATCAAACGCCTGAATTCCAAAAAACACCTACTACTGCTGAGTTTACGGATTTTATGGCTGTCGTATCAAGGCTTATAGCACCGCCAATTAAAGACGCCTTCAATAAACATATTGTGAAATTGGATTATCTTAGTGATCTGTTAAAGTACTTAGAACAAGTATTGAAATTATTTGAAGAGATGCCAAATTATAAGCCATACGATATAAATGTGATCTTTGGCAAATACCTTAAACCGAATGAGTTCAATCAAACTACAAAACAAGAGATATTTGATAAAGCCTTAGAGGTAATAAAAAAATTTAATACGGATGAAATGCGATCACTGCAAAAAAAGAAAGAGCAAGCATTTTATACTGATCTACTGAACGACAAACTTATTATGCCTAAAACAAGAATTTTTGATAGCGGAAATATAAAAATGTTAAATAACTTTTTATATATTGAATTGATAACAGAAATTAATATGTTAATAGATATGACATTATCAGATGCATCATTTGAAGGGGCTGCAGTATATCCAAAGTAGTAGAAGCCTGTGCAGTAATAGCTCTCATTATCTACAAACTGTAGAAGGTTATAAAATCAAACTTTTTATGAAAAAATACAAAGGGAATAGTGTATGCTTCTCTAGTAAGCCTTAAATGCTCCCAACGAGATTTGAACTCGTGTTACAGGGTTGAAAGCCCCGTGTCCTTGGCCGGGCTAGACGATGGGAGCTCGCCTTTCTATTAACAAGCGATTATTTAATAAAGATAATTATATATGCCTTTTTAAAAAAGATTTCTTGGTGTTTGTTTGATACTCTCAGACTATGACATAAACGGCATGATACAGATGAAAAGGCTCATCATAAGGCCTTTTTACAACGATATGGTGCGCGAGAACGGGATAGACATGCGCTTAGCCTCAGAAATAGCGCACCACAAGGACATGGGCAGTGATTTCGTCATGGATCCGATGTCGAGCAATGAAGATATTAAAAAATGCTTCAAGATAAAGAGAAACGTCAAGGAGATGGTTATAGCATCAAGGGAGCAGGTTCTGCTAACCACCTCAGAATACATGGAAGTTCCGGACGACGTGGCCGGGTTTGTCGAGCTGAGAAGCACATGGGCCAGGCACGGCCTTTCAATGCCGCCCACGATAATTGACGCCGGGTTCAAGGGAACGATAACTCTTGAAGTCATAAACAACGCCCCATATGCAATAAAGCTGAGGCCAAAACAGAGATTCGCCCATATAATATTCGTCAAGCTGCAGAACAAGACTGGCAATACCTATGCCGGCTTCTACAAGGGCCAGCGCGGTATAAAGCTCCCGCAGGTGCTGAAATAAGCGCTGCGATAGTCAGATGCCATGATTACACATTAAAAATGGTTTGGCTGCCTTGGTGATTGGAACGGAAGGCCGTATAAAAGTCGGTGACAAAAACATAGAAATCGATACTGCCATAAGGAAAGGCTCAAAACTTAACATAATATTGGCGCACGGGAGCGGTATCGATATGCACTACAGCCTCATGCAAAAGCTGTTCGATGCATTAAGTGCCGAGTACTCTGTTTTAAGGTTTAATTTTTCTTTTGTTGGAGGAACCGATGAGCAGAAAATGGATTTCGATAAGAGCAAAGGGGAACTTGAAGCATGCATAAGGCACATGGGATCAAAAGATGTCGTGATAGTTGGCAAATCCCTCGGTGGCTACATAGCCACGCTTTTTGCCGGCAGGAAGGATCTTGGTGTTAAGGGCGTCATATCTATGGGTTATCCAATGCACGAAATGAACAGGCCAAATGACATAAGGCACGAATTTTCCCATAAGCATCTTGAGGGGCGTCACTGCCTGTGGAGTTTATAATTGGAGACTCCGACCCTATGTGGAACGTAAAGGATGCGCCTCCGATATTTGCCAATTATGCCATACACGTAGTGCCAAATGCTAATCACTCATATAATCCGGTAAAACCTGGAGTTACGAAAGAGGAAAACGAAGAAAAAGTTGTCAATCTCGTAAAGCAGATAGTGGCAAAATTTGCAAACAAGTAAATTTGTAGCATCTCCCACAAATAAACAGCGTGGGATTTCTATTTAATTCAAAAACTGAAAATCAAAAACCGAAAAGAAAAAGATCACAATTCCGAAAGGAAAACGGCCAAACTCATCTGTTGGCCAAATCCGAAAGCTCTACGCTTGAAGATGGGCTGTTCTTAGCCGCTCCGCTTACCGCAGAAACGAGCACAACGTCGCCTATGTTCTTTATGTTCTTGAAAAGTATGCTTTTTTGCTGGAGCATGCGCCTGACTTCGTCTTCGCTTGCATTCTTCCATTCCTCCATCATTATTCTGCTTACCTCTCCCCTCTCAAGGTCCACTATCGCATCCTTGACTTCGCCAAGGTACTGCCCGTTGTCGCTGTATATGTCGAGGTTGTACATTTCCGAAACACGCATTCTGATCACCTGATATCCTTCTCAATTAAAGTTTTAAATAGTTTCCGTAAAACTGCCTTTAATGGAAGAGTATTGCCGAATAAGCTGCGCCCATCCTGAGCTACGCTTTATAACGGCTTTTTACCTGCGCAACAAAATGTAATCCGGACTACGCAACCTTATAGAAAGATTTAAATATCTATTCTAGCAGTATAATATTGCTTTTTTTAGAAAGCTTTAAAAGCCTATTTGTATGGTGAAACGACACGGAGGTTAAATCTTTCGAGATAAAAAGTACAAAAGCGCTTGAACAAGGTAGATAGAATGCCAAATAGCAAAAATAAGAAAACCGAGAAGAATTCCGGAAGTGCGAACAAGTCCCAGAACGTGAAGAAAATAACGATAACAAATAACAAGCTGAATGTAGACAACGGGTCGCAGGAGGCAAAAGTGCAGAAGCAAAAGAACCAGATAGTTCCTGCACAGCCAAGCCAGCACTCATCGGCGATGGCGGAGATAAGCAAAGTGTGCCCGAGCTGCGGAAGCACCGATTTAATATACGATACTGAGAGGGGAGAGCTCGTATGCAACAACTGCGGCCTTGTGATAGAGGAAAATATAACGGACACAGGACCGGAATGGAGGGCATTTGACTCCGACCAGAGAAACTCCAGGGCAAGGACTGGAGCGCCAATGAAGTATACCAGGCCAAACAAGGGCCTTGTCACGGAAATAGACCTTTACAACAAAGACATAAGGGGAGTCAGAATCCCGTCAAAGAGGCAGGCCCAGCTTTACAGGATGAGGAAGTGGCACAAGAGGGCCAGCATAGCCAGCTCTAGCGAAAGGAACTACCTGATAGCTCTTCCTGAGCTGAACAGGGTCTCAAGCTATCTCGGGCTTCCTGAGAACATAAGAGAGAACGCAGCGCTTCTGTACAGGAAGTGCGTGCAGAACAACCTCATAAGGGGAAGGCCAATAGAGACTGTGGTGCAGGCAGTAATATATGCCGCATGCAGAAAAGCTGGAATGCCGAGGACTCTGGACGAAATAGCAAACATATCCGGGCTGCCCAAGAAAGAGATAGGCAGGGCTTACAGAGCAATATCCCACGAGCTCGGCCTAAAGATACCGCTTACAGATCCGGTCAGCTATGTGCCAAGGTACGTCAACGCGCTCAAGCTCAGCGGCGAAGCACAGGAGAAGGCTGTGGAGCTGCTCCACGACGCGATGAAGAAGGGCCTGGTCTCCGGAAGGAGCCCAACAGGCGTGAGTGCTGCGGCTGTATACATTGCCGGAGCCCTTGCGGGCGAGCGCAGGACGCAGAAGGAAGTGGCGGATGTTGCAGGAGTCACGGAAGTCACGATAAGAAACAGATACCGCGAGCTCAAGGAACAGCTTAACATAGACGTAAACCTATGATGCCATGGTAGAGAAGAAAACCGTAGCAACAATATCGCTTGCCCTTTTTATTCTGGGCGCGGTATTGCTGGCCTACGGGGCGTATTACAACTCAAGGCTCGGGATAAGCCTGCAGCAGGCTACGCCCTCTCTAAACGGCAACAGCATCAACGTGAGCATAAACAAGACTGAGGCACTGCTAAGCATAGCCAACAGGAGCAGCTATCTGGTATTCTACCCGAATCTTGCGAAGCCGTATTCTTACTTAGCCAAGGCCAAAAGCATAGCAAAGGAAGATCCTGGCCTGGCGACAACGCTGCTGG